>NZ_JOJF01000002.1:0-515607 GCF_000720265.1 Nocardia sp. NRRL WC-3656 | reverse complement strand
AGTCCTTCGGAGCCTCGAACAAGGCAAAAACCCATCAGCTACACCCCACCGCTCTGGGCATCCAGGGCACCAACCCCAGACACCTACAAACTTAGGGACAGCCCATGGCCATCGCACTCGATCCCCCCTCGCAATCCCCGATCGGTGACAGCGCCGATCTCGAACGTTTCGGATATCAGCCGGTGCTACATCGCAAGCTCGGCCGTTACGCCTCGTTCGCCGCGGGATTCTCCTTCGTCTCGATCCTCACCACCATCTTCCAATTCTTCGGATTCGGTTACGGTTTCGGCGGCGGCGCCTTCTTCTGGACCTGGCCGATCGTGTTCGCCGGCCAGTTCCTCGTCGCGCTGAATTTCGCGGAACTCGCCGCGCGCTATCCCATCTCGGGCTGCATCTACCAGTGGTCGCGCCGGCTCGCCGGTGAGGTGGTCGGCTGGTTCGCGGGCTGGATGATGATCATCGCCCAGATCGTCACCGCCGCCGCGGCCGCCATCGCGCTACAGGTGGTCCTGCCCTCGATCTGGAGCGGCTTCCAACTGGTCGGCACCGATACCGCCCTCACCTCCACCGACGGCGCGGCGAACGCGGTCCTGCTGGGCAGCGTGCTGCTCGTGATCACGACGGTGATCAACGTGATCGGCATCGATCTGATGGCCCGGATCAATTCGATCGGCGTCACCGTCGAAATCGTGGGTGTGCTCGCCGTCATCGCCCTGTTCTTCACCCATACCGAACGCGGCGCCGATGTGGTCCTGCAGACCGACCAGGCGGCGCCCGGCCCGTACTGGGCGGCGTTTCTGGTCTCCGGCCTGATGGCCGCCTACGTGATGGTCGGATTCGATTCCGCCGGAGAGCTTTCCGAGGAGACCAAGAATCCGCGCCGGGTCGCACCGCGCACCATCCTGCTGGCGCTCGCCGCCTCCGCCCTCGGCGGCGGCCTGCTCCTGCTGGGCGCGTTGATGGCCGCACCGAGCGTCAGCGACGGCCACCTGGCCACCGACGGACTGGCCTACGTGATCACCGCCAAACTCGACAGTCCGGCCGGCACCGTGCTGCTGGGCTGTGTCGCGGTGGCGATCACGGTGTGCACCTTGGCCATTCAGACCGCGGGTTCACGACTGATCTTCTCGATGGCCCGCGACGGCCGCCTGCCGTTCGCGTCCCGGCTGGCCGCCGTGCACCCGCGCTTCGGCACCCCGATCCTGCCCGCGGTGATCATCGGCGTGCTCGCCGTGGCGCTGCTGGTGGTGAACCTCGGCAACGCCGCGCTGTTCGCGACGCTGGCCAGCGTCTGCATCGTCACGCTGTACGTGGCCTATCTGCTGGTCACCGTGCCGCTGCTGATCCGGCGGCTGCGCGGGCTGCCCGCCGCCGAGCCCGGCCTGTTCTCGCTGGGTCGCTACGGCATCGCGGTGAACGTCGCCGCGGTGGTGTGGGGCATCGCGATGGCGGTGAATCTGGCCTGGCCGCGCCCGGAGGTGTACACGCCCGCCGGCGGCGACTGGTGGATGCTCTGGGCCGCACCGCTGTTCCTGCTCCTGACCGTCGCGGTGGGCGCGGTCGTGCACCGCATCGTCACACCCCGCGCCGCGTCGGCCGAGGCCCGGCCCGCGCCGCAACCCGCCTGAGGGACCTTTCCATCCGACTGCGAGGAGACACCATGTCCGCAACCGCCTCCACCGTCGGCGCCCGCGACCACGCGCGAGCGCAAGCCGCGGCCGCCACCGTCGCCGGCCCCGATCTGCCGGACGGCCTCGACCCCACGAAAGTGACCTTCGCCCAACGGGTTCCGGGCAACGGATACACCACCGCGGTGCTCGCCCGCGGCACCCGGCTCCGGCTGGCCGATCCGGACGGCGCCGCCGGTGCCCACCTGCTGCTCCTGCGGGCCGAGGCACCGTGGGAACGATTGAACGTCGCCGACACGATCAAGGTGCCGTGGCAGGCCTACCCGGGCCCGGGCCATCCGCTGCTCTCGGATCAGGGGCGCGTCATCGCCACGATCGTCGCCGACACGTCCGGCCGGCACGACACGCTGTGCGGACCGACCCCCGAGGTACGGCGAACGCTGCGGGTCGCGGGAGCGAAACACGGTCTCACACCGCGCGATATCGGCCCTTCGGTCGCACTGTTCCGCGGTGTGCGCGTCGGCGCGGACGGCACCCTCACCGCCACCGGCAGCGCCGGCCCGGGCAGCTCCGTCGAATTGCTGATCCACCTGCCGCTGACCGTCCTGATAGCCAACGGCACGCATCCGCTCGACGACCGGCCCGCCACGCCGCTGGACGTGGTCGCCTGGCGCGGCGCCGGGGAGCCGGAGGGCACCGAAGACACCGAGCCGGAATATCGCCGGGCCGTGGAGAACACCGAACAGGCCTGGCTGGCCGCACACGATCCGGAGGCGATCGCATGACCACCGTGACCGAACGCACCGTCGTCCTGGACGAGACCGTGGCCGCCTGCGCGCCGTGGTCGACCGTGGTCCGGGCGGGCCAGCAGTGGCAGATCATCGACCTGTACGGAAACCAGGCGGTGGACTGCCTGCTCTACTCGGCCGCCGACCACGCCGACCGCTACAGCGCCCAGGCGACCGTCGCCGCCCAGCGCAACATCTTCCTGACCACAGGCAGCGTGCTCCGTGCCGAATCGGGGACGGCACTGATGACAGTGGTCGCCGACGAGGTCGGCAACCACGACACCATCGCCGGCGCGTGCTCGCAGGAATCCAACACCCTGCGCTACGGCCACCACACCCGCCATCAGCACGCCTGCGTGGAGAACTTCCTCACCGAGGCGTTGCGATGGGGGCTCGGCAAACGCGATCTGGTCTCGAACATCAACTGGTTCATGAATGTTCCGGTCGAGGCCGACGGCACCCTCGGCATCGTCGACGGGCTCTCCGCACCGGGTAAGTCGGTGACGCTGCGTGCCGAGATCGACACCCTCGTCCTGATCTCCAACTGCCCGCAGATCAACAACCCCTGCAACGGATTCGATCCGACGCCGGTACGCATGGTGGTGACGCAATGACGACAGCGACCGAAATCGAGTTCGGCACAACGACTCCGGACACAGAAGCCGCCGGCATCGAGGTGGTGCGCCCGGGCATGCTCACCACCGTGCAGGACTGGCCGGGCCGCGTCGGCTACTGGCACGTCGGTGTCCCGCCGTCGGGACCGATGGACGACCTGTCGTTCCGGCTCGGCAACCGCGCGCTGGGCAACGACGAGGGCGCGGCCGGACTCGAATGCACCCTCGCGGGGCCGGCGCTGCGATTCCGCACCGCGACCCGGGTGTGCGTGACCGGTGCGCCCGCGACGGTGACCGTCGACCGCGAGCGCGTACGGCAGTGGCGCACCCTGGAGGTCCCGGCGGGCGGCACGCTGGATATCGGCGCCGTGCAGGGGCCGGGGATGCGGACCTACGTGCTGTTCGCCGGCGGTCTGGACCTGCCCGACTATCTCGGCAGCGCGGCCACTTTCACACTCGGCAGGTTCGGCGGTGGCACCGGCGCCGCCCTTCGGGCCGGCGACCGGTTAGCCCTCGGCGAGGCGACCGGCCCCATCGGGGCCGGCGTGCCGATGGCCGAGCAGCCGGTGCTGACGCGACGATGGGAACTCGCGGTCACCGAGGGTCCGCACGGCGCACCGGAATTCTTCACCCGGGCCGATATCGACACCATCCTGGGCACCGACTACGAGGTGCATTTCAACTCCGATCGGACCGGAGTGCGGCTGATCGGACCGAAACCGCACTGGGCGCGCAGCGACGGCGGCGAGGCCGGACTGCATCCCTCGAACATCCACGACACCGCCTATTCGGTCGGCGCCCTGGACTTCACCGGCGATACGCCGATCCTGCTGGGGCCGGACGGTCCCAGCCTCGGCGGATTCGTCTGTCCCGTCACGGTTGTCGCGGCGGAGCGCTGGAAACTCGGCCAGCTCTGTCCGGGTGACACCGTGCGCTTCGTCCCGGTGCGCGCCGACCGCGCCGCCTCGATCCGCGCTCTGGGCCCGGCCCGGCGCGCCGACTGGCCGATCGTGCTGTCCGACGGCGGTGACGGCGACGACGGCATCCTGGCCCGCGCCGACGCCGACGACACCACCGCCGTCACCTATCGCCGTGCCGGCGACGACGGCGTACTCGTCGAATACGGTGATATGACACTGGATCTCGGGCTGCGCGCCCGCGTCCACGCCCTGCACCGGCATCTGCTCGAATACGCCGGGCCGGGGATCACCGAACTGACACCCGGAATCCGTTCGCTGCAGGTGCGTTTCGATCCGGACCGGCTGGCCACGCCGAAACTGTTGCGACTGCTGCGCGAGGCCGAATCCGCCCTGCCCTCGGCCGCGGAACTGGTGGTGCCGAGCCGCACGGTGCACCTGCCGCTCTCGTGGGACGATCCGGCCACGCGGGAGGCCATCACCCGCTATATGCACGGCGTGCGGGCCGATGCGCCGTGGTGCCCGTGGAATATCGAGTTCATTCGCCGGATGAACGGATTGGGCACGGTCGCAGACGTTTTCGATACCGTCTTCGCCGCCGAATACCTCGTGCTCGGGCTCGGCGACGTGTACCTCGGCGCGCCGGTCGCCACGCCGACCGATCCGCGCCATCGCCTGGTCACCACCAAATACAATCCGGCCCGCACCTGGACGCCGGAGAATGCGGTCGGCATCGGCGGCGCCTACCTGTGCATCTACGGCATGGAGGGGCCCGGCGGCTATCAATTCGTCGGCCGCACCACACAAGTGTGGAACCACCGGTCCACCGGCGAGGCCGAAGATCCCTGGCTGCTGCGGTATTTCGATCGCATCCGCTGGTATCCGGTATCCGCGGAGGAACTGCTGGACCTGCGGGCCGACGTCGCCCGCGGCCGTGGCGTACTGCGTGCGGAGGAGGGCGAATTCCGTCTCGCCGAATACCGCGATTTCCTGTCCGCCAACGCCGAATCCATCGCCGCCTTCCGCGCGGTTCAGGCGGAAGCGTTTGCCGCCGAGCGTGATTCGTGGCAGGCGGCGGGCGAATTGCACGAACGAGGATGAGGACACCGACGTGAGCATCTGGATTCACCGCTGTGCCGACGATCCGGGCGCGCACGGCCCGGGCCCGCTGGCAGGCCTGCGGGTCGCCGTCAAGGACAACGTCGACGTAGCCGGCCTGCCGACGACCGCAGGCTGCCCGGACTACGCCTATCTACCCGACCGCGACGCGCCCGCGGTCGCGGCCCTGCGCGCCGCGGGTGCGGTGGTGGTCGGCAAGACCAATATGGATCAATTCGCGACCGGTCTGGTCGGCACCCGCTCTCCCTACGGTCCGGTCTCCGATTCGCGGCGGCCCGAATTCATCTCGGGCGGTTCGAGTTCCGGGTCGGCGGTGGCCGTCGCGACCGGTGCGGCCGATATCGCCATCGGCACCGATACCGCGGGTTCCGGGCGCGTTCCGGCGGCGCTGCAGGGCATCGTCGGCATCAAACCGACCGTGGGAGTCGTCTCCACCGAGGGGGTCGTCCCGGCCTGCCGTTCCTACGATTGCGTGACGATCTTCGCCGCCGACCCGGCACGTGCCGACCAGGCGATGGGTGTGATGGCCGCCGGGGCGCCCGGGCGTGCCTGGCCCGCCGATACCAGGCTGGCGGCGCCGCCGCGCCCGACCGTCGCGATCTTCGCCGACCTGCCGGAACTCGACCCGGTGTGGCGGGCGGCCTTCGAGCGGGCCGTCGCCGTGTTACGGCAGCGCGGCGCGACCATCGTGGAGATCGACCCGGAGCCGTTCCTGGCCGCGGCCCGGCTGCTCTACGACGGGGCGCTGGTCGCCGAAAGATACGCCGCGGTAGGCGAATTCGTCGAGTCGCGGCCCGACGCCGTCGACCCCACCGTCGCGAGCATCATCCGCGCCGCGGGCGCGATTCCGGCGCATCGGCTGGTCGCCGATCGCGCCGAACTCGAGCGCCTGCGTGCCCTCGCGATGGACAGTCTGGGTAACGCCGACGCCCTGATCGCGCCGACCGCACCGATGCACCCCACCATCTCGCAGGTCCAGGCGGATCCGATCGGAATCAACTCCCGCATGGGCACCTACACCAACTTCTGCAATCTGTTCGATCTGTGCGCGGTGGCCGTACCAGCCGGCATGGCGGGCGAATCCTGTTTCGGTGTCACGGTTTTCGCTCGGCCGTTCGAGGATGCGGTGGCCTTGGACATCGCCGTGTCGATCACCGGTGATGCGGAGATCACGCGGCCGTGGCCCCTCGCGGTGGCGCCGGTGTGCGAGCTGATCGTGTTCGGGGCCCATCTGCGCGGCCAGCCGTTGGAACACCAGTTGCATGCGCTCGGCGCACGCTGGGCCGGGCCGGTCCGCACGGCCGCGGCCTATCGCCTCGCCGCCCTGGACACCACCCCACCGAAACCCGCGGTGACCCGCTGCGAGGGTGGTGTGTCCGTCGCGGGCGAACGCTGGTCGCTCTCCCCTGCCGCCCTCGGCCGCTTCCTCGCCGCACTACCGGCGCCGATGCAGCTGGGCGCCGTCGAACTCGACGACGGCACCTGGCACACCGCATTCGGATGTGACGGGACCGCCGCCGCGGAAGGGAAGGACATCAGCGAATACGGTGACTGGCGCGCGGCCCTCGCGGCCGGGGCCGTGGGCTGATCAATCCAGGGCCGTGGCGACCGGACGCTCCGGATCCGACGACCACTGCGACCACGAACCCGGGTACAGCGCGGCCGACACTCCGACGACCGACAACGCCGCGATCTGGTGCGCGGCGGTCACCCCGGAACCGCAGTACACCGCCACCGGACCGGAGACGAGATCGGAGAACCGCGCCCGCAACTGGTCCGGAGTTTTGAAAGTGCCCTCGGACGTGAGGTTTTCCGCGGTCGGCACGCTCACCGCGCCGGGAATGTGGCCGGCGCGCGGGTCGATCGGCTCGACCTGCCCGCGATAGCGTTCCCCGGCTCGCGCGTCCAGCAGCGCGCCCGGCCAGCCCGCGACCTCGTCGGCATCCACCACCGGCATATTGCCGGGGGTGAGCACGACGTCGCCGGGCGCCGGGTCGGGTTCGGTGCCGACGGCCAGATCGCCGCCACCGCGCTCCCACGCGGGCAGACCGCCGTCGAGAATGCGCACGTCGCGCAGGCCCGCCCAGCGCAGCAGCCACCACGCCCGGGCGGCGGCCATGCCGCCGGTGGCGTCGTAGACGACCGTCGGCTCCCCGGTGCGCAGTCCCCAGCTGCGCGCGCATTTCTGCAGGTGAGTAAGCGTCGGCAACGGGTGGCGGCCGTGCGCCGGGGAGGGCGGGGCGGCCAGCTCGGTCTCCAGATCGACGAAGATCGCGCCGGGAATGTGGCCGGCGAGATAGTGCTGGGGACCGTCGGGATCGCCCAGCGCCCAGCGCACATCCAGCAGATGCGTCCGGCTCTCGCTGTCCGCCAGCGATTTCCGGAGTTCTTCGGGGGAGATCAGTACCGCGGTCAAGCCCGGCTCCTCAGTCAACAGATGTACCCGTGACGCGAACACGTGTCAGCCTACGACACGGGCGCGTCCCGGCGAGTCAGCATCCACCGCACGACCAGGCCCGCGACCACCGCCCAGAACGCGGCGCCGATGCCGAATACCGCGATCCCGGAGGCCGAGACCAGGAAGGTCACCGTGGCCGCGACGCGATGTTCGGCCACCCCGAGCGCCGCGGTGAGGGCGGCGGCGAAGGTGCCGAGGAGGGCAAGTCCGGCAACGGTTTCCAGCACACCGGCGGGCGCGGCGGCGGCGAGCGCGACCAGCGCCGCGGCGGCCGGGGCCAGCACGAGATAGGACGCCCCGGCGGCCATGGTGGCCGCCCAGCGCCGGCGCGGATCGGAATGGGCCGAGGGCGCGGCCGCCAACGCCGCGCTGATCGCGGCCAGGTTGATCGCATGTCCGCCCGCCGGGGCGCCCACGATGGTTCCCAGGCCGGTGACGGTCATCGACGCCCGCCACGGCACCCGATAGCCGAACGAGCTCATGACCGCCACGCCGGGGATGTTCTGCGCGGCCATCGTGACCACGTACAGCGGAATCGCGATGCCGATGACGGCCTGCCAACTCCAGTGCGGCACAGTGATTTCCAGCTTCGGAATCAGATCGGCGACCGGAATCGAGCGATGTCCGGCGATCATCGCGATTCCCGCCCCGGCCACCGCGGTGACGAAGGCGCCGGGCACCGCCCACCGCTGCGCGTACCGCTGCAGCACCACCCACACCACCAGCACGGGCGCCACCACTGCCGCACTCGAGGTGGTCAAGGCCCGCAGCGGCGCGAGGCAGAGCGGCAACAGGACACCGGCGAGCATGGCCTGCGCGATCTCGACCGGGATCGCGGTGATCAGCCGGCCCAGCCGTGACCAGCAGCCGGTGAGAACGATCAATACGCCGGTGACCGCGAACGCCCCCACCGCCGCGGGCCAGCCGCCGGTCACCGCGCCGGCGCCGGCCAGCAGCGCCGCACCGGGAGTCGACCAGGCGAGGGTGATCGGCATGCGATAGCGCCGGCTCAGGATCCACATGCCCAGCGCCTGGGTGACACAGACGGCCAGCAGGCCCGAGGCGGCCTGCGCCGGCGTCGCGCCGACCGCGGTCAGTCCCGCCAGCACGACGGCGAACGAACTGGTGAAACCGACCAGCGCCGCGATGATCCCGGCGCCGACCGCCTGTCCGGCACCGCCGGGCCCGTGCTCGCCCTCGACCGCCGCCTGGAGGCCCGGCTGTATCTCGGCGACATCGGGCGGGCGGGATGCGGAATCGGCGGTGGCAGTCACCGAGCTATCTTCGCGGGCGGCTGGCCCCGCCGTCAGCGGCCAGTACGCCGGAACTGGACCGAATTCTCGCCGGCATCGGATCGCCCTGCGTCGGTTCGTCCGGCGTCCTGTCGCGATGCTGCCGCCTCGTCGGCTCCGGCCAGTCGCTGCAGCAGCGGCGCGGTGCGCGGCCCGACCAACTGCTGCATGACCAGCGCCATATTGGTGCGCTGCACCCCCGCGATCTTCAGGATCGCGCCGGTGATCCGATACAGATCGTCGGCGTCGCGCGCGACCACGCGAACGGTCAGATCCGTCTGCCCGGTGGTGCCGCACACCTCGGTGACCTCGGGGATCTCGGCGAGTTCGGCCACCACGTCGGCGAGCCGATGCTGATCGACCACCACCGCGACGAAGGCCGCGAGCCGGTAACCGAGTGCGCGCGGGTCCACCCGCCGCTCGAATCCGGCCAGCACACCGGCGGCCTCCCATCGGGCGAGCCGGGCCTGCACGGTGTTACGGGACAGCCCCAGCCGCGTGGCCAGTTCCACCCCGGTGGCACGAGGGTTGGCAACCAGTTCCAGCAGCAGCCTGGCGTCGGTGGCGTCGATAGTCGCCGGAGCGGGTTCGGCACTGGGCATGTTACGCAGTATGACAGTTCTGACCCGGTCGGGATCGAGCATTGTGCACAGTTCGCATGTCGCCACTTGCGCATCCCGCTCAATCGTGGATGCTGTGAAGTACAGCACACAGCTGGCGAAGAGCAGTCCGCCGGATCGCGAGGGACGGAAGACCCCGTCGTACGCGGCAACAAGGAGGTGACGGCTGTGCACAACACCACAACCAGGCACGACACCGGGACGAACCCCTATCCCGTGCAACTGGTTCAGCCCGACGGGCGCCGCGTTCTCGACCGCGAGCACGCGGCCCTGATCTCGGATATCGGTCCGGCCGAACTGCGCGAACTGTACGAGGACCTGGTCGTCACCCGCCGCATCGACGTCGAGGCCACCGCATTGCAGCGGCAGGGCCAGCTCGGCCTGTGGGCCCCGCTGCTCGGGCAGGAGGCATCGCAGATCGGCTCGGCCCGCGCGCTGCACGACGACGACTATGTCTTCTGCAGCTACCGCGAGGCGGGTGTCGCCTACTGCCGCGGCGTGGATCCCACTCTCATCACCCGGCTGTGGCGGGGCGTCGCGCATTCGTGCTGGGATCCGGACGAGATCAATATGACCAATCCGGCCATCGTCGTCGGCTCTCAGGGCCTGCACGCCACCGGTTACGCCTACGCCGCACACCTGGAAGGTGCGGAGATCGCGGTGCTGACCTACTTCGGTGACGGCGCCAGCAGTCAGGGCGATATCGCCGAGGCGCTCGGCTTCGCCGCCACCTGGAGTGCGCCGGTGGTGTTCCTCTGCCAGAACAACCACTGGGCGATCAGCGAACCGGTAGAGGTGCAGAGCCAGACGCCGATCGTCCGGCGCGCCTACGGGTACGGCATACCGGGCGTCCAGGTCGACGGCAACGACGTGCTGGCGGTGCTGGCGGTGACCCGCCAGGCCGTCGCCCGCGCCCGCGCCGGCGGCGGCCCCTCGTTCATCGAGGCCATCACCTATCGGATGGGCCCGCACACCACCGCCGACGATCCCACCCGCTACCGTTCGGCCGCGGAAACCGAACTGTGGAAGCGCCGCGACCCGATCGACCGCATGCGACGGCTGCTCGAGCGAGAGGGTTTGTGGGACAGCGACTTCGAGCGGAAGGTCACCGAGCGCGCCGACGCGGTCGGTGCCGCGGTCCGCACCGCGACCATCGACATGCCCGATCCGGATCCGATGCAGCTGTTCGAGCACGTCTACACCACCCCGCATCCCCTGATCGCCGCCGAGCGCGACGAGTACGCCGGATACCTGGCGGGTTTCGAGGAAGGAGTACGGGCATGATCACCACCTTCGCGAACGCGCTGAACACGGGGATGCGCCGGGCCTTGGAGGACGATCCGAAGGTCGTGCTGATGGGTGAGGACATCGGGCGGCTCGGCGGCGTCTTCCGGGTGACCGACACGCTGCAGAAGGACTTCGGTAACAATCGCGTCATCGACACGCCGCTGGCCGAATCCGGCATCATCGGAACGGCTTTCGGAATGGCACTGCGTGGTTTGCGGCCGGTGTGCGAGATCCAGTTCGACGGATTCGTCTACCCGGCCTTCGACCAGATCGTTTCGCAGGTCGCCAAGATCCACTACCGCACGCAGGGCAAGGTCCGCGCCCCGATCACCATCCGGATTCCCTTCGGCGGCGGAATCGGTTCGGTCGAACATCATTCGGAGTCGCCGGAGGCGTATTTCGCGCATACCGCCGGACTGCGCGTGGTGTCGCCGAGCACGCCCGAGGACGCGTATCGGCTGTTGCGCCAATCGATTGCGTGCGACGACCCGGTCGTCTTCTTCGAACCGAAGCGACGCTACTGGGACAAGGCCGATCTCGATTTCACCGCTCTGGACACCGATCCGCTGCCCATGCACCGGGCACGCATCCGCCGGTCGGGCCACGACGCCACCCTCGTCGCCTACGGCGGGATGGTCGCCACCGCCCTGACGGCGGCCGAAATCGCAGCCGGAGAGGGTCATTCACTCGAGGTGATCGATCTGCGCAGCCTGTCGCCGATCGACTTCGACACCATCGAGGAATCGGTGCGCCGGACCGGCCGGCTGATCGTCACACACGAGGCGCCCGTCTTCGCCGGACTCGGTGCCGAGATCGCCGCGCGCGTCGCCGAACGGTGTTTCTACTACCTCGAGGCGCCGGTCCTGCGCGTCGGTGGCTTCGACATCCCCTATCCCCCGGCTAAGCTCGAACGGCACCACATGCCAGACCCGGACCGCATTCTCGACGCGGTCGATCGAACCTTCGCCGCCTGATAACTGTTCGGACAGAGGTGCCCGTTGGAAGACCCTGCTGTGGACGACAACAATCACATACTCGAGTTCCGGCTGCCCGATCTCGGGGAGGGATTGACCGAGGCCGAACTGATCTCCTGGTCGGTGGCCGTCGGCGATACCGTCGAGCTCAATCAGACGATCGCCGAGGTGGAGACAGCCAAGGCGCAGGTGGAACTACCGTGTCCGTTCGCCGGGCAGGTCGCCGAGCTGCTGGCCCGGCCCGGTGAAACGGTGGCGGTCGGTGCACCGCTGATCAGAGTGCGCGCCGATGCCGGCGAAGCTTCCACGACGGCCGCCGAAGCTGCCGGAGCTGCCCGGGCCGACGCCGAGGGCCGCACGTCGGTGCTCGTCGGTTACGGCCCCGAGGCCGAAGCTCCCACCCGGCGTCGCACCGCGTCGAAAAACGGTGCGGCGAAGGCGAATTCGGCCGTGCCGGCACGCGGCGAGGAGATCCCGCCGGAGTTCCCGGGCCGCCCGCCCGCCACTCCGGCCGCCCGCCAGCTGGCTCGCGAACTCGGTATCAATATCGCCTTCGTGGCCGGCTCCGGTCCGGGTGGAGCGGTGACGGTCGAGGATGTGCGCCACGCGGTGCCGGTATCGCAGCCGCCGCGCCGAGTGCGGACCGAGGAGGAGGCCGCCGACGCGCCGCGTCCGGCCGCCCCGCCGGTGCCCACCATGCGGCCCGACGGCGGTGTCATCCGGCCGACGCCGAGCGAACGCGAAACCCGCACCCCGGTCAGCGGGGTCCGCAAGCGCATCGCCGCGGCCATGACCACCAGCGCCCGCACCATCCCGCAGGCCAGCGCGTTCGTCACCACCGATTTCACCGCCTCGATGGAACTGCTCGACCACCTGCGCAGCACCGACTCCTTCACCGGCCTGTCGCTCACTCCGCTGGCGCTGGTCGCGAAGGCGACGCTGGCGGCGATCGCCGAATTCCCGGGGATCAACTCCTATTGGGAGGACGAGGCCAATCAGATCGTCACCAAGCATTACGTCAATCTCGGCATCGCCGTGGCCACCGAACGCGGCCTGCTCGTCCCCAACATCAAGGAGGCGCAGTCGCTGAGCCTGCGCGAACTGTGCCGGGAGATCGGCTGGCTCGCCGATGTGGCACGCGCCGGCTCGGCGACCCCGGCCGATCTGCGCGGCGGTACCTTCACCATCAGCAATGTGGGTGTCTTCGGTGTGGATACCGGTGTGCCGCTGGTCAACCCGGGCGAAGGCGCGATTCTGTGCCTGGGTTCGATCCGGAAACGCCCCTGGGTGTACCGCGACGAACCGGCGATCCGGTGGATCACCACGCTCGGTGTGAGCTTCGATCACCGCATGATCGACGGGGAACTCGGCGCGCGGTTCCTGTCGACGGTGGCCTCACTGCTCGAGGATCCGCTGACCCTGCTGGGCCGGGTCTGAGGTTTCCCGGGGCGCCGGTGCCTAGGTCTCGTCGGTCACCAGCGCGGCGGCGGCGCGGCGGATGATCGCCGGGATCTCGACCGATTTGCGAGTCTCCTTGTCCACGTAGACGTGCACGAAGGTGCCGGTGGCGGCCAACTCCAGATCTTCCCCCGTGGTGTCGGCGGCGGTGCCGGCGTCCAGGACGCGGAAGATCGCCAGATCGTAGGTGATGCTGGAGCGACCGAGGCGGCTGATTCGCAGCCCCACCCGCAGTTGGTCGGGAAAACTCAGCGAGCCCAGATACTGGCACGAGGTCTGTGCGACCACGCCGATCGCGGGCAGTTCCCGGATGTCGGTGCCGGTCGCGGCCATCAACCAGGCGTTGACCGCGGTGTCGAAGTACGAGTAGTAGGTCACGTTGTTGACGTGGCCGTAGTGGTCGTTGTCGGCCCATCGGGTCGGCACCGGCCAGAGCACCGGATAGTCCTGCTGAGTGGTCACCGCCCCGACAATAGTGACGCGACCGGAGCGACGCGGGCGGAGGCGGCGGTGAACCCGGCGCGCCGCCGAAACGTGTCGGTGGTAGGTCATACACTCGAATCGAAACCGGTTACATCCGGGGCCCGTGCGGTGACGTCGACGATGCCGTGATCGTTCGGGAGACGGGGAGCTGCCGACCGCGGTCGGCGCCGCCGAATCAACGACGCTTCGACGCACTCCTCCGCTCCGGAGTCGTACCCGCGGGGCAGGCGCTTCGGGTGTTGGGCCCCAAGGGGATCCGCGTGCCGGGCCGCCCGGTCCGGCACGGCCTCTCGTGCGGTGAACAATCGGTGCGCGCCCGGTACCGTCGAACCGATGCATTCATCGGTGGAGACGACACCGCGCGGGACGGTTGCTCCGACCGCTCGCCGCGCGCGGGCAGCGGTGTTCGCGACTTTCGCGCTCAACGGGTTCCTGGCCGCGATGTGGGTGGTGCACATTCCGGTCATCACCGATCGCACCGGGGTATCGCACGGAACCCTGGGATTACTGATTCTGGTGATGGCCGGCAGCGGCATCGTCGGTATGCAGGCGGCGGGTCCGCTCGCCGACCGCTTCGGCAGCCGGGCTCTGGTCGCCGCTGCCGTCAGCTGGCTGATCGTGGCGGTGAGCGGGCCGGCGTGGGCGACCGGACCGATCCAGCTCGGCCTCGCGCTCGCGATCTTCGGTTTCGGCAACGGCGCGCTCGACGTGTCGATGAACGCCCAGGCCGTGCAGGTCGAGCGGGTCTACGGCCGGCCGATCATGGCCGCGTTCCACGCACTCTTCTCCTGCGGCGGCCTGGTCGGCTCGCTCGCCGGCGCGGCGGCCATGCACGCCGGAGCCGATATCCGGGTGAGTTTCGCGGTCGCGGCGGTGCTGGGCCTGCTGGTGATGCTGGCCAGTGTGCCGAGTCTGCTCCCCCGCCCGCACACGACCTCGCACATCGAACCCAGCGCCGCGGTGGCCGAATACGCCGCGCCGGCCGCCGACCACGCGGGCACCGCCGCCGCGGTGGCTCGCGAATCGGACGTGAAATCCGCCGTGGCACCGCAGGATTCCCGCATCCGACGCGGCGAATCCGTGCGGCGGCGCATCCGGCGTCTGCTCCCGCCGAAGGTACTGGCCTTGGCCGCCATCGCTTTCGCCCTGCTGATGGCCGAGGGCGTGGCCAACGACTGGAGCGCCCTGCAGACACACGAACACCTGGGGGTCGGCGACGCCACCGCCGCACTGTCGTTCGGCGCGTTCTCCATCGCCATGACCGTCGGCCGCTTCACCGCGGACCGGGTCAGCGAACGCTTCGGCCGCATCGCCGTCGTCCGCTGGGGTGCGGTCCTCGGCGCCGCCGGCCTCGCCGTCATCATGGTCTCGCCGTGGCTGCCGCTGAGCCTCACGGGCTGGATCCTCGCCGGCCTCGGCCTCGCCGGCGGCGTCCCCCAAATCTTCACCGCCGCAGGCAATCTGGGTACCGCCACCGCCGCCACCGACATGTCCAAGGTCTTCGGCCTCGGCTACCTCGGCTTCCTCGCCGGCCCCTCGGTCATCGGCTGGCTCGCCCAACTCACCTCCCTCACCCTCGCCTTCACCTTCCCCCTGATAGCCGTCCTGCTCTGCGCCCGGTTCGCAGGGACCGTCGGGGACGCACAATCGTCGGCGCCGACTACGTCATCGACGGCGGAACGTTGAAAGTCGCCTAGCCGCTACCGTTCGTGCTTGTGTCGCAGGCCGTTGCCCAGCGCCACGGCCGCGGCCGGCCAACACTCAGCACCGCGAAGCTGAATCACGTAGGCGTGCAGCGACGGCACGCCGGTGTGCACGGGAGTTGGCGCTACTACCGACCGAGGTCGACAATGCGCCGAAACTCGACGCCGATCCGGTGGCGAAATTGCTCGCGGGTTTGTCGGTAGGGACCGAACTCGGCAAGTCCAATGCGGCGAGTACGCAAGCCAAAGACGTTCTGAAGGCGCGTTTCGACGAGTTCTCAGCCCTGTTGGTGACGTGTGCAGACAGCTTTCACGGCAACGACCAAGACGCCGCTCAGCGCCTCGCCGCTGTCGCGGATCTGAATTCCGGCGACCCGCACGCGGGCCGGTAGCCATTTTGCCGACTCCGAAAGAAGTGCTGGCCGTGGATACCTCGGGCCTGCAGGGCGTCGCCGACCGGGCCGGCCAGATTGCTGACGCTATCGTCAAAGTAGCGGGCACGCTGCACAAGACCATCCACCACGATCCGGCGTGGCAAGGCGCGGCGGCCCGAGCCGCTGAAGACAAAGCCGACCGCGAACAGACTCAGATGCGAGCGATTGCCACCGCATACGATGACCTCAGTGCCGCTTGCGCCGGCGCAGCTCGCGACCTTCAGTACCCGATAGCGGAAATCAAGACGATCTTTCAGCATTACGTCGTCCCGCCGGTTGCCGTCGCGGACGACTGGAGCACAACCGGAATACGAGATCCGAATTCCGAAGCGGGCGTACAGCTTTCTCGCCTTCCGGGACTGGCCGCCAGCCTCCGAACCGCCGATGCTCAGTGGAGCGCCGCCATCGCCACGGCCAACGACGAACTGACGAAGATGGCATCGACGACTACCTTGACGGCGATCAAGGTGGCCGATCAGAGCTTCAAATCCACAGATTCCCGCGCCGATCCGGATCGGATCCGCACCTCGGCCGCGGCGTTCCAGCAGTTGTTCGGGCGTCCGCCGACAACCGCATCCGACTGGAGTACAGCCGAGGTCCTGAACCCGAACAGCTATACCCCGGAGTTCAAGGGGGTCGGGCCCGAGATTCGTGTCGTCAAGATCACGCCCGTTCCTGGGCAGGGGGTGGTCCGATCGTCTCAGTACATCGAGCAACGTGACGTCTCCGACCCGGACCCCAACCCAGTCGATCTCAATCCCGGCGCGCGCGACTTGGGGAACAATCGAACGGCCGACCCGAACTTCGATCCCGAACATACGAAGGTCACTACGTATGTCGACTACGAGAACGGCATCGTCGTCATGCGCCAGAACCCGTCTGTCCGCGAGAACGACGACGGCAGCCCGGGCGAGGTCAAAGTTGGTGCGCCGGACGGGAAGTGTGGCAGAACCCAGACGGGTCGGTCCGCATCCAGTACGACGCGGGTAACCCACTGCCGCCCTCTTGGATGACCAAGCCTCCCGGCCTGGATGTCCACGATGTCACGGTCAACGGCGATTTGGTGTTCCAGCCCGGTCCGAACGGGGTCCAAGTGAACGGGACGCGCACCGATTACCCATCATTGGAGGTGTATTCAAGACACCCCCGACGGTCGCACGCAAACGATCGCGCTGGATCCGGCTCGATCCGGGAGCTCACTCGGCCCGGCTCTGAATCTGCCGTTTCACCATGACATCGGCGTGGGAGGTGCGGCCTTCGGTCCGTTCACCGACTGGAACGACCGCTACGATGTGCCAGGGAATCCGAAGCCGTCGACATCGTTCGGTCCGGTCACGGCGCCGCCCACCGCCCCAGTGCAGCGGATACCCGCAGGGACGGCCTGAATGACGCCCTCTTCGTCGGAAGATGCGCGGTTCTGGCGCCTCGCCACATGGGGCGTCGCGGGTTTCTTCCTGCTGCAGTTGGTGGTCATGATCATCGCGGCGCGGGTGATGCACTCGGACACCGACGGCACGATCTTCGGTTCGTTTCTCGCCGCCTCGGTGGTAGGTACCCTCATCGCCTCGCTCCTTCGATGGAAGGCGCGGGGGCCTGTCCGCGGCCTAGCTCTTGCCGCAGTGACCACCGCGGGCATATGGCTCGGGTCGTCTGTCATCATCGGATGCCTCTATTTCGCGACCAGGTAGGAGCGTCCCGTGACCCGAGAACACTCCGCTCCGCAGCACAGGCGCGAAACCTGGTTCGGCCCACTGTCATTCAGAGGGGCTGCAGTTTGCCTCACGCTGAACGTGATTCCGTTCTTCATCAACGGATACCTGATCTTCGCGCTCGTCCTGCTGTACGCGATCGAATTGATCGCCGCTGCTGTGCTCTGCGCTCGCGGAGGGCGCGCGCGACAGCTTTGCACAGGCATCGCGGTGGCGTTGGTCGGCACTGCCGGCTGCTTTGTGCTGCTCCCCGCACTGGGACGGTTGTCCTGACGGTCATCCGCGTTCTCGATCCGCCAGAAATGTGGGATCCCGGTTTCGGCCAGGATAACCGCTGACCGCTACCGTTCGTGCTTGTGCCGCACGCCGTTGCCCAGCGCCACGGCCGCTGCCAGCCACGCCCCGACACTCAGCACCGCGAAGCTGATCACGTAGGCGTGCAGCGACGGCACCCCCGTGTGACCGATGGTGAGAGCGCTCAGAATCGAGGCCGTGATGGCGCCGGCGATACTGCCGCCCGCCGTACGCACCAGTGAGTTGATCCCGCTGGCGATTCCGCTCTCGCTCATCGGAACATGCTGGACGGCAAGGGTTCCCAGCGCCGCATAGCCGATCCCGAAGCCGATGCCCTGCAGCGTATTCGAGATGACCATGTCGTAGCCGTGCGCATTCGACAGCGCCAGCCATCCGGTCGCCGCGCCGGCGAAGGCCGCGCCGATGGCCAGGGTGAAGGCGGGTCCGATGCGCGCGACGATGCGCCCGGTCCGGAAGGAGAAGAAGGTCATCAGCACCGAGCTGGGAATGCCGTAGAGACCCACGGCCAGAACCGAGCCGGACAGACCGTAGCCGACCTTGTCGGCGGGGGTCTGCACGAAGTTCGAGATCAGGGTGAAGGAGCCGAACATCGCGAAGCCCAGCAGCGCCGACGCCATATTGGCCGACAGCGAGCGCGGGCCGACCAGTAGGGGCAAGCGCACCAGCGGCTGCGCGACCTTGCGCTCCACCAGCACCCACACCACGGCCAGCACGACGGCCGCGGCGAACAGCCCGATCACGCTGGTCTCTCCCCAGCCCCAGCGCGGCCCCTCGCTGATGGCCAGCAGCAGGCACACCAGCAGACCGGCGAGCAGGACCGCGCCGAGATAGTCCGGCTGCCCGCCGTGGCGCTGCCCGACATCCTTGGCGCTCACCCCGACCAGCACGGTCGCGATGACGGCCAGCACCGCGGTTATCCAGAACACCGGATGCGGATTGGCGGTCTCGTCCGCGATGACACCGGTCACCAGCATGCCGATGGTGCCGCCGACACCCATGGTGCCGCTGATGACGCCGATGGCGGTGGTGAGCCGCTCGCGCGGGAAGGTGTCGCGAATGATGCCGATGCCCAGGGGAATCAACGCCGACGACGTGCCCTGCAGCGCCCGGCCGACGATGTAGACCCCCAGCGAAGTCGCCATCGCGCAGACCACCGAACCGACGATCAGCAGTCCCATACAGAACATCACCATGCGCTTCTTGCCGTACATGTCGCCGAAGCGCGAAAGCAGCGGCGTGGCAACGGCTCCGGTGAGCAACGCGGCGGTGAACAACCACGTCACACCCGCTACGTCGGTGTGAAGTTGCCCGATCAGCCTGGGCAGCAACGGAATTACCACCGTCTGCTGCAGCGAGACCACGAGTCCTGCCGCGCACAGCGCCAGCAGTGTCACGACCAGGTGCGCCGGCGCACCGGTTTCGGAATCGGTTCCGGTGGATCGGCCGGTGACGGTCGACGTCATCTGAGTTCCCTATCTTTATACTTACCTAACTTAAGTAAGTTGGGTAGTAGGATAACCCTGTGCCGCGTTCCGAAGGAAGTCCCGAATCGGTGGTCGACGCCGACTACATCGTGGAACTCGAGCGCGCCCTGACCCGGATCGCGCACCTGCTCACCCGGGCCAGACGGCACGATCGCACCGTGGCCGCGGCCGGGGTGAATCTCGACCGCGCGAACGTGCCGCTGCTGCGGATGCTCGCCGACGCCGCGGAGCCCATGCGCATGGGTGAGCTCGCGGCCTGCCTGGATGTGGAGGCGCCGCATGTCACGCGTCAGATCCAGCGCCTGGAACGGGCCGGCTACGTCGATCGGGTGACCGATCCGGAGGACCGCCGGGCACAGCGGGTGCGCATCACCGACGAGGGCCGGGCCACCGTCGACGCGATCCGCGCGGTGAGCCGACGTCACATGCGCGACGCGCTGGCGGACTGGTCGACCGAGGACCTGCGTCAGCTCGCGGCGCTCAACCACCGCATGGTCGACGCGTTTCTCGACAATGCCGAGCGCAACGACGCCTGGCGGCGATGACCCTCCTCAGCGCTCCTTGCGGTCGATCCGGATCCTGACGTCCGGCCACGGCGGATTCCGCACGACCGCGATCAAGGACAGCGTCGTCGCCACCAAGCCGACGAAGATGCCCAGCAGCGCGATGGCGGTGTCGTCGGTGACGGCATGCCAGCCGGTGTTCCCGTCCAGGATTACGAAGACGCCCAGCGGTCGCGCGCGCCGGAATTTTCCGCCGGGGCGCGTCACCGGGATGACCGTGGCGCCCTCGGGGGTCTGATAGGGCGTCCCGTAGACCGCCGAATCATCGCCCACCGCAGGCAGATCGAATCGCTCCCGAACCGTCATGTCGACCCCTTCCGGCTGTTGTGCGACGCTCCCGACACCACCGCGCTCTGCGGGCCACTCTAGTCCGCCCCGCGCTGCCGGGAGGCACCGTGCACGCAAGGAAACGGCCCGCAGCAGATGTGCTGCGGGCCGTTTCGGGTCCGAACCTGCGCCACCACCGATGCGGTGGTGACGCCTCGATCGTTAGAGCGCCTTGAGTTCCTCGGTGACGGCTCCGACGGATTTCTTGGCGTCGCCGAACAGCATGGAGGTGTGGTCGGCGTAGAACAGCGGGTTGTCGATGCCGGCGAAGCCGGAGTTCATCGACCGCTTCAGCACGATCACGCTCTTGGCCTGATCGACGTTGAGCACCGGCATGCCATAGATCGGGCTGGAGGAGTCCTCGCGCGCGGCGGGGTTGGTGACGTCGTTGGCGCCGATCACCAAAGCCACGTCGGTGCGCGAGAATTCGCCGTTGATGTCGTCCATTTCCTTGAGCGCGTCGTAAGGGACCTCGGCCTCGGCCAGCAGCACGTTCATGTGGCCGGGCATGCGACCCGCGACCGGATGGATGGCGTATTTGACCTCGACACCCTTGGCCTCCAGCAGCGAGGCCATCTCCTTGACCGCGTGCTGGGCCTGGGCGACTGCCATACCGTAGCCGGGCACCACGATCACCTGGTTGGCGTAGGCCATCTGGATCGCGGCGTCGGCGGCCGAGGTGGCCTTGGCCTGCTTCTGCTCACCGCCACCGGCCGCGGCGGCACCGCCGCCACCACCGAAACCACCCGCGACGATGGCCGGGATGGACCGGTTCATGGCCTTGGCCATGAGGTTGGTCAGGATGGTGCCGGACGCGCCGACGATCATGCCGGCCACGATCATCGCGGTGTTGTTCAATGCCAGACCCGCGGCCGCCGCGGACAGACCGGTCAGCGCGTTGAGCAGCGAGATGACCACCGGCATGTCCGCGCCGCCGATCGGCAGCACGACCATCAAACCGAGCACCGCGGCCAGCACCAGCAGCAGCACCATCCACCACCACGGCGCGCCGTCCTTGGTGGCGCCGATGCCGATCACCACGGCCGAGGCGACCGCGCCCACCAGCAGCAGCAGGTTGACCGGCTGCTGCAGTTTGCCGAGCCCGATCGGGCGGCCGGGCAGGATCTCCTGCAGTTTGCCGAACGCGATCAGCGAGCCCCAGAACGACACCGAACCGATGATCGCCGCGAACAGCGAACCGATCACGATGTGCACGGTGGGCTGCTCGTGCAGCTGCGAAAAGCCGTCGCTGTCGATGAATTCCGACCACGCGATCAACGCGACCGTGCCACCACCGACACCGTTGAACGCCGCCACCAGCTGCGGCATCGCGGTCATCTTGGTGAACTTCGCCGGCGGAACACCCAGCGCCACACCGACAACCAGGCCCGCGATGATGATGATCCAGTTCGAGGTGTCCCGGATGGAGATGAACGTCGCGATCACCGCGATGCCCATACCGACCGCCGCGATCCAGTTACCACGCACCGCGGTCTTCGGGCCGGTCAAGCCCATCAGACCATAAATGAACAGCGAGAACGCGACGATATAAAGGATATTGACCAGATTGTCCATCGGTTACTTACCCGCCTTCTCACCCGCAGCGGGCTTCTTGCCCTTGAACATCCCCAGCATCCGGTCGGTCACCACGAAACCACCGACCACGTTCAGCGTTCCGAACACCACCGCGACGAACAGAATGATCTGCGTGAGCACCGACGGGTGCTCGACCTTGCCGAGGGTGACCAGCGCACCCAGCACCACGATGCCGTGAATGGCGTTGGTGCCCGACATCAGCGGGGTGTGCAAGGTGTTGGGCACCTTGGAGATCACCGCGAAACCCACGAATCCGGACAGCACCAGAATCGCGATATTGGCCAAAAGCTCGGTATACATCAGCCCTGCTCCTCGGAATCGGCGGGACGGCTCGGCGCACCGGCCACACAGGAATCGGCGAGCACCTGGTCGCTGAAATCGGGCTCGAGCTCGCCGTCTTTCAGCATCAGCTCCAGCAGCGCCGCAATATTCTTCGAGTACAGCTCCGAGGCGTGCTCGGGCATCGTCGCCGGCAGATTCAGCGGCGAGCAGATAGTGACACCGTGGCGGACCACCGTCTTACCGGGCTCGGTCAGCTCGCAGTTGCCGCCGGTCTCCCCCGCCAGGTCGATGATCACACTGCCGGGCTTCATCCCCTCCACCGCCGCGGCGGTCACCAGACGCGGCGCGGGGCGACCCGGGACCAGCGCGGTGGTCACCACCACGTCGAAACCCTTGATGGCATCTTCCAAAGCCTGCTGCTGCTGGGCCTTTTCGTCCTCGGTCAGCTCGCGGGCGTAACCACCCTCGCCGGCCGCATCGATACCCAGATCCAGCCACTGCGCACCCACCGACCGCACCTGGTCGGCCACCTCGGGCCGCACGTCGTATCCGGTGGTGCGCGCACCGAGACGCTTGGCGGTCGCCAGGGCCTGCAGACCCGCGACACCCACACCGAGCACCAGCACCGTCGCCGGCTTCACCGTGCCCGCCGCGGTGGTCAGCATCGGGAAGAAGCGCGTCGACTCCGACGCCGCCAGCAACACCGCCTTGTACCCGGCGACATTGGCCTGCGAGGACAGCGCGTCCATCACCTGCGCACGCGAGATGCGCGGAATCGCCTCCACGGCGAACGCGCGCACGCCCGCGTTCTGCAGCGCCCCGATCTTGTTGTCGGCGTTGCGCGGAGCCAGGAATCCGATCAACGTCTGGCCCTGGGACAGTTTGGCGATCTCGGCGTCGTTGGGCGGGGCCACCTTCACCACGACCTCGGCCTGCCACGGATCACCGATCGTCGCGCCCGCGGCCTCGTAGGCTTCGTCCGGAATCAATGCCCCGACACCCGCGCCGGCTTCGACGACGACCTGTACACCCTGCTTCACCAGGCTCGGGATGATCTTCGGCACCAACGCGACGCGTCGTTCGTCGGCATTGGTCTCACGAACCACACCGACACGCGTGCGGTGCGACGCGCGACTGTCGTCGCCGGGCTGCGCGCCCTCGTTCGCGCCCTGCGTTGTCTCCACTGGTCAACTTCCTTACTTGTGACGGCAAGCTGGCCCCCTGATGTCCAGGTGGGCCGCCTGTTGGGTCTGGCCGAGCGGAACTTACTTTTCAGTAAGGTCCGAAATAATTCTCGCAACTGTACCCGGCAGGCCGGTGAGATTAGTTGAGATCAACATCACATCAGACCACGGCTTTTCCCTCGATTGCCGCTTCACGCAGCGCAGAAGCGGGCTATGCCGGGTGCGCCTTACGCCGTAATGTCTGCGTGGTGAGTGGCTGTATCTTCTGCCGGATCGCCGCGGGCGACGCGCCGGCGACGCGGATCTACGAGGACGAGCGCGTGTACGCCTTCCTCGACATCCGGCCGATCACCCGGGGGCACACCCTGGTGATTCCGAAAAGCCATGCCGCCCACCTCGACGAACTCGACGCCGAACTGGGCGCGGACCTGTTCCGCGTGGGCCATCGCATCGCAAAGGCGTTGCGGCGCAGCGATCTCGGCGCCGACGGCGCGAATCTCGTACTCAACGACGGTAAAGCGGCCTTCCAGACGGTGCATCACGTCCACCTGCACGTGGTGCCGCGCCGCGGTGGTGACCTGTTCACCTTCGCCCGCGGCTTCCTGCTGCGACGGCCACACGATCCGACGGCCACCGCGGCCGCGCTTCGCACCGGGCTCGACCGGCTCGGCGCGGAGCCGGACCGACTCGACCCGACCGACAGGGAGACTCGTTCATGAGCACAGCCTCACTCGACCGCGCCGAACTGACCAGTGCGCTCTCCGGCCAGTGGGATGTGCTGGCGGAACTGACCGCCGGATTGGACGAGGACCGCTGGCGGCTGCCGTCACCGCTGCCGGGCTGGACGATCTTCGATGTGCTCGCCCACGTCGTCGGCACCGAATCGATGCTGCTCGGCGAGTCGCTGCCACAGGTGGACAGTGACGTCCACGCCTTCGACCACGTCCGCAACGACACCGGAGCGCTGAACGAGATGTGGCTGGAATCGCTGCGGCCGCTGCGCGGCGACGAACTGCTGCGGCGGTTCACCGAGGTGACCGACCGGCGCCGCGCCGCGCTGGCGGCAGTCGACGAAGCCGCCTGGACCGCCGATATCCAGTCCCCGATCGGGGTGGTGCCCTACGGCAGGTTCATGCGGGTGCGGTTGTTCGACTGCTGGATGCATCAACTCGACATCACCGACGCGCTCGGCGGCGATGCGAAAGCCCTGGGTATGGACGAAGGCGGCCGGCGCGCCGAGATCGCGCTGGACGAGATCGAACCCTTCCTCGGGCGCGTGGTGGTCAAGCGGGGCGGCGCGCCCGACGGATCCCGCATCACGATCGAGACCACCGGTCCCGTCGCCCGGACCGTCCACATCCGCGTCGACGGGCGCGCGGACGTCGTCGCGGCCCTCGATCGTCCGGCCGACACCGTCGTTCGGCTGAGTTCGAGCCTGTTCGCCCGCCTGTGCGGCGGACGCACCGCCGCCGCGGATCATCGCGACGAGATCGAGGTCGACGGCGACCGCGCACTGGGTGAGCGGATCGCCGCGAATCTCGCGTTCACCATCTGACTCGCCGTGCGACTCTTCCTGTCCAGCTACCGATTCGGCGCCCACTACGACCGGTTCGCCGAGCTGGTCGGCGGTCCGGGGCCGATCGCGGTCGTTCCGAACGCCTGCGATGCGTGGCCGTCCGCGTGGTCCGGCGCGGTGACCAGCGATCTGGTTCCTCTGCGGCGCAGCGGTTTTCGGCCCGAGGTGGTCGATCTGCGCGATTACATCGGTCGTCGCGCCGAATTGGAGCGGGTGCTGCGCGGATATCCGGCGCTGTGGGTTCGCGGCGGCAATACCTTCGTCCTGCGGGCTCAGTTCGCCCGCAGCGCGGCCGATCTCGTTCTGCGTGACCTGTTGGCCGAGGACGCGCTGGCCTACACCGGGTACAGCGCGGGCGCCTGCCTGCTCACTCCCGACCTGCACGGCCTGGAGGATGCCGACGATCCGGCCGAGGTGCGGCTCGCCTGTGGTATCGATCCGCGCTGGGACGGACTGGGACTGGTGGACCGGGCGATCGTGCCGCATGTGGATTCGCCGGCTACCGATCCGGAAGGCCACGGCACCCGCCTGGCCGCCCGTTTGCGCGCGGCGGGAACGCCGCACTGGGCGCTGACCGACGACGATGCCGTCGTGGTCGACGGTGCACGCACCGAGGTGCTGACCGCAGCCGGCTGACCCGGCACGGTCCGGCCGCGATCGTGCTCACCCGAGGGTGATACCCGTTCGCTCACACCGTTTTTCGCCCCATTCGTACAGCGCGGTCAACACCGGAACCAGGCTGCGCCCCTCGGCGGTCAGATCGTATTCCACCTGTGGCGGGACGGTGTCGAATACGGTCCGGCTGACGAGACCGTCGGCCTCGAGCTCGCGCAGTTGCTGCACCAGCATCTTCTCGCTGGTCGAGGGCATGGCCCGGCGCAGGTGACCGTAGCGCCGCACCCCCTCCTTCAAATGCGCGAGGATCACCGGTTTCCACTTCCCACCGATCAGGTCGACAGTGACCTCGACCGGGCAGTAATACCGCCGCTGCGACATCGCGCTCACCTACTTACCGAAAAGTGCGCTCTTGTAACACTGTAATCACGGGACTTGCATGGATCTCATGAAAGTTATCGCCTTCGACCGCTTCAAACCCGGGGTCACGCTCGAGACCATCACACCGTATCTGCCCGAGGAGGTCGCGAATGTGTGGCGCCTCTGGAAGGCCGGAATCGTCCGGGAGAACTACGCCCGTGCGGACGAATCGGGTGTGGTGATCGTCTTCGAGGTGGACAGTGTCGCGGAGGCCCGGCGCTATGTGGACGATTTCCCGTTGTCCAAGAAGGGCTTTCTGGAATGGACCTACGTTCCGGTGACCGCCCCACTCCCGCTCGAGGCGCTCATGGACGCGTCGGTCGACACGGCCGAACCCTACGATCGGACCAGGTGAGCATATGCGGCATGCATTCGGACTCGACATCGCCCTGACCGTGGCGGACGCGTGCGATCCGGCTCGGACCGCGGTGCTGATCTACGACATGCAGGTCGGCATCGTCGGTCAGATCGCCGCCGGGCAGCAGATCGTCGATGCCTGTGTCCGGCTTCGGGATACGGCTCGAGCCAACGGTTTTCGCGTGTTCTACACCCGGCACATGTCACTGCCGCCGGCCGCGGCCGGGGTGGCGCAGCTGCGGACGGCCATGGCGTGGCAGCGCGTGGACGATCCGAGCCGGGTGCGTTCGATGTTCCCGCAGGGCTCACCGCAGTATCACCTGGTTCCGGAGCTGACCCCCGGCCCGGACGAGGTGGTTTTCGACAAGATCACCATGTCGGCCTTCGCGGGCACACCCCTGGATATCGCCCTGCGTGACCTGCGCATCGATACCGTCGTGATCGCGGGGATCGCCCTCGAGGTCGGGATCGAGCCGACGGTGCGGCATGCCATCGATCTGGGTTATCTGCCGATCACGGTGACCGACGCCTGTGGCGCCGGACATGCCGATGCAGCCGAACGGTCATATGCCGCAATGGCTTTCGCCGGCGGATCGCTGACAACCGACCTGGCCACCCTCGAGACGGAGATCGCCGCGCGGCGTTAGCGGGTGTTCGGCTCAGGATTCCTCGTGCGGCGCCACGATCCGGCGCGCGGCGTCACGCACCCAGTTGCGCAGCTCCGCCGGATCGTCGGGGCCGCCGACGACGAACCGCCGGGATTGCGGGAGCGCCTGCTGATAGTTGATCAGCCCGGTCAGCAGGGTGAGCAGATAGCCGGGCGGCATATCGTCGCGCAGCAGTCCCCGCCGTTGTGCGGCCTCGACCTTCTCGATCTTGTCCCGGTAGCGGCGCGCGCGGGCCTCGCCGGCGGTCACCTGGTCCGGCGCGAGTTCCAACGCCTCCCACATCTGCAACCGGAGGAATTCCGGATGTTCGCGGTGGTAGGCGATATGGGCGTCCACCCAGGCATCGATATCGTCGATATCGGTCGAGACCGCCGCGGCCACATCGAGCATCGCCTTCTCCAGCACCTGTTCGAACAGGTGCTGTTTGTCGCCGAAGTAGGCGTAGATCAGCTGCTTGTTGGCCTTGGCGTTGCGGGCGATGCGATCCACGCGGGCACCGGCGATCCCGTGGGCGGCGAACTCCTCGGTCGCCGCCTCGAAGATGCGGGCCTTGGTGGCCTCGGGATCGCGCGGGGGCATGCCATCGATGCTAACCAACCAATTGGTTGACACGACGTCGCGGGCGCTGGAATAGTTCTAACCAACCGGTTAGTTACATCCCGTGCGGAGACCGATCCGCATCCCGCGGCGCAGCGCGGCGCCGTCGATACTCTCGACCGATTCCGGGGAGTCCGATATGCCCACCCTCGAAACACACACCGCCCCACCACTTCTGCGTACGCCCCCGGCCGAGCCCGTGCCCTACCCGGCGCGCTGGCGGGTGCTGCCGGTGGTGCTGAGCGCCATGTTCATGGCGATGTTCGACTGGTTCGTCGTCAATGTCGCCACCTCCTCGCTGCAACACGATCTGAACGCCGGTGAAGCGGCGCTGGAACTGATCGTCGGCGGCTACGGCTTCGCCTACGCCTCGGGCCTGATCACGGGCGGCCGGCTCGGCGACCTGTTCGGCCATCGGCGCCTGTTCGTCGTCGGCATGCTGGCCTTCACGGTGGCGTCGCTGCTCCGCGGCCTCGCACCCAACGCCTGGGCGCTGGTCGGGGCACGCGTCCTGCAGGGCGGCACCGCGGCGCTGATGGTGCCGCAGATGCTGGCCCTGATCAACACCCTGTTCCCGCCGCTCGAACGGCCCCGGGCGATGGCCGCGTTCGGCGCCACCATCGGCCTCGGCGCGGTCGCGGGCCAGGTGCTCGGCGGCGTCCTGCTCGACGCCGATCTGTTCGGCTGGGGCTGGCGGACCATCTTCTACATCAACGTGCCGATCGGACTGGTCGCGGCCGCCCTGGCCGCACGCTGGCTGCCCCGCACCGGCAACACTCGTCGGGCGCGGCTGGATCCCGTTGGCGCCGTGGGTATTTCCGCGGCACTGGCACTGCTGCTGATTCCGATCACACTGGGCCGGCCGGAGGGCTGGCCGCTGTGGACCTGGGTGTCGATGGCGGCCGCGGCGCCGGTGCTGCTGGCGACCCTGCGTTACGAGAACCGGCTGGCACGCCGCGGCGGGGAACCGGTCCTCGACACCGCCATGGTTCGCGAACGCGGCTTCAGTCTCGGCCTCGTGATCGCGGGCGGCTATCTGACCTTCTTCGCCGGATTCATGCTCTGCCTGACCCTGATGCTGCAGGGCGGCCTCGGATTGTCGCCGCTGCGTGCGGGTTCGGCGTTCGCGCCGCTGGGACTCTGCTTCGCGGGCAGTTCGCTGTTCCTGGCACCGCGGGTCGCCAACCGGTTCGGGAACCGGGTCATGGTGATCGGAACCTGCACCAGCCTGACCGGCCTGGGAATCACCCTGGCGGTGCTGGCCGGCATGGGCACGCAGGTGAGCGCCCTCGCGTTGATTCCGGGCATGATGATCGTCGGCCTCGGCAACGGGATGACCATCCCGTCGGTGGTCTCGGCCGTCCTGTCCTCGGGCATCCCCGCACCGCAGGCCGGGATGGCGGCCGGCGTGCTCACCACCGCGCAGCAGTTCGGAAACGCCATCGGCGCAACCGTTCTCGGCGTCATCTTCTTCTCGGCGCTGGGTGCGGTGCACACCACCGGCAGCTATGTGACCGCCATGGAGATGGCCGCGGTAGCCGGGATCGCGGTCCTCGCTGTGGTGCTCGCCGCCGCGCTGGCGCTGCCGCGGCACACCCGCTGATGCGCTCGATGCCCCCGGCTGACCGGCCGGGGGCGGGGCCGGTTACAGGTACAGGCCGGTGCCGTGTTCGGGGCGTTCGCTCGCCACCGCGTGCAGATCGCGCTCGCGCAGCACCAGGTAGGCCTGACCCTGCACCTCCACCTCGAACTGGTCCTCGGCGCTGAACAGCACACGGTCGCCGACGCCCACGCTGCGCACATGCGAACCCACCCCGCTGACCTCACCCCAGGTCAGCCGCTTGGCCACCTGCGCGGTGGCGGGAATCAGAATGCCGCCGCTGCTGCGTCGTTCGCCCTCCTCCTGGGAGACGCGAACCATGATCCGGTCGTGGAGCATCTGGATCTCTAGCTTGGCATCGGACACCGCGGCAGTGTACTGCGCACGGATCCCGCACGAGCACGTAGGTTCGGGGTGTGGACATCGCAACACTCGCAGACCGGCTTCCCGACGGCACGGTCGTCACCGATCCCGACATCCTCGCCGGGTACCGCCACGACCGCGCGCTCGATCCACAGGCCGGAATGCCGGCGGCACTGGTCCGGCCGCTGACCACCGAACAGGTCGCGACCGTGGTCGGCTGGGCGCACGAACATCGGGTGCCGCTGGTGCCGCGCGGCGCCGGAACCGGACTGTCCGGCGGCGCGACCGCGCAGGACGGCGCCCTGCTGGTGAGTACCGAACGCATGCGGGAGATCACGGTCGATCCGGTCACCCGCACCGCCGTCACCCAGCCCGGACTGCTGAACGCCGAGGTCAAACGGGCGGCCGCCGAACACGGACTGTGGTACCCGCCGGATCCGTCGTCGTTCGAGATCTGCTCGATCGGTGGCAACGCGGCCACCAACGCCGGCGGGCTGTGCTGCGTGAAATACGGCGTCACCACCGACTACATCCTGGGCATGGAGGTGGTGCTCGCCGACGGCACGGTGGTGCGGCTGGGCGGGCCTCGACTCAAGGATTCCGCCGGGCTGTCGCTGACCAAACTGTTTGTCGGCAGCGAGGGCACCCTCGGCATCATCACCGAGCTGACGCTGCGGTTGCTGCCCGCCCAGCCGCAGCAGAGCACCGTGGTCGCCACGTTTTCCACCCTGACCGCGGCTACCGCGGCGATCGAGGCGGTCGCGGCCCGGCTGCGTCCCTCGATGCTGGAATTCATGGACTCGGTGGCGATCAACGCCGTCGAGGACGAGATGCGGATGGGACTCGATCGCGAGGCCGCAGCCATGCTGGTGGCCCGCTCGGACGCTCCCGGCGAATACCGGGCCCGGGAGGCCGCGATCATCGCCGAGGCCTGCGAAAGCGCCGGAGCCGCCGAGGTTTTCCGGACCGAGGATCCCGAGGAGGGCGAAGCGTTCTGCGCCGCACGGCGATTCGCCATCCCCGCGGTGGAACGCAAGGGTCCGCTCCTGCTCGAGGACGTCGGCGTGCCGCTGCCGCGCCTGGGCGAGCTGGTCACGGGTATCGCCGAGATCGCCGCGCGGCGGGAGGTGCTGATCTCGGTGATCGCGCACGCCGGTGACGGCAACACCCACCCGCTGATCGTCTACAACCCCGCCGATGCGGACGAGACCGCACGCGCGCATCAGGCCTTCGGCGAGATCATGGACCTGGCCATCGCGCTGGGCGGCACGATCACCGGCGAACACGGCGTCGGCCGGTTGAAGAAGGCGTGGCTGCCGGATCAGGTCGGTCCGGAGGTGATGGATCTGACCCGGCGCATCAAGGAAGCCCTGGATCCGCACGGCATTCTCAATCCGGGCGCGGTGCTCTGAATTCGGGCCGGCCAGAAAAATCTCGCAAACCGGACAGTCGACAGCTAGGCTGCGAGATCTCGGTTCGCTCGCCTGGTGAGCGGCCCCTATCGAAAGTCTCCCGAGGACACATGTTCAAGAGCCTGCCCGCCGTGTTCGCCGCTGTGACGACCGCTTCCCTGCTGATTCTCCCCGCGGCCACCGCCCAGGCGAAGTCTCCGGCCTGCGATCGAGCCATCGCCATGGTCAACGCGGGCGTGCAGATGAGCGGCGGCACATTCGACGCCGAGACGGCCCGGGCCCTGCACGATCGGCTGTGGACCGTCGGCGATCTCGCCGTGGGTGACGAGCGGGCGGCGATCACCGGATACGCCGATGCCCTGATCGACGACAACGTCACCGACCTGCAGCCCTTCACCGACGAGCTCAATCGCGTCTGCGGCAGCTGACCCGCGCGCGGAACAAATCGTGGCGACGAGGGAGTTCTATCTGATATGACGACCAGGCTCGAGCACAATACGGCCGCCGGCCGCTACGAGATCTACATCGACGACACGCTCGCCGGATACGCGGACTACGCCGAGAACAGCGTGGGCGACAAGCCGATTCGCGATCTCAACCACACCCTCACCTTCCCGGAGTTCCGCGGGCGCGGAGTGGCGGCGCAACTGGTCGAATACGCGCTCACCGACTGCCGCGACAACGGCTTCGCCGTCGTGCCGACCTGCTGGTACGTGGAGCAGTACATCGGCGACCATCGCGAATACGCCGATCTGGTCGCCTAGCGGTCCTCCTGCGGCGCCGCGGTCGTCCGCGGCCGCCGCATCAGATGCGGCGCCGCCAGACGAGGAACTGGCGGTCGCCGACCGTCCCCATCGCCTCGATCACGGCGGCGTTGTCGAAGCCCGGTAGTTTCTGCAGGCGGGCCAGGAACTCGGTGTCGGCAGCGGAATGCGGGACCACGCAACCGTTCCCGCGCACACCGATCAGTACGAAGAACACGTCGTCGGCGAAGGGACCGTCGGCGGTGGTGATGATACGCACCTCGGTCAACTCCAGCCAGGTGACCTCTTCGATTCGCCCGTTGTCCAGGGTGCGGCGGACGAACCTGTCGGTGATCTCCACGCCTGCCATGCATCAATAGTGCGCTGCGAAAGCCGTTGGGACAATTCCGAATTCGCCCGATTGCGATTGAACGAACATTTGAAATTGCATCTGAAAGTACTTCGCAGAGATTTTCGTGGCACTACCGTTCTACCAGCGAAAATTGCCGGTAATTCACTGAATTCGGCGCTTCGATACCGTAACGCGTCCTGACAACTCACCGCGCGCGACGCGCCACGAGGCAGCGCCGCATCGGTTCGATGTCACAAGCGAACGCGGGCGGCGCCGAGTCGTTCCCCGGCGCCGCGCGCGTCGTCGATCGGGTCTGCGATCAGCGCAGCAGCTGGCGCGACATGACCAGACGCTGAATCTGGTTGGTGCCCTCGTAGATCTGGGTGATCTCTCAGCCCATTCCGGCTGAGCTGGGAGTTCGAGCTGAAAACCGCTCCTGAGGTGCGTGTATGCATCTCAGGAGTTCTCGCCTGTTCTGGGGCGTTTCCAGCCTTGTACGGCCTGGGGACGGCCTAGCGGATAGGTTGTCTATCCGCCCCTGACTGCTCTCCCCCGCCTTCCTCATACTGGCCGCCCTCAGCGGAAGTCGGGCGTGTCAAGGATGCGTAGCACCGCGTAGCGGACGCCGTAGGTGGTCCTTGACTCGTTCGGCTGGAGCGAGACGATTGGGCCATGAGGAAGGTGGGGAATCCGAACTGAAACCGTGGCGGTGACCCGGTGCGGACGGAAGGACGTCATCCGCACCGGGTGACCGGTGGTTGCCCCGGATAGCCAGGATTCCGGGGCTCCGGCCTGGAGTCGGCGTCGTTGGCGACTCACTGCCCGACATCGTCGGCGGGCGGCCGGAAGTTGGTGGGGGCCGAAGCCCCCAGGTCGGTCAGCCCCAACCGTGGTCGGCGTCGTCGAGCGCCTGGTGGAGTGCCTCGGAACCGGGCGGGTAGGTGGCGAAGCAGTCGGAGCAGAAGTGGTAGTCGGCGGTGAGGTAGGTGGCCTCGGTGTCGCAGATGCTGCAGGAGAAGTAGGTCTTTCCGCCGATCTCGCCCTTGATCCGCGGCTGGTTCGTGATAGTCCTCGGATAAGCCAGGACAGCGCGGCCGGGAAGGACACTGGCGGGCAACACGATCGGCGGAAAGACCTACGGCGGCGAGATGCGCTGGGACGCGGCCACCGGAGGCACCGCCGACTACCGCTTCTGCGGAGGTGAGAGACGATGCCTGCCCGGTTCCGAGGCACTCCACCTGGTGACCACAGCCGGTCGACTGGGCTGGGTGTCGGCGGATTCGGCCCTCGGCTGCGGGAGGCCATGTCGGGTACGGCAGACGTCGCGCCCACACTGCTCGGTCGATGCCAGAAGCGGCCAGAGAAGAACAGGTGGCGTTCTACCACGTCGCCAGAGCGGCGCCGACGCGCCCGACGCGCCCGCCTGCCGCAGCTTGCGTAGGCCGGCGGTTGCGCGGCGCCGCGTGGCGGCGCCGATCGGCGGCGCGAAGCGCCGCCCTTGATCCTATATAGCCAAATTCGGCAACAACCTCGCAGACGTGGGCGGCCCGTCTGACAGCAAAACGGCTGGGACTCCGGCCATTCCGTGACGAATCGCTCGGATGTCCCAGCCGTTGGCGACTGGATCGGGTGCCGCTACTGCGTAGAGTCGCGCACCCAAGCGGCGTATCCGGGGTGGATGTCGCTGACGGGTACCGCGACTACCTGCGGCGTGTCGTACGGATGTTTCTCGTTCGCGCGCTCGATGATCGCCTGGACCAGAGACTTCCGGGTGTGCAATATGACCAACGCCTCGTTGTCGTCGGAAACACCGCCTTCCCAACGGTAGATGGAGCGCACCGCAGGGATGATATTGCCGCAGGCTGCGAGGCGATCTTCCACCAGATGGCGGGTGAATTCGGCCAGCCAGTCCGCATCCTCGGCAGTAATTGTCACATCAACTAATTCGTCCACGGGAAGCTCCGTTCGTTTCGATCAGGCGTTCGACAATGGCCTTGGCATCATCGGGGTTGCGAGCAATCGCACCCCAGCCGACAACAATCTCACCGTCGTAGCTCAGGCCGACCCATTTGCCATAGGCGGTCTGACCGTGCGGGTGCAACGCGAGATACATCGACCCCTTTGAGCGGACCGCGCCGTCCGTCGCGCGATACCAGCCGATGAGGGCTTCGTTGTCCCACAGCCGCACCTCACCACGCCACGCGTAGGTGCCGCCTTCGAGATCTACCGAGACGGCGCGGCTGGCATCGAGGTGGATGCGGTCGCCCTGCTGAGTGGCCTGCATCGTGTGAACGTCAACGCGCGGCACGCCGTCCTTTGATGTCTCCCAAGCGGCCCACCAGTCGCCATTCAGATTGAGGCCGGTAGGGATTTCGCCGGCCAACTCGGCCAGCGAGATTTCGAGGGCATCCGCAAGCTTGATCGCAACAGAGAAGGCGGGTTCTTGCTCTCCGCCTTCGTAGCGCGTCACCTGCCTGAGGTTCACGCCGATTGCCGCCGCTAGCTGCGACTGAGTGAGGCCAAGCTCGTTTCGTCGGGTCTTGATCACCTCCGACAGGGATGACTTATTCATGGATTCCTTCGCTCAAGTGGTTGCGTATAGGACGTTTTGGTCCTACTCTACGACTAGACGAATTAGTCGTAGTACATGACGTAAACGTCATGATACCTGAGGGGATCATCATGCAGACTTTGAAGCACTCGGGGGCGAGGGTTCTGCGTCCGTCTCGGCTGAACGCGGCGGGCAGGTGCGTGAATTGCCTTACCGCACAGTGTGATTCGGCTCGATGCATCGCGTGGTACGCGGGTTCGGTTTGGCAGGTCTGCGAGCGGTGCGGCGGAACGGAGTACGTAGACGGTCACGTCGACCCGGAAACAGCGTCGGAGCGCTGCGACTGCATTCAGGGCCTGACGGAGGCGGCGCTCGGCCGTCCGCTGGGTGACCTCGCGTTTGAAGTGGACCGGCTGGTCGCGCTTCGTCCCGAGCCTGCGGTGAAGGTTCCCGCGGCTTCGGTGGTGTATGAGTGCTGGCCCGCTGGCGGTGGCGCTCCGGTGCGTTGGACGGGTCGGTGATCGGCATGACTGAGGTACTGGATGTCGAGGTCGGTGAATCGTTCGTGCAGCGGGCGGCGACTCGGGCTCGGCTGCTGGGCGCGGATGTCTCGGCTGAGGTGTGGGACGCTGCCGGTCTGGTTCCTCGTCCGGCGGGCGCGGTTCCGGCGTGGGACTACCGCGCTGCGGCTGCTCAGACGGAGGCCGACCGCGATCCGGTGTTGGTGGCGGCGGCGAAGGCGAACCCGACCGATCGAACGGCGGGGTTCCGTGCCTACGGAGCGTGCTACTGATGACCACTGCTGCGTCGGAGACGATGCCGGGGAGCCCTGTCACTGATGGTGATGGGGCTATGCCTCGTGAGACGGCTGCGGATCGGCGGGCCAGGTTGAATCTGGTCGAGCTGGCCCAAGCCGCAGCGGAGAAGTTCGACGTGTGCCGTCGTCCGCTGGCGATGGTCGGCTACGACTCCACCGGTGCCGCGAAATATGTTGGCGCACCGTGCAAATCAACGATGGAGTGCGTGTGCCCGGCGTGTGCGGCCAAGGCGCGGGCGCTTCGTATCCACCAGGCCCGCGAAGGCTGGCATATCCAGGAGGAACCGGTGATCGAGAAGAACGAACCCACCGAACAACAGTCCGATCTGATGATCGTGCGGGGCATGTTGATCGATGACTACGCCACCGCGAAAGACGACGGCGACGAAGAAGCCATGGACGCGATCCGCGACGCGTTCGCCGATGTAGATGCCCAGTTACGGGAGTCCGGGATTCGGGGCAAGCTTCCCGGCCTGGAGCCCGAACCTGCCAAGGAGGCCCGCAAGCGGTCGACCAGGCGACGGCAGGCGGCACCGGATCTGCCCAGGAAGAAGGTCGGTAAGTCCACGATCGGGCGTGTGTACGCGGGCAAGTACCGGCCCTCGATGTTCATCACGCTCACCCTGCCCTCTTACGGCAAGGTCTACACCGGGGATCACCCGGACGCGGGCGCGCCGATCGATCCAGACGGCTACGACTATCGGCAGGCGGCCCGTGATGCCCTGCACTTCGCGGCGTTGTTCGATCGGTTCATCCAGAACTACCGGCGGGTGACCGGGCGAGATGTGCAGTACTTCGCGTCGGTGGAGCCACAGAAGCGCGGTGCCCCGCATATCCACATCGGTGTCCGCGGTTCCGATCCCCGCGCGGTGATCCGGCAATTGGTGGCTGCGACCTATCACCAGGTGTGGTGGCCGCACTTCGACCAGGAGGTCTATACCGACCGGCTTCCGTTCTTCGACCATTCGGCCGGCCATTTCGTGGACCCGGATCGGGTCGACCCGGAGACCGGTAAGCGGGTGCCGGTGCCGACGTGGGATGAGGCTCTGGACATGATGGATGCCGTCGATGACCTCGAACCCGCGCACGTGGTCCGGTTCGGGCCGGTGATGGACATCAAGGGGATCCTGGGCGGCACCGAGGAGGCCGGACGGCACATCGGCTACCTGACGAAGTACCTGACCAAATCCATCGGTGACGTGATCGAAGCCCAGTCCCAGCGCGTGGCCGATCACTACGACCGGTTGCACGCCGAACTCGCGATCACTCCGTGCTCCCCGTCGTGCGGGCTGTGGTTCCGCTACGGCGTGGTTCCCAAGGGCGCGACCGCGAAGACGGTGCCGGGTGTGTGCAAGGGCAAGGCGCATCGTCGCGACACTCTCGGGATTCGTGGGCGTCGGGTTCTGGTGTCGCGCAAGTGGACCGGCAAAGACCTGTCCGACCACAAGGCCGATCGGGTGGAGTTCGTTCGGCAACGGCTCGCTGAGGCCGGTATTTCCAAGCCTCAGCTTGACCGGATGATCATACGGCCTGTGGAACCGGGTGATCCGAACGTGCCACCCCGTGAGCATCTGATCTTGTCCATGATCGCGGAGAAGACTGCGAGACAGGCCGAGTACACGCGCGCCCAGATCGCACGGGCTGAGAATGTCGGGGTTCCACGTGAAACCCAAGTGCCACAACAGAATTCGACCGACGACACGGCGGCGTAGGGGGAGTGATGGAGTTACCCGAGGATCGGTTGTGGACGCCGGAGGAAGCGGCGTACTTCCTGAATGTGCCGGTGAAGACTCTCTACCAGTGGAAGTGGCAGGGTGAGGGTCCGCCGGTGCGGAAGGTGGGCCGTCATCTGCGGTATCACCCGGTGAAGCTGCGGGCTTGGGTGGATCTGGATGAGGCGGCCTGATGGGACACGTCGAGGACCGCTGGATGCGGCCCAAGCGAGATGACGACGGCAAGGTCGTGATCAACGGGCGCGGCAAGCCGGTATTGGAACCAACTGAGTTGTACGGCAAGGGACTTCGGTACCGGGTGCGCTATGTCGACCCCGATGGCGATGAGCGGTCGAAGTCGTTTCCGGACAGGCAGAAGAAGCGCGCCGACGACTTCCTGATCGAGGTCGAATCTGACAAGCGCGAGGGCAAATACATCGACCCGAGAGGGGTACGGAAGACGTTTCGGCAACAGGCCGAGAACTGGTACAAGGCACAGTCTCCGGACCCGGCTACGCGGGAGGTGCTGCGCAGTCGTCTGAAGCGGCGGATCTATCCGACCTTGGGTGATTTGCCCCTCGGGCGTATTCAACCAGCGACGATTCGTGACTGGTTGGGTGTACTGGAGGAACAGAAGCTTTCGGAGAATTACAAGCTGGCGCTGTTCACCATCGTTTCGGCAGTCCTCGACTCAGCCAAGGATGATCGGCTGATCCGGGACAATCCGTGCCAGGCCAAGACTGTTCGCCGACCGCTTCCGGCTTCCCCTCAGATCGAGGTATGGCCGGAGAGCCGCTTGTGGGCGGTCCGTGACGGCCTCGCCGAACGGTTCGCGGTGATCGTGCCGCTTGGGTCTGGGCTGGGACTTCGGCAAGGCGAGATTTTCGCCATTGCCCCCGAAGACATCGACCGCGATGGCCTGGTGGTGACGGTTCGCCGGCAGATCAAAACCGCTGACGGCGTCCAGATGTTCGCGCTCCCAAAGGGGGGCAAGACCCGGACAGTACCGCTCTCCGTCGGCCTCCTCGCCGAGCTGGACGCGCACATGTCGAAATTTCCGCCGGTATCCACCACCCTCCCGTGGGCCCGTACGGACGGCGATCCAGTGACAGCGAATCTGATCGTGACCGGCGAGGGCGGACGCCTCTACTCCGGCGATCTATTCACCAAGGTGGTATGGCAGGGCGGGTTCCGCAATGCGGGAATCGAACATCGCAAGCGGGCCGATGGAATGCACGCGCTTCGCCACTTCTACGCCTCGACGCTGCTGTCTCGGGGTGTCTCGATCAAGGAACTCGCGGATTACCTCGGCCACGGCGACCCCGGATTCACCCTGCGGACCTATACGCATCTGGTGTCGTCCAGCCACGAGCGGGCGCGCCAGGCCGTGGACGACATCTTCCGGCCTCCTGCGGATGACGGCCTGGAGGCGGCCTGAGATGCGATTCTCGACCGCCTCCAGCGTCAATAAGATCAGCGAAACATCACCTGAGCAGCTGACGAGACATCACGAGACGCTGAATCTGGTTGGTGCCCTCGTAGATCTGGGTGATCTTGGCATCGCGCATCATCCGCTCCACCGGGAAATCGGTGGTGTAGCCGGCGCCGCCGAACAGTTGCACGGCGTTGGTCGTGACCTCCATCGCCACATCGGAGGCGAAGCACTTGGAGGCGGCGGAGATGAAGCCCAGGTTCTTCTCACCACGCTCGGCGCGTGCGGCGGAGGTGTAGACCATCAGGCGCGCGGCCTCGACCTTCATCGCCATATCGGCGAGCATGAACTGGGTGTTCTGGAAATCGGCGATGGCCTTGCCGAACTGCTTGCGGTCCTTGGTGTAGGCGATCGCGGCGTCCAGCGCACCCTGGGCCAGGCCGACAGCCTGCGCGCCGATGGTGGGCCGGGTGTGGTCGAGGGTCTGCAGCGCGGTCTTGAAACCGGTGCCCTCGGCGCCGATGATCCGGTCACCCGGGATGCGGCAGTTCTCGAAGTACAGCTCGGCGGTCGGCGAACCCTTGATGCCCAGCTTGTGCTCGAGCGGGCCGACCACGAAACCCTCGTCGTCCTTGTGGACCATGAACGCGGAGATGCCGTTGGCGCCCTTCTCCGGATCGGTCACCGCCATCACGGTGTACCAGGTGGACTGGCCGCCGTTGGTGATCCAGCACTTGGAGCCGTTGATCACCCAGTCGTCACCGTCGCGCTTGGCGCGGGTGCGCATGGAGGCGGCGTCCGAACCGGCCTCGCGCTCGGACAGGCAGTAGGAGGCCATCTTGCCCTCGACGAGGTCGGGCAGCACCTTCTGCTTCAGCTCCTCCGAACCCTGCAGGATCAGGCCCATCGTGCCGAGCTTGTTCACGGCCGGGATCAGCGAGGACGAACCACAGACGCGGGCGACCTCCTCGATGACGATGCAGGTGGCGACGGAGTCGGCGCCCTGGCCGCCGTAGGCCTCGGGGACGTGGACCGCGTTGAAGCCCGCGGCGTTCAGCGCGTCCAGGGCCTCCCGCGGGAACCGGGCGTTGCCGTCGACATCCTTGGCGTGCGGTGCGATCTCCTTCTCGGCCAGGCCGCGAATCGCCGCGCGCAACTCGTCGTGGATGTCGTCCAACTTGAACAGTTCGAAATCGGGGTTGCCCGCCATGGGTTCACTCCTGGTCGTGGGATTTCGATTCGCCTGGTCCGCGAATCCCGGCACTACACTGGCGCACCTCGGCACTCAGTGCCAGTCGGTTTCGAGTATACGCCGTCCGAGGGCGACGACGTGAGGGGATAGCCGGAATCCTCCGTGGCACTCAGTGCCAAATCCTGGATTAGGCGGCCCGGTTCACAGATTATCGAGGCGGTCGGCCAGCAGGTCGGCGACCTGCCGTGCGGGCATCTCGCGCGGGAAGACCGCGACCACCATCTCACCCGGCTCCGGGGCCGCACCGGGGGACGCGATCGCCCGGACCGCCGCGCGCAGATCGGCCGCGCTCGCCTCGGATCGGCCCCGCACCATGCGGCGCAGCAGATAGTTGTGGGTGGCGGTGACGGCCGCACTGAACTGGATCAGCGTGAGATCGGGCGCCTCCGGCAGCCGATCGCGCAGATAGTCGGTGAACAGCCGTTCGTACCGGAAGACGGTCACGATCTCGCGGTCACGCAGCGCCGAGGCCTGCCGGACCACTCGATACCGGCGCGCGGCCAGTTCCCTGGTCTCGGTGAACCGCTCGAAGATCCCGACCACCGCCTCCCGCACGGCATCCCACGGATCCCCCTGCGCCGCAGCCAGATACGCCTTCGCCCGGGCGAGCTGCTCCTCGTGGTCGGCGAAGACCACATCCTCCTTCGACCGGAACTGCCGAAAGAACGTCCGCCGCGAAATCCCCGCCGCCTCCGCGATCTCGTCCACCGTCGTCGCCTCGTACCCCTGCTCGGCAAACAGCCGCAACGCGTGATCGACCACAGCCAGCCGAAACTCCGCGGCGTCGGCAGCACGAACGGGGGTCGAATTGTCGCTGGGCACCCCACAACGGTAATCGGTATGTTCGAGCGACCATGTCTGCGCCGTACGAGGAGAGTGCGGGTACTCCGACGACACCGCCCGGGTATCGATGGGTGCTGCGGTGGCAGCCGGGGGCGAGTTCGAGTATCGCCGGAATCATCGTCCTATCGGCGATCTTCGTCGGGTTCGCGGTTGTCCGGCGCGAGCAAGAAGAAGTACGTCCTGATGCCCGGCGCGTGGGGGCTCGATGAGAACGGCCTGCTGTCACCGATGAACTTCATGGTCGAAAATCCCACGGCGCGTTCGACGGTGACCGCCGAGCAGTTCCGGGCGATGCTCGCGGCACCGCCCGGATCGTCCTAACCCAGCAGGCGGGTGCGCAGGGCTTCGTCCTTGTCGAGGACCAGTTTTTCCAGGTCGGCCTGGAACTGTTCCATGCGGGTGCGCAGGTGGGGGTCGGTGGCGGCGAGGATGCGGACGGCGAGCAGGCCCGCGTTGCGGGCGCCGCCGATGGAGACCGTGGCGACGGGGACGCCGGCGGGCATCTGCACGATCGACAGCAGGGAGTCCATGCCGTCGAGGTATTTCAGCGGCACCGGAACGCCGATCACCGGCAGCGGGGTGGCCGAGGCGACCATGCCGGGCAGGTGGGCGGCGCCACCGGCACCGGCGATGATCACCTTGACGCCGCGACCGGCGGCCTCGCGGGCGTAGTCGAGCATGCGCTGCGGCGTGCGATGCGCCGAGACGACACCGACCTCGAAGCGAATCCCGAACTCCGCCAACGCTTCCGCGGCCGCTTCCATCGTGGGCCAGTCGGAATCGCTGCCCATGATCAGGCCGACCGCCGGAGCGGAGCCTGCGGAGCGACCATCGAACACAGCTGTGCCCTCCTCTTTGTCACTCATGGGGATCCCATCCATCGGTCCACACCGCGTGCGACATCCAGTACGCCGCCCGTTCGGCCTTCTCCCGCACCTCGGCCACATCGTCACCGAGGATGTTCACATGCCCGATCTTGCGCTTCGGGCGCTCGCCCTTGCCGTAGAGATGCACCCTCGCCTCCGGCATCCGCGCGAACAGGTGGTGCAGCCGCTCGTCCATCGACATCGGCGGCGCCTCGGCCGCGCCGAGGATGTTCGCCATGACCGTCACCGGCGCCAGCGGCGTGGTGGCGCCGAGCGGATAGTCGAGAACCGCGCGCAGATGCTGTTCGAACTGCCCGGTGACGGCACCGTCCATCCCCCAGTGCCCGGAATTGTGCGGGCGCATGGCCAGTTCGTTGACCAGCAGTTCACCGGCGTGGGTTTCGAACAGCTCCACGGCCATCGCACCGGTGACGCCGAGCTCGGCGGCCAGCCGCAGAGCCAGCGATTCGGCCTCGGTCGCGGCCTCGTCCGACAGCTGCGGCGCGGGCGCGATCACCACGGCACACTGGCCCTCGCGCTGCACGGTCTCTACCACCGGCCAGGCCGCGGCCTGCCCGAACGGCGAGCGCGCCACCATCGCGGAGAGCTCACGCTTCAGATCCACCCGCTGCTCGGCGAGCAAGATCACACCGTGCCCGAGCTGGTCGGTGACGATGCGCTCGGCCTCGGCGGCGTCGTCGATCATCCACACGCCGCGCCCGTCGTAGCCGCCGCGCACCGCCTTCAGCACGAACGGACCATGTTCGGCGAGGAAGCCGGTGGCATCCGCGACGTTCTCGACCGCGGTGAACGCCGGGACCGGCACGCCCATCTCGGCCAGTTTGCGCCGCATCGCGAGCTTGTCCTGGGCGTAGACCAGCGCGACCGGCGGCGGCTGCACGTTCACGCCCTCGGCCACCAGCGCCAGCAGATGTTCGGTCGGCACATGTTCGTGATCGAAGGTCACCGCGTGCGTACCGACGGCAACCTTGCGCAGGGCCGCCAGGTCGGTATGCGATCCGAGGACCAGCTCGGGGCTGACCTGGGCCGCCGGATCGTCGGGTCGCTCGGCCAGGACCCGCAGGCACTGCCCCAGCGCCACGGCGGCCTGATGCGTCATTCGCGCCAGCTGCCCGCCGCCGATCATCGCGACGGTCGGCAATCCACCACCTTCGAAACTGCGCGAAACCGGCATCGGTTCACCCTCGGCAACCTCTTGCACCCCGGTGGAGGGGTCCATCGATGGCCCACTACGCTCGCTCACAGCCCACCATGTTGTCATGCGCCCACACGCGGGGATGAGTGCGGGTTGATTGCCCAGCGCGGGACGGACGTAGACTCACCGGGTGCCATTTGTCGACGATGTGGTCAACATCCTCCCCAAAACACTACGGGACCTCGCTATTCGTCATCACGAGCTGATCAAGTTCGCGATTGTCGGAGCGACCACTTTCGTCATCGACAGCGGTATCTTCTACATCCTCAAATTGACGGTTCTCGACTCGAAACCGATCACGGCCAAGATCATTTCCGGAGTAATCGCGGTCATCGCGTCCTACATCCTGAACCGGGAATGGTCGTTCAAGGGTCGCGGCGGTCGTGAGAAACACCACGAAGCCCTGTTGTTCTTCGTGGTCAGCGCCATCGGTGTGCTGCTGTCGAATCTCCCGCTGTGGGTTTCGCGGTATTTCTTCCATCTGCACGTTCCCGATGTCAGCTTGACCGTGGAGAACATCGCCGACTTCGTCAGCGCGTTCATCATCGGCAACATCCTGCAGATGGTGTTCCGATTCTGGGCGATGAAGCGCTGGGTGTTCCCCGACGAAATCGACGCACTGGTCGAAGAATTCGAAGAACTGTACGAGGAAGAGAAACCGCTCGGCTTCAGCTGAACCCACCGTTCAGCGGGGCTCCCCGATGACGCCGTTACCCGACCGCCCCGCGGTCGGCTTACCGAGGAATACCGCGAACAGCGCCGGACGCCGTCGCTGTAGTTCCAACCGGCCGCCATCGGCTTCGATCAGCGCGCGCGCCAGCGCCAGCCCCACCCCGGTCGAGCCGGCGCCGGAGAAGCCGCGGTCGAAGATGTGCGGTGCCAGTTCGTCGCTGACCCCCTCGCCCTCGTCGGCCACCTCGACCGCCACCAGCGGTTCGCGGTCGGGCCCGCCGTAGACGGTGCGCACCGACACCGAGCAGTCTCCGCCGCCGTGCACCAGCGCGTTGTCGACCAGTACGGCCACCGCCTCGCGCAACCGCGGTCCGGTCACCGGCGCGCGCAGGGCCGGATCGCCGGACAGCACGAGTTTGCGGCCGGCCTCGGCGAAGGGATGCCGCCATTCGGCGACAACCCCGCGCAATTCCGCGACCACCGGGACCGGTTCGTGATCGGCGGCGTCCTGGTCGCGGGAATCGCGGACCAACTCGTCGATCGCCTCGGTGAGCCGATCGACCTGCGCCATCGCCTCCTCCGATTCCTGGACGACCGCCGGGTCCGGATGCGCCGACAATTCGTCGAGGCGCAGCCGCACCGCCGTCAAGCGACTGCGCAACTGATGGGACACGTCGGCGACCAGGGCGTGCTCGCGCTGCAGCCGGCCCGCGATCTCGACCGTGGCCGAATCGAGCACATCCGAGACCCGGTCGAGTTCGGTGATGCCGTGCCGGCGCGGGTCCGGCCGGAAATCGCCCTTCGCCAGCCGCGCGGCACGGGCGGCCACATCCCGCAGCGGATCGGCGACCCGCCGCGCGGTCACCACCGCCACGGCGGCTCCCGCGGCCAGCGAGGCCAGCGCCACCAACGCCACCGCGCCCACCGCTTGCCGCTGCATCGAATGCATGGGGGCGGCGGGCACCTCGAGACGCAGCGAGCCCGACGTGCCCATCGACAGCGATTCCACCACCGGGTTGTCGACCTCCGGCGCCCCGGCGTCCACACGCAGCGCGGCGTCCTCCGGAGTCGGATAGATGATCGTGAGACGTCCGCCGGACGGAATCAGCGGCCGCACCGAGCGCAGGTCGAGCACGCCGTGGACCAACCCGTCCTCACGCTCCTGGCCGACGATCTCCACCGACATGCGATCCAGGCGGGCCCGCAGATCGCTGCGGGTGATATCGGCCACCCACTGCCAGGCGGTGAACGCCAGGGGGATACCCAGCACCACGGTGGTGAGGGTCAGGGCCGCCAGCATGGACAGCAGAATTCGGCGCCGCATCGGCGATCAATCGGTGTTGAAGCGGAAACCGACACCGCGCACGGTGACGATGCGCCGCTCCGCGACCGGGCCCTCGTCGCCGATCTTGCGGCGCAGCCAGGACATGTGCATGTCGAGGGTTTTGGAGCCGCGCAGATCGGCGTCGCCCCACACCTCGCGCAGAATCGTCTCGCGCGGCACGACCTGCCCGGCCCGGTCGATGAGCACCTTGAGCAGTTCGTACTCCTTGTTGGCCAGATTCACCTCGTGGCCGTTGACCAGCACCCGACGTGCGGCGGGTTCGAGCCGCACTCCGCCGATCTCCACCGCCTCGTCGCCGATGCCACTGCGCCGCAACAGGGCTCGCACACGGGCCAGTAGTTCGGCGAGACGGAACGGTTTACCGACATAGTCGTCCGCGCCGGCGTCCAGACCCACCACGAAATCGACCTCGTCGGTGCGGGCGGTCAGCATCAGCACCGCGAGATCGGCGCCGCGGGCACGGACCTGGCGGCACACCTCCAGGCCGTCCATACCGGGCAGCCCTAGATCGAGGATGAGCAGATCGTGTTCACCCTCCAGCGCCCGGCGCAGCACGGCGGGGCCGAAGCTCTCGACGGTTACCGAATAGCCTTCGCGCCCCAGCGCTCGCGACAGCGGAGCGGCGATGGCCTCATCGTCCTCGGCCAGCAGTACGGCGGTCACAGCACAAGATTACTGGCGAACCGGGCCGATCGGGCGTGCGCCACCGAACCGCGGCCCGCCGCTACCGACGGCCGCCGTAGCGAGGGTCCTGATACTGCTCGTGGCCCGGATCGCCGTGCGGGTTGTCGAAGACCTGGTGGTACAGCAGCGAATGCACCTTCTGCACGTTCGGAATGTCGTCGTACTCCAACGGATCACCCGAGGCGGCGTCGATGATCAGCGTGCCCGTGCCGAGCAACCGGTCCGACAACCCGTGGCGGAACTGCACACTGGAGATGCGGTTCATCGGAATGTCGATGCCGGTGTGGGTGAGCACGCCCTCCCGCACCAGCACCCGCCGGTCAGTGATGATGAAATGCGTTGACTTCCAACGGATCACCTGCGACAGGCAACGCCACACGACCAGCAGCGCCCACACCACGACGATCGCGATGAGAACGGCGTTGCGCGTGGTGCCCTCGGTGTTGCGCCAGGCCAGCCCGCTCAGGAATCCGGCCAGCGCCGTGGCGAGAATGAAGGTGAGCGCCGGCACGAACAACATCTTCCAATGCGGATGACGGTGCAGTAGCAGCTGCTCGTCCGGCGCGAGCAGCTCCTCCGGATAACTCATATGCGAACCCTACCCCCTGATTCGGCCCGCTATGCCGGGCGAAGATGAGTGACGTCGCCCGCCGATACCGAACGATCGCCGATGATCAGGCGGCCGTAGGCGTCGATATCGGTGGCCACGCCGGTGATGACCTCGCCGCCGGGCAGTTCCGCCCGCACGTCGGCGCCGAGGGTGGCGCACCGGGCACGGTAGGCGTCGGCCAGCGCCGTGACATTCCAGTTCTCCGTCCGCCATTCGGTGAAGTGGCGGGCGAAGGCGCGCAGCAGGGCGAGGACCAACTCGTTGCGATCGGCGTTCTCCGCACCGGCCAGGGTCAGCGAAACGGCGTGCGGCACAGGCAGTTCGTCCTCGGTGAGGCTCACATTGAGCCCGACGCCGACCACGACCGCCGGCGCGCCCGCCCCGGAGGCGACCTCGGCCAGGATGCCGGCCACCTTGCGGCCGCCGATCAGAACGTCGTTGGGCCACTTGAGATTTGCGTCCAGTCCGGTGGTTTCGCGGACCGCGTCGACGACGGCGACACCGGTCAGCAGCGGCAACCAGCCGAGGACGGCCGGCTCGATACCGCCGAGCCGCACCAGAATCGACATCGCGATCTGCGCGCGCGGCGGACTCACCCACGACCGTTCGTGGCGGCCGCGACCGCGGTCCTGATATTCGGCGACCAGCACCCGTCGATCGGAGGAGGGATCGCCCGCCACCCCGATCAGATCCGCGTTGGTCGAACCGGTCGACTCCACCACATCGATGTGGGAGAAGAACGACAGGTCGGGCTGTTCGGCGACGGCATGTCGCAGGATATCGGCGTCCAACGGTGGCCTCTGCACGCCTCGCAGGCTACTCCTGCCTGCTCGGACGGTCGTTGTGCCGCTCCGCATCGGACGGTTCGCGGGGACGGCACCAAGATGCGGGCACCGCCATGTGAGCGGCACCCGCCTCCCGGTTCCTTTCATCGGGCCAGGTCGTACTCCGGCAGATGGATCGAGCGCACCGGTCCTCCGGCGCCTGCTCCGCCATATGCCATAACGGCGTCGGAGGCCCATTCGCCGAGCTCTTCCGGCGCCTGCTCGTCCGGCCGCTCGGCCCGGACTTCCGGATCCACGACGGTCGGCTCCGGCTCCCCGGCCGACCGGGTCCACGCTGTCGCGGTGGCCCGTTCCGCGACCGATTTACTCCACTCCCACATCGCGCACCTCCCCAGTGCTTGATTTCGGAGTCTTCACGGTACGGGTACGGACACCCGGCAATCCACCGATTTAATCGGCGACCCCGGCCGCTCGACGGGAAAAGCGCTGCGGCACAGGGCGTTCGGCGCGCCTTACAGAGGTTGCAGCCCCAGGGCTCCGGCGACGAATCGGCTCACCGCGGTCAGGCCGGACTGCAGCGCGGAATCGTAGCCCTCGCGCGACCAGCCCGAAATCTCCGCGGTGCCATCGGGTTGCGGCGTCACCACGATCTCGGCGACCAGTTCCGCGGTGGTCGGCTCGCACACCGCCCACGAATATCCGGTCTGTTCCGCCCATTCGCGGGCACGGCGTTCGACATAGCCGGGATCGGTGATGCCGCCGTCGGCCAGAGCCGGGCGGTCGTCGATGCGGTCGTCGGCACGCAGCGCACGCAGATACCAACTGCCGGCGTTGATTTCGATCGGTTCCATCAGAACCTCCGGCGACGGTCGCGGCGACGGCGGCGGTCGAGCAGGCGGTGGTCGTCGCCGTCGAGCAGCCGGCGATCGTGGCCGCGCTGCTGGAGGCCGCCGGTGATGATGCCGGCCGCGGGGATCAGCAGGAACCAGAGCCAGGTATGGGTGGTGAAGAACAGCACCAGCGCGATGATCACCACCAGGCCCATCATCGAACCGGCGAACTCGCGCCGCCCACCCGGCTGCGCGGCGGCCGGTTCCGGCGGTTCCGGCGGCTCCGGCACGACGGCCGGGAGGTCGCTGAACACCGGCGCCAGATCACCTCGCGTCACCGCCGCGGCGATGAGACCGCTGCGCTCGTCGAACTCGGCGACCGACAACCGCCCGGCGGCGAAGTGCTCCGACAGGCGTTGCATCGCCTGCTCGCGCTCCGCGGTACCGATGCGGACGTCGGGAGAATCAGCCATGGCACGAGATTACCGCGCGGGGCGCCGGTGAGCGGGCCCGTCGCCGCGGCATTCCACCCGCGGTACCGCCGGTCGCACATCCGCACTATCGTCGGTCTCATGTTCCGCCAGCGCGGCATCGGCACCGCTGCCGCCCCGCTCGTCGCCGCGACGACCGGTCCAGCACCACAGCCGAGTACCGAGACGCGGCCGCAGACCAGCGACGCGAGGCTCGGGGCGCGGACGATACCGGCGAGCCGCCGTGCCCCCGGCCCCCTCATCCCGCCCGGTAGGCACCTCGGGCGGATGCGATGACGGCGCGGGAGTTCGGGCGGTACCGCCTCGATCGACTGCTCGGCCGGGGTTCGGCCGGGGAGGTGTGGCTGGCGTACGACCCGGCGGATGCGCGGACCGTCGCGCTGAAGATCTTGTCCGGGAGCGCGGCCGAGGACGCGGATTACCGGCGGCGGTTCGAGCGCGAGGCCCGGATCGGAGCGCATCTGGAGAATCCGCATATCGCACCGATCCATCGATTCGGCGAATACGCCGGGCGGCTGTACCTGGATATGGCCTACATCCCGGGTGTGGATCTGGCGCGGCTGGTGCGGTCGAGTGCGATGGCGGTGCCGGAGTCGATCGATCTGATCTCGCAGATCGCCGAGGCGCTCGACGCCGCCCACGCGGCCGGGCTGGTGCACCGGGACGTGAAGCCCGCCAACATCATCGTGCACCCCAGCGGGTTCGCGTATCTCATCGACTTCGGAATCGCTCGCGCGGCGGGGCAAACCACCATCACCGCAACGGGTTTCACGGTCGGCACGCTCGCCTACATGGCGCCGGAACGGTTCACCGGGCACGGCGACTCCCGCTCGGACGTGTACTCGCTGGCCTGCGTGCTGTACGAATGCCTCACCGCGCGAAGGCCGTTCGGTGATACCGACGCGGTCCGGCAGTTGCACGCCCATCTGCACGAGCCTCCGCCGCGCCCCTCAGCGGTCGCCGCTCACGTTCCCGGCGCGCTCGACGCCGTCGTCGCCCGCGGGATGGCGAAACGGCCGGACGACCGGTACCGCACCGCGGGCGAGTTGGCGGCGGCGGCCCGGGCCGCGGCGGGAACGATTACCGTCGACCACCCACCGCCGGTCCTGCAATCCGAGCAGTCGCAGACGCCGCATCCAGTCGCGACACCGGAGGCGAGCGGGCAGCCCGGGCCCGCACCAGCGGCACGCGGACAACTCGGTCCTTCGCCCCTGGCGGCCGCGCAACCCGCGACGACCAGACGATTCGACTCCGGACCGGCCCCCGTGCCCGGATTCGCGGGTGCCGCGGCCGGGCGGCCGCGCGGTGCGGCACGGCCGACTCGCGTCCTGCCGGGCCCGCGCACACCGGCCGATGCCCTCGCACCGCCCACAGCACTCGGACCATCCAGCCGGCCGCATCCCTTGTCCTCAGCGGCACAGCAGGTTTCACCGGCACCGCCACGCCGCTCGGCCCTCACCGTCGCCGCCGCGCTGATCGGCGCAGCCATCGTCGCCCTCGCGGTCGTCGCCGGGTGCACGGCCCTGCTGAGCAGCGGCTCCCACACTCCCTCCGACCAGCAGTCGACCACCCCTCCCGAGGTCACCACGCCCGCACCGACCACCGCGGTCCCGACGACCCCGGAACCGGAATACACGACCGCGGTCATCCCACCGCGGCTGCTGCCCTTCCCCACCGGCGTGCTGCCGCCCCCTTTCCAAATCCCGCATGCCACAAGCTATTCCGAGAACAAACACGACAAACCGACAGAGCCCGGTAAGCAACACTCTCCGCACGCCGGTTAGGTCTCGTGCGCGTTGCCGTCGGTTCTCTACCCAGAACGTGAAGAACCCCGCTCCGTTGCGGAGCGGGGTTCTTCACGAAATCGCTTGCTGCCTACTTGATTTCGGCGAGCACGGTGCCCTGGGTGATGGCGGCGCCGGCCTCGACGGCCAGACCGGTGACCACACCGGACTTGTGCGCGTTGACCGGGTTCTCCATCTTCATGGCCTCGAGCACGGCGATCAGGTCGCCGGCCTCGACGGACTGGCCCTCTTCGACGGCCACCTTGACCACGGTGCCCTGCATCGGCGCGGTGACGGCGTCACCGGAGGCGGCCGAGGCGCCCGCGCCGCCACGCTTGCGCGGCTTGGGCTTCTTGCGGATCACGCCCGCCCCGTTGCCCGCGGCGCCGGCCGCGCCCGCGCCCACGCTGAACTGGCCCGGCAGCGACACCTCGAGGCGGCGGCCGCCGACCTCGACGACCACCGTCTGGCGCGCACCCTCGTCCTCGTCCTCGATGGGCCGGCCACCGGTGTAGGGCTCGATGGTGTTCTCCCACTCGTTCTCGATCCACTTGGTGTAGACGTCGAAAGTTTCGGAGCCGTCAGCTGTGATGTGACCGACGAACGCCGGGTTGGTCACGATGTGGCGGTCGAAGGGCAGCACCGTCGCCAGGCCCTCGATCTCGTATTCGGCCAGCGCACGCGCGGCCCGCTCCAGCGCCTGGGTGCGGTTCTCGCCGGTGACGATCAGCTTGGCCAGCATCGAGTCGAACTGTCCGCCGATCACGCTGCCCGCGACCACGCCGGAATCGACGCGCACGCCGGGGCCGGACGGCTCCTTGTAGACGGTGACCGGGCCCGGTGCCGGCAGGAATCCGCGACCGGCGTCCTCACCGTTGATGCGGAATTCGATCGAGTGACCGCGCGGGGTCGGGTCCTCGGTGATGGTCAGCTCCTCGCCGTTGGCGATGCGGAACTGCCAGCGCACCAGGTCCAGACCCGAGGTCTCCTCGGTGACGGGGTGCTCGACCTGCAGGCGGGTGTTGACCTCGAGGAACGACACGGTCTCGCCCTGCACCAGGTACTCCACGGTGCCGGCGCCGTAGTAGCCGGCCTCCTTGCAGATCCGCTTGGCGGACTCGTGGATCTTGGCGCGGACCTCGTCGGACAGGAACGGCGCGGGCGCCTCCTCGACCAGCTTCTGGAACCGGCGCTGCAGCGAGCAGTCGCGGGTGCCGGCGACGATGACGTTGCCGTGCTTGTCGGCCAGCACCTGGGCCTCGACGTGGCGGGCCTTGTCCAGGTACTGCTCGACGAAGCACTCGCCACGGCCGAAGGCTGCGGTCGCCTCGCGGGTGGCGGAGTCGAACAGCTCGGGAATCTCCTCGATGGTGTGGGCGACCTTCATGCCGCGGCCACCACCACCGAAGGCGGCCTTGATGGCCACCGGGACGCCGTACTGCTTGGCGAACTCGACGACCTCGTTCGCGTCCTTCACCGGATCCTTGGTGCCCGCGGCCATCGGAGCCTGCGCGCGCTCGGCGATGTGGCGAGCGGTGACCTTGTCACCCAGATCGCGAATCGACTGCGGCGAGGGGCCGATCCAGATCAGCCCGGCGTCCAGGACGGCCTGGGCGAAATCCGCGTTCTCGGACAGGAAGCCGTAACCGGGGTGGATCGCGTCGGCGCCGGACTTGCGCGCCGCGTCGAGAATCTTGTCGAAGACCAGGTACGACTCGGCCGAGGTCTGCCCCCCGAGCGCGAATGCCTCATCGGCCAATTTGACGAATGGCGCGTCCGCGTCCGGTTCCGCGTACACGGCGACACTGGCGATACCGGCATCCTTGGCGGCCCGGATCACACGCACCGCGATCTCGCCCCGATTGGCGATCAGGACTTTCGTGATCTGCGCGCTGGCATGGCTGGGCACTGAGCCTCCTGTGCTTTGGACAACTTACGTCTCGGGTGAGTGTAGGCAGTGTGCCAACAGACTCCGAACAGGGATAGGGCTACCGAACAGTAGCCCGGACCCCCGTGACGTGAACAACACCCTAGACGGACTGTGCCGCCGCCGACACGGCGGCCGGAGCCGAACCCGGTTCACTTCCCTTGACGATCGGCGTGCGCACAGCGTTGCTCCACTCGGTCCAGGAGCCGTCGTAGTTACGCACATTCGCCACGCCCAGCAGCGACGTCAGCACGAACCAGGTGTGTGCCGAATGTTCGCCGATGCGGCAGTAGACGATGGTGTCCTCGGCGCCGAGCAGCGGCGCGTAGATCTGCTCGAGCTCCGACCGGCTACGGAATCGGCCGTCGCCGCCCACGGCCGCGGTCCACGGGATGTTGATCGCGGTCGGAATGTGCCCGGCGCGCAGTGACTGTTCCTCCGGGCGGTCCCGGATGCGGTCGTCGTCGCCCGTGTACTCCCTCACCGCGCGCACGTCGACCAGTCCGGCGCCCGTTCCGCCGTCGTTCAGGCAGGCGCGCACATCGTCGAGGAATGCCCGGGCGCTGCGATCGTCGCGCTCGACGACCGGATACTCCCCCAACCCGACGTCCGGCACCTCGAAGGTGGTGTCGCGGGCCTCGGAGATCCACGCGTCCCGGCCGCCGTCGAGCAGCCGCACATCCGGATGCCCGAACAGGCCGAAGACCCACGCGGTGGCCGCGGCGGTGCCGTTGGCCTTGTCGCCGTAGACGACGACCGTGTCCTCGCGCGCGATGCCCTTGGCACGCATGAGTTCGGCGAAACGGGCGCCGTCGATCACGTCGCGGGTGAGCGGATCGGTAAGCTCGGCGCGCCAATCGATCTTGACCGCCCCTGGCACATGGCCGATGTCATAGAGCAGGATGTCCTCGTTGGACTCGACGATCGCGAGGCCCGGCGTACCGATGTTTGCCGACAGCCACTCAGTGGTTACCAATCGTTGTGGATATGCATGAGAGCCGAAGGATGGATGAGAGTCCGGAGCGACGGGCACGGTGGAAGATCCTTCACGCGTGGTAGACGATGGGCGGCTGGGCAGTACCGATCGTAGGTGCGAACAATGTGCGCCGTCGGTTTCACATCACGAATCGGATGAAGCGCGATTAAGTCGCAGCTTCGTCCGATAAAGTCACATGGGAGGAGGGGTGAGCTATGTCCGATTCTTGGCCACGACGGCGCCTGCTTGCGATCCTACGCGGCGCCAGCGAGCCTCTCGATGCCCAGGAACTGGCGCGCATCACCGGACAGCACGTCACCACCGTCCGCTTTCATCTGGATGTTCTCACCCGGGAATCGCTGGTCCGCCAATTCCAGCAGCCGCCCCGCGGCCGCGGCCGCCCGCGCATCGGATACACGGCGGTGCAGCGATCGGTCGGTTATCAAGATCTCGCGCAGGTGCTGGCCGATCAGCTCGGCAGTGATCCCCGCCGGCGTTCCGAATTGGCCGTGACGGCCGGGCGCGCGTGGGGCGCCAAGGTCGAACAGCTCGAACAGCCCATCGCCTCGCTCGACGACGCGCGCGATGTCGCGGTGACGGTGAGCTCCGAATTGGGTTTCGCCCCGGAGCGCGATCCCGCCTCCGAAACCGGCGACCAGCTCAACATCCGCCTGACCGCCTGCCCGCTGCGCGAATTGGCGCGCACCCACTCCGAGGTGGTCTGCGGTGTGCATCAGGGCCTGATGCGCGAAGTCTTGGACCGCAACGGCGGACGCGATGCGGTCAACGTCCGGCTGCACCCGTTCGTGGGCCCGGAACTGTGCGTGATCCATCTGGAGGCACTGGCGAGCACGCTCCCGGATCCCGCCCACATCCCCGATCAGGCCGGGACCGGACCGCGACTACCGACGCCGTCAGCCAATCGCGTCGGCCCGCAGCTGCGCACGGAGCCACAGCTGCGCAATTCCGACGCCCACGTCGCCCAGGAGGCGACGCAGCAGCGGTAGGCCGATTCCGATGACACTGGACGGGTCACCGTCGATGCGGTCGACGAACCAGCCGCCCATTCCGTCGAGGGTGAACGCACCCGCCACCCGCAGCGGCTCGCCGGTGGCGATATAGGCATCCAGCTCGGCCGGGCCGGGATCGGCGAAATGCACGGTGGTGGTGCTGCAGTCCTGGGCGTCGGCGACGATCGCGCCGTCGCGCACGCGCAGCACACAGTGGCCGGTGAGCAGATCGGCACTGCGCCCGGCCATCTCGGCCCAGCGGGCGCGGGCGACGTCCGGGGTATGGGGCTTGCCCTGCAGCACCCCGCCGACCAGCAGCATCGAGTCACAGCCGACGACCACGCAGTCGTCCACCAAGCGCGGGGCCCGCGCGGCCACTAGGCCATAGGAATCCGGGGCGGCCGGACCGTCCACGGACGCGGCGGCGTCGGCGATCAATGCGGCGGCGACGGTGTGGGCCTTGGCTCGGGCGAGAGCGGTCACCACGCCCGCGGGTGGTGTGTCCAGCGGGAGCGCCGCGGCGACGGCGTCCTCGTCGACCTCGGATATTCGCACCACCGGATCCAGCCCGGCCGCACGCAACACCTGCAGTCGCGCCGGCGAGGCGGAGCCGAGAACGAATCCCGTCACGTCAGCCGCGGATGTGCGACAGATAGGGGAAGGCGTAGGGAGAGAACGGCGAGGTACCGCGGTGCATCATGGTGGGCCGGCCCCAGTTGTCCACCGGGCCCTGATCCTGCGGCGCCGCGTCGGCGTTCGCGCCCGCGGCGGCGAACACGGTGACCAGAGCGGCGAGTTCCTCGTCGGTAGGCGAACCCTTCAGAACGCGGATGACCGGCCCGTGGCCGACCTCGGCCTCGACGACAGCGGTGTCGGATGCGAGCCTGGTGTCGCCGTCACCGAATTCGTCGACCGCCAAATCCAATTCGGCAGCGCGCAATATCTCTTCGTCAGCCACAGCCGTCACAGCGCCAACTCCTCCTGTTCTGTGCCGGACCGAGAGGGCCCGGCGTTCACGGCGCGGGACGAACCCACGCCGCGAACGGTATTCGTGCGGCCCTCATCGAATGAGGGCCTTTCCTACCATCTTCACCCGGATGCGGCAATCGTGCGCGGTACGAGCTCGCCACTCTCCCGGAAAGTGTGCCTCCGCTACCGCACATATCGTCGGATCAGAGCGGAATGTTGCCGTGCTTCTTCGGCGGAAGAGTAACCATCTTTCGCTCGAGCAAGCGGAGCGCCGCGACGATCTGGCCGCGGGTGTGCGAGGGCGGAATCACCGCGTCGACGTAACCACGCTCGGCCGCCACGTACGGGTTGACCAACGTGTCCTCGTACTCGTTCTGCAGCTCGAGGCGCAGTGCGTCGACATCGGCGCCCTCCGCGGCCGCTTGCTGCAGCTTCTTGCGGTAGACGAAGCCGACCGCGCCGGAAGCGCCCATGACGGCGATCTGGGCGGTGGGCCACGCCAGGTTCACATCGGCGCCCATGTGCTTGGAGCCCATCACGTCGTACGCGCCGCCGTAGGCCTTGCGAGTGATGACCGTGATTTTGCCCACAGTGGCCTCACCGTAGGCGTAGAGCAGCTTCGCACCGCGGCGGATGATGCCGTTGTACTCCTGGCCCGTACCCGGCAGGAAGCCCGGAACGTCGACCAGCGTGATGATCGGAATGTTGAACGCGTCGCAGGTGCGCACGAACCGCGCGGCCTTCTCCGAGGCGTCGATGTCGAGGCAGCCGGCGAACTGGGTGGGCTGGTTGGCCACGAAACCCACGCTGCGGCCGTCGATGCGGGCGAAGCCGACGATGACGTTCATCGCGCGCTCGGCCTGCACCTCGAAGAACTCGTCGTCGTCGACCAGTCGCCGGATGACCTCGTGCATGTCGTAGGGCTGGTTCGGCGAATCCGGGATCAGGGTGTCGAGCTCGAGATCCTCTTCGGTGAGCGAATCCTCGATCGCGCCGGCGATCGGGTCGCTGGCCGGGAAGCGCGGGGCCTCGGCGCGGTTGTTGCTGGGCAGGTAGCTCAGCAGGTCCTTCACCCAGTCCAGCGCGTCCTGCTCGCCGGAGGCGACGTAGTGCGCGGTACCGGACTTCACCATGTGGGTGTGGGCGCCGCCCAGCTCCTCCATGGTGACCTCTTCACCGGTGACGGTCTTGATGACGTCCGGGCCGGTGATGAACATCTGGCTGGACTGGTCGACCATCACGACGAAGTCGGTCAGCGCCGGGGAGTACACGTGCCCACCGGCCGCGGCGCCCATGATCAGCGAGATCTGCGGGATCACGCCGGAGGCCTGGATGTTGCGATGGAAGATCTCGCCGTAGAGGCCGAGCGAGACCACGCCCTCCTGGATGCGAGCGCCGGCGCCGTCGTTGATGCCGATCAACGGGCGGCCGGTCGTGAGCGCGAGGTCCATGACCTTGACGATCTTCTCGCCGTAGACCTCACCGAGGCTGCCGCCGAACACCGTCGAGTCCTGGCTGAAGATGCAGACGTCGCGGCCGTCGATGGTGCCGTAGCCGGTGACCACGCCGTCGCCGAGCGGACGGTTGTTCTCCAGGCCGAAGTTGACGCTGCGGTGCCGGGCGAGCGCGTCCATCTCCACGAACGAACCCTCGTCCAGCAGGGCCAGGATGCGCTCGCGCGCGGTCAGCTTGCCCTTGGCGTGGACCTTTTCGACCGCGCCCTCACCCATCGGGTGCTTGGCCTCTTCCAGCCGATTGCGCAGATCAGCCAGCTTCCCTGCGGTGGTGTGGATATCGGGGGCGCCCGCCGAACCCGGCGAAGGCTGACTCTGGACACTCGTCATGCCCCGGAGTGTAACCAGTGGCGCAGCCCGGCGGAATTCCAGTGGGGGCTACCGACCAGTACCCTTATTGGCTACCCGCCAGCAGAAAAGCGCTGGTGAAGTGCCACAACGACGGTCCGGACACGCTCGCGCGAGCCTGGGAATCGTCAGCGATCAGCCATGCCCGCGAGGACGCGATCCAGGGCATCCACCGCCCGCTCGAGTTCGTCGGCGGTGACCGTCAGCGGCGGCCGGAACCGGATACCGCACTCGCCGGTTCCGAGGAACAGTACCCGTTCGCGCTCGCGCAGTTCCGCGAGGACGGCATCGCGTAGTTCGGCGGAATCCAGTGTCACCGCGCACATCAGCCCGCGACCGCGCGGATCGGTGAGCCGCTCGTGCCGGTCGGCGAGCGCGCGCAACCGGTCGAGCAGCAGCGCGCCCAGCTCCTTCGCGCGGGCGGCCAGGTCGTCGGATTCGATCACCTCGAGAATGCGGCGGGCCCGCACCATATCGGCGAGGTTGCCACCCCAGGTGGAATTGAGCCGCGAGCTCACCGCGAACACGTTGTCGGGCACCTCGTCGACGCGCCCGCCGGCCATGATTCCGCAGACCTGCGTCTTCTTTCCGAAGGCGACCACATCCGGTCGCAGGCCCAACTGCTGGTAGGCCCAGGTCGACCCGGTCATCGCCACGCCGGTCTGCACCTCGTCGACGATGAACAGCGCGTCCTGCTCGTGGCACAGCTGCTGCATGCGCCGGAGAAATTCCGGTCGCATGTGCCGATCGCCGCCCTCGCCCTGAATCGGCTCGGCGATGAAACAGGCGATGTCGTGCGGATTTTCGGCGAATGCGGCCCAGGCCTGCGCCAGCGCGCGCTGCTCGGCGACCTCGATGTCGATGCCGGGGCGCAGATAGGGGGTCTCGATGCGCGGCCAGTCGAAGGCCGGGAATCGTTCGGTCTTGATCGGGTCGGTGTTGGTCAGCGACAGCGTGTAGCCGGAGCGGCCGTGGAAGGCGCCGGTCAGATGCAGCACCTTCGTGCCCAGTTCGGCCGGGCGGCCGTGCATCGCGTTGTGGCGGCTCTTCCAGTCGAAGGCGACCTTCAGCGCGTTCTCGACCGCCAGCGCACCGCCGTCGATGAAGAACAGATGCGGCAGCGCCGGATCGCCGAGGACCCGCGCGAAGGTGTCGACGAAGCGCGCCATCGCGACCGTATAGACATCGGAATTACTGGGCTTGTTCAGCGCCGCCCTGGTGAGTTCGGCGCGAAAGCGAGCGTTCGCCGCCAGCGCCGGATGGTTCATCCCCAGCGCGGACGAGGCGAAGAAGCCGAACATATCCAGATAGACGGTGCCGTCCCGGGCGTCGACCAGGTCGAGTCCCCGCGATCTGCGCAGGTCCAGCACCAGATCGAAACCGTCGGCGAGCATATGGGCGGACAGGATGTCGTGTACGCGCGAGGCGGTGACCGACGCCGGGTTCGTGACCTCCGCGTCGGCCGTTCCGGGGCGCTCCAGTTCGAGGGTCACTCCCACAGGATACGAAAATATTTACGGTTTCACTACAAACAAACGTATAAATTACGATCAGGTCTCACCTGTCATAGAATGTCTGCAGAATGATGGTGCTTCGGGTGCGGACATTGGCGGTGGCGCGGATCTCCTGCAGCAACTGTTCGAGATGCCGGGGCGAGGCCACCCGGACGAGCAGCATGTAGCTCTCCTCCCCCGCCACCGAATGGCATTCCTCGATGCCGGGGATGTGCTGGAGCAGGGCCGGAGCGTCGTCGGGCTGTGAGGGATCGAGAGGAGTGATCGCGACGAATGCCGAGAGCAGTTGTCCCAGCGCCTCCGGGTCGACCTTCGCGGAATATCCGCGGATCACACCGCGCGCCTCGAGCCGGCGCACTCGCGACTGCACCGCGGATACCGACAGACTGGCCTTCTCGGCGAGATTGGACAGCGTGGCCCGGCCGTCGGCCATCAATTCGCGGATCAGGAGCCGATCGATGTCGTCGAGAACAGGTTTCGCAGGTGCATCCGCCATCAGCGAAGGCTAACCCAGCGGGCGGTGGCCGGGGCCGGAAACGATCTCCCACCGGTGCGAAGCCCCCCATCAACCGATTTCGGAAACGGAGCCGTAGATGACATCCGCACCCGTTCTGCCCACCACCGGCGAACTGCGCGACCGGGCCGCGCGCCTGCTGCTCGAACTCGGCGTCGACCCGGTCGATTCGGGCGACCTGCCGGCCCGCACACCGATCACCGGCGGTGAGCTGATGCGCGTCCCGGCCACCTCCGCATTCGACGTGACCTGCGCGATCGACAAGGCGCACAGCGCTTTTCAGGCTTGGCGATCCGTCCCCGCACCACAACGTGCCGCGGTGGTGCGGCGGCTGGGAAGACTACTGGCCGACAATCTCGACGCGCTGGCCGAACTCGTCACCCTGGAGGCGGGCAAGATCGGCGCCGAGGCGCGCGGCGAGGTGCAGGAGATGATCGACGTCTGCGAATTCGCCGTCGGCCTGTCCCGCCAGCTGTACGGCCGCACCATGGCTTCCGAACGACCCGGGCATCGGCTCATGGAGACGTGGCATCCCCTCGGGGTGGTCGGGGTGATCTCGGCGTTCAACTTCCCGGTCGCGGTCTGGTCGTGGAATACCGCGATCGCCCTGGTCTGTGGCGACACCGTGGTGTGGAAACCCTCGCAGACGACGCCGCTGACCGCGCTGGCCTGCGATGCGCTGCTGCGGCGCGCGGCCCTCGACGTCGGCGCCGACCCGCGGATCCACCAGCTGATCCAGGGTGGCGCCGACGTCGGCACCCAGCTCGTCGACGACGAACGGGTGGCTCTGGTCAGCGCCACCGGATCGGTGCGGATGGGGCAGGCGGTGGCACCGCGGGTGGCGGCGCGTTTCGGCCGGTGCCTGCTCGAGCTCGGCGGTAACAACGCCGCGATCGTCACCCCGTCCGCGGACCTCGACCTCACCACGCGGGCCGTGGTTTTCGCCGCGACGGGAACGGCCGGACAGCGGTGCACGACACTGCGGCGGGTCATCGCGCATGTGGATATCGCCGGGCCACTGCTGGATCGGATGAGTGCGGCGTATCGCCAACTGCCCGTGGGCAATCCGCTCGAAGACTCGGTCTTGGTCGGGCCGCTGATCGACGGCCGCGCCCACACCGCGATGCGGGCGGCGATCGACCGTGCGCTCGCCGACGGCGGCGAATTGATCTGCGGCGGTGAGCGCGTCGAGGTCGGCGGCGACGATTCCTACTATGTACGTCCAGCGATCATCCGGATGCCCGCTCAGACCGCGATCGTGCGCGAGGAGACGTTCGCGCCGATTCTCTACGTGCTCACCTATCACGATCTGGATTCCGCGATCGCCCTGCACAACGCTGTGCCACAGGGGCTTTCGTCGGCCATCTTCACCGGCGACCAGCGCGAGGCGGAACGATTCCTGGCCGCCGACGGTTCCGACTGCGGCATCGCCAATGTGAACATCGGCACCTCGGGTGCGGAGATCGGCGGTGCGTTCGGCGGTGAGAAGCAGACCGGCGGCGGGCGCGAATCGGGCTCCGACTCCTGGAAGGCGTATATGCGCCGCGCCACCAATACGGTCAACTACTCCACCGAACTGCCGCTGGCACAAGGCATTCGGTTCGGCTGAGCGTTCAGCGCTCCGGTTCGCGCGCGATGGCGCGGACCTGGTCCTCGTAGGCGGCCCGTACCGCCGCATCGCCCGGATGCAGCGCCCGGTCGCCGTCGAAGAGGCCGCGTACCATGCGCACGACCGATTCGGGGGCGGCCGCCAGCGCGATGTCGACGGGATCGAGATACTGCGGCACCGCCACCTCGGCCCGCCGGGTCCGGCAGGTCTTGACGATCGCGGCGGCGACGTCGATCGGGTCGACCGTGGGCAACCCGCGGCCCAGGGTCAGCCCCGAGGACAGGCGGGTGCGCACCGCGGAGGGCAGCACACAACTCACGCTGACCCCCGAGTCGGCGAATTCCAGCCGGGTCGCGGCCGAGAGTCCGACGGCGGCGAACTTGCTCGCGTTGTACACCGCCAGCCCGGGCAGCGGGATTTTTCCGGCCAGCGAGGCGACGTTGACGATATGACCGCGGCCGCGGTCGATCATCGCCGGCGCGACGGACCGCATACCGTGGATGAGTCCCCAGACGTTCACATCGATCGTGGTGTGCCCGACGGCATCCGGTTCGCCGAGGAACGGGCCCGCGGGCATCACTCCGGCGTTGTTCACCAGGACGTCGATCCGGCCCAGATCGGTGACTACCCGGTCCCACTGCTCCCGGTCGCGCACGTCGAGTTCGACCGCCTGGGCGCCGATGTCGGCCGCCGCGGCGGTCGCGGCCGCGGCGTCCACATCGGCGAGGACCACGTCGGATCCCTTGTGCGCGAACAACTCCGCCGTGGCCCGGCCGATGCCGCGACCGGCTCCGGTGACGAGAACGCGGGCTGCGGCCAGGTCGATCGGCGGATAGCCGGTACCGAACAGGTTCATGCGAATTCACTCCGTTCCATGGCGCGGTGGGTGCTGCGCAGACTGTGCTCGAAGGTCTCGCCGCGCCGGCGGCCGTCCATGAAGTTCGGGCCCATGACCGCCAGGTCGGCCGCGGTCACCGCCAGCCGCAACACGCGGGTTCCGGCCGCGCGCACGGCGGCGATCTCCGATTCCAGTTGCGCGCTCATCGGCCCGCGGAGCTGACGCTCCAGCCAGTGTCCCGGTCCGCCGGCGGGCACCGACCGCGCCGAAGCCATCGGTGTCAGCACCACCAGTTCGTCCAGGCCCAGCGGCAGCAGCAGATCCACCGAGGCGGTGGAGGCGGCGCCGCCGTCGACGAACCGGCGACCGGCGACCGGCACCGGCGGGAACCAGCCGGGAACCGCCCACGACGCCCGCAGCGCCTGGCCGATCGTCGCGGCCGGCGCCTCCGGTGCGCCGAAGGCGACCCGCTCGCCGGAGTCGTAGTCCATCGCGACCAGCCACGCGGCCGGATGGGCGAACCAGTCCCGGTCACGGTTCAGATCGGTGGCCAGGCGCTGCAGCCAGCTCGCATCGCCGCCGCCGACCGGCAGCAGCCGGCTGCCCGCGGTCAGCAGGGCTTGCCGGGAACGATTGCCGTGCAAGGCCATTCGCGGCGCGCCGAGGCGGGGACGGGGCAGCGGCGGGAAGCGGCCCGGTTCGTCGGCCATATGCCGGGCCAGGATCGGATCGGCGACGGTGCCGCGCTGCATCGCCACCAGATCGTCGACGGAGACTCCCGACGCCAGCATCGTCACCATTTCCGCGCCGGCGGACGTGCCGACCAGCGCATCGGCCTCGCGCGGATCCCACTGCAGGACATCTCGCACCGCCGCGAGCGCCGCCACGATCCAGGCCGCGCCGACCGTGCCGCCGCATCCGATCGCCAGGCCACGCCGCTGTAACCCGTTACTGTTACGCATAGTCTCAAACACTAGCGGGCGAGGGCCACGATGCGCGGCCCGGTCGGCCGATCGCAACCGTTCGGCAATGAACGGCCCGGCTACCGCCAGGGCATGTACTGCAGACTCCAGGTATTGCCGTCGGGGTCGGCGAAATGGGCGTACAGCACACCACCACCGACATCGGCGATCTCGCCCACCGCGACGCCCCGCGCGACGAGTTCCGCGCGCGCTGCCTCGATATCAGCCACGACAAGATGCAATCCGCGCAGGGAGCCGACCGCGCCGTCCGCGGTGGGGACGCCTTCGGACAGCAGGATCGAACAGGCGGAACCGGGTGGAGTCAGCTGCGCGATCCGCACGCCCGGCGCCGGAGCCACGTCCACATCGAGATGGAAGCCGAGCCGATCGCGATAGAACTCGATTCCCCGGTCGATATCGCGCACCGGGACCGGCACCAATTCGAGCAGCATCGTGCCGGGCGGGACCGGCGGGTTGGCGGGGTCGTTCGTCACCTGTGCGGGGTCGGCCGGAATCTCGGTCACAGTGTCGGGGCGCTCGCTCATGTCGGTCCCATCGTCGGTTAGCCACCGCGGTCGCGGCCAGCCTATCGGGACGAGCCGTGGACCGGCGCCGATCCGTCCGCGTCGGCGACCCCGTCCGGCGAGTTCGAGCCCGGAAATGCGCCCGAGGGACTTCGCCGTCGGGTCTCGATGTCGGTGCCCGGGTGCACACTGAACCCATGCAGCAGTTCTCCCGGCCGACCCAGGAGTGGTTCGACGGTGCGTTCCCCGCGCCCACGACCGCCCAGCTGGGAGCCTGGGAGGCGATCTCCGCGGGAGAACACACCCTGGTGATCGCGCCGACCGGGTCCGGTAAGACTCTGTCGGCCTTCCTGTGGGCGATCGACCGGCTCGCCACCCGCGAACCCACGGACGGCCCGCAGCGCACCGCCGTGCTCTATATCTCCCCGCTCAAGGCCCTCGCGGTCGACGTCGAGCGCAATCTGCGCGCACCCCTGGTGGGCATCACCCGCACGGCCGCGCGGCTCGGTATGCCCGCCCCCGAGATCAGCGTCGGCGTACGGTCGGGCGATACCACCCCGGCCGACCGGCGGACCCTGCAGCGCAAGCCGCCCGACATCCTGATCACCACCCCGGAATCGCTGTACCTGATGCTCACCTCGGCGGCCCGCGAGACGTTGTCGCAGGTCGGCACCGTGATCGTGGACGAGGTCCACGCGATCGCCGGTTCCAAGCGCGGGGCGCATCTGGCCCTGTCGCTGGCCGGGCTCGACCAGCTCACCGAGCGGCCCGCCCAGCGCATCGGGTTGTCGGCGACCGTTCGTCCGCCGGAGGAGGTGGGGCGCTTTCTGGTCGGCTCGGCGCCGATCACGATCGTGTCGCCGCCGGCGCCGAAGACGTTCGACCTGTCGGTGCGGGTGCCGGTGGCGGATATGACCGAGCCGGACGAATCCGATCAGCCGGGCTCGATCTGGCCGCATGTGGATGCCGCGATCGTGGATCTGGTCCTGGCGCACCGCTCGTCGATCGTGTTCGCGAATTCGCGGCGGCTGGCCGAACGCCTGACGGCGCGGCTGAACGAGGAATACGCCGAGCGGATCGCCGAACCCGACGAGGCGGAGGAGGTCGCGGGACGCCGCGAGCACGCGCCGCCCGCCCAGCTCGGGTCGCCGACCGAGGTCAATCACGGGGCGGCGCCGCTGCTGGCCCGGGCCCATCACGGCTCGGTGAGCAAGGAACAACGCGCCATCATCGAAGACGATCTCAAGAGCGGCCGGTTGCGGTGTGTGGTGGCGACCAGCAGCCTCGAGCTCGGTATCGATATGGGTGCGGTGGATCTGGTGGTGCAGGTCGAGGCGCCGCCGTCGGTCGCGGGCGGGCTGCAGCGGGTCGGACGCGCCGGACATCAGGTGGGTGAGATCTCGCGCGGGGTGATCTTCCCCAAACACCGCACCGATGTGATCCACTGCGCCGTGGCGTCGATGCGGATGACGGCGGGACAGATCGAGGAGTTGAAGATCCCCGCCCACCCCCTCGACATCCTCGCCCAGCAGACCGTGGCCGCCTGCGCACTGGAACCGATCGATGTCGACGAGTGGTTCGAAACGGTCAGGGGGACAGGAAGTTTCGCCGCGCTGCCGCGCTCGGCGTACGAATCGGTGCTGGACCTGCTGTCGGGTCGATATCCCTCCGACGAATTCGCCGAGCTGCGTCCGCGCCTGGTGTGGGATCGCGATGCGGGCACTCTGACCGGGCGTCCCGGCGCTCAGCGCCTCGCGGTCACCTCCGGCGGCGCGATTCCCGACCGTGGCCTGTTCCCGGTCTTCATGGTCGGCGAAAAGGCTTCGCGGGTAGGCGAACTCGACGAGGAGATGGTCTACGAATCGCGCGTGGGCGATGTGTTCGCCCTCGGCGCGACCAGCTGGCGCATCGAGGACATCACCCACGACCGGGTCCTCGTCTCCCCCGCGTTCGGCCTGCCGGGCCGACTCCCCTTCTGGCACGGCGATTCCCTCGGGCGTCCGGCCGAATTGGGCGCGGCCCTGGGCGAATTCATCCGCACGGCCGGTCAGGCGGTCGAACACGCACCGGCCGGGCGGATCGCGGAGCTCGTGCGAGACGCGGGTGGGTCCGACGCGGCGCTCGACGGCGAAGCACTCGACTCCGAGCCGGCGACGCGCGGCCGCGGACGGCAGCAGTCCGCGCGCCGAGCCGCGGGGAACGGCGCCGCTTCGATCGGCGACGAGCAGCCGCAGTCCCCGGCGGCGCGGGCGGAAAGTCCTGCGCGACAACGCCGATCGTCCGCGGACCCCAGCGGAAACGGCGCCACGCGACGCACGCCCTCCCGCGCGGGAGCCGCGGCCTCCAAGGCGGGTAAGACCGCGGCGGGCGGCGAACTGGTCGAACTCGAACAGCTCGTCCACGCCGCCGGCCTGGACGATTTCGCGACGGCGAATCTGGTCTCACTGCTGGCCGAGCAGCGGCAGGCCACCGGCCATCTGCCGACCGATCGCACGCTGCTGGTCGAACGGTTTCGCGACGAACTCGGAGATTGGCGGCTGATCCTGCACTCGCCCTACGGTCTACCGGTGCACGCGCCGTGGGCGCTCGCGGTGGGCGCGCGGTTGCGGGAGCGGTTCGGGGTCGATGCCGCACCGACCGCCTCCGACGACGGCATCGTGGTCCGGCTACCCGACACCACCGACGATCCACCGGGCGCGGAACTGTTCGTCTTCGAACCGGACGAGATCGACGACGTGGTGACCGAGCAGGTGGGCGGATCGGCGCTGTTCGCCTCCCGCTTCCGCGAATGCGCGGCGCGAGCGCTGCTGTTGCCGCGCCGGGATCCCGGCCGCCGCGCGCCGCTGTGGCAGCAGCGCCAGCGCGCGGCCCAATTGCTCGATGTGGCAAGGAAATTCCCCGATTTCCCGATCCTGCTGGAAACGGTGCGCGAATGCCTGCGCGACGTCTACGACCTGCCCGCCCTGCGGGATCTGCTGACGAATGTGGCGCGGCGCAAACTGCGCCTGGTCGAGGTGGAGACCGCCGCCCCGTCACCGTTCGCCAACGCGTTGCTGTTCGACTACATCGGCCAGTTCATGTACGAGGGCGACAGCCCGTTGGCCGAGCGTCGCGCGGCCGCGCTGTCGCTGGATTCGAGCCTGCTCGCCGAACTGCTGGGGCGGGTGGAACTGCGCGAACTCCTCGACGCCGCCGTCCTCGAACTGACCGAACGCGAACTGCAGCGGCTGACCCCCGAGCGCCACGCCCGCGACGCGGAAGGGCTCGCCGACCTGCTGCGACTGCTCGGCCCGCTCACCCCGGCCGAGGCGGCCGCGCGGTGCACCGCCGACCCGAACCCGTGGTTCGCCGAATTGCTGCAGGCCAGGCGCGTTCTCGAGGTGTCGTTCGCGGGATCGCGGTGGTGGACGGCGATCGAGGACGCCGCCCGGTTGCGCGATGCCCTGGGCGTCCCCCTGCCGATCGGCACCCCGGCGGCCTTCATCGAACCGGTCGCCGATCCCCTGGGCGATCTGATCGGCCGCTACGCCCGCACTCACGCCCCGTTCACCCTCGACGCCGTCGCCCGGCGCTTCGGGATCGGCCCGGCCGTCGCCGCCACCGCCCTGCACCACCTCGGGGCCGAGAAGCGGGTGGTGGAAGGTGAATTCACGCCGGGTTCGGCCGGTGCGGAATGGTGTGACGCGCAGGTGTTGCGCCGGCTGCGCCGCCGTTCGCTGGCCGCGGCGCGCAAGGATGTGGAGCCGGTATCCACGGGCGCGTTCGGCCGGTTCCTGCCGGCGTGGCAGCATATCGGTACTTCGACACTGCGCGGCGTGGACGGTGTCGCCGCGGTGGTGGAACAGCTTGCGGGCGTGCCGATTCCGGCCTCGGCGTGGGAGTCGCTCATTCTGCCGTCGCGGGTGCGTGACTACACGCCGGCGATGCTCGACGAACTCACCGCCTCCGGTGAGGTGCTCTGGTCCGGCCACGGCGCCATCACCGCGAAGGACGGCTGGATCGCCCTGCATCCGGCGGATCAGGCGCCGGTCACGCTGGCGCCGCCGCAGGAGATCGACTTCACCGATGTGCAGGTGCGCCTGCTGACGGCGTTGGGCGCGGAGCTGACGGTGGCGACCGGCGACGCGATCGCGCTCGATGGCGGTGGCGACGACGCGGCCGCCACCGAACCGGCTGCGTTCGGCGGCAGCCGGATCGTCGCGGTGGCGGGCGGCGCCTACTTCTTCCGGCAACTGTCCGACGCCACCGGGGTACTCGACGATGCGGCCGTGGCGGCGGCACTGTGGGAGCTGGTGTGGGCGGGATATCTGTCCGGCGACACCTTCGCCCCGGTCCGGGCGCGACTGTCCGGCACCACCCGCAGCACCACCGCCCACCGCACCCCGCGACGAACCCCGCGCGGCCGCATGTACCTGCCGCGACCGGCCATGCCGACCCGGACCGGCCCGCCCGCGGTGGCCGGTCGATGGTCGCTGTTGCCAACGCGCCTGCCGGACAACACCATTCGTGCCCACGCCACCGCCGATCTCCTGCTGGAACGCTACGGGGTGCTGACCCGGGGTTCGGTGCAGAACGAGGAGATTCCGGGCGGCTTCGCGCTCATGTACCGGGTGCTCACCGAATTCGAGGATCGCGGGCGCTGCCGGCGCGGTTATTTCGTCGACACTCTCGGCGGGGCGCAGTTCTCCACCACCGACGTGGTGGATCGGCTGCGTTCCTACGATTCCGACCGGGTGGGCGGCGACACCGGCCGGGGCGGCGCGGTCGCGCTCGCCGCCTGCGATCCGGCCAATCCGTACGGCGCCGCACTGCCGTGGCCGAAGAACGCGGGTGAGGGAGCCGGACATCGTCCGGGCCGCAAGGCGGGAGCCCTGGTCGTCCTGGCCGCGGGCGAACTGGCACTGTACCTGGAACGCGGTGGTAAGACTCTGCTCACCTTCACCGAGGACCCCGAGGTCCGGACCGAGGCCGCGGCCGCGTTGGCGGCTCTGGTCCACGACCGCCGGATCGACTCACTGGTCGTCGAACGCGTCGACGGGGAATCGGTGCACGGCAACACCTTCGCCACATTCCTCACCGACGCCGGCTTCCACACCACTCCCCGGGGCTTCCGGCTCCGGAGCACAGCATGAGACCGGCGCGCATCCTCCGGCGACACAGGGGGTGAACGGCAATGCCGGAAGGAGATACCGTCTACCTCGCGGCGGCCCGGCTGCGAACCGCGCTGGCGGGAAAGACGCTGACTCGCAGTGACTTTCGCGTCCCGCGCTATGCCACGCTCGATCTGCGCGGCAGCCGGGTCGACAGCGTCGGCAGCTACGGCAAACACCTGTTCGTGCGCACCGAAAAGGTCAGCATCCACACCCATCTCAAGATGGAGGGCACCTGGCGGGTCTACCGCCCCGGCCAGCGGTGGACCAAACCCGGATTCACCGCGCGCCTGATTCTCGCCACCGACGACACCGAAGCCGTCGGCTTCTCCCTCGGCCTGGTCGAGGTGCTCCCGCTCGCCGACGAGCACACCGCCATCGATCACCTCGGCCCGGATCTCCTGGGCCCGAATTGGGATGCGGCCGAGGCGGTCCGCCGGCTGCGCGCGGACCCGGAGCGGCCGATCGGGCTCGCGCTGCTGGACCAGACCGTCATGGCCGGGGTCGGCAACATCTTCCGCAGTGAGATCTGTTTCGCCGAGCGGATCCACCCGGCCACTCCGGTCGCAGTCGTACCCGATCTCCCCGGACTCGTCGACGCCGCGCACCGCATCCTCGAGCGAGCGGCCCACCATCCACCCCGGCCCGCGGTGGTCTACGGCCGGCAGCACCAACCCTGCCGGCGCTGCGGATCGATGATCCTCGTCCGCATGTTCGGCCCGGATGCCGCCTCCGCCACCGCCACCGAACGCGGCATCTACTTCTGCCCCCGCTGTCAGCCCGCACCCGAGACGCCGGAACCGAGGGTCGTACGCCGGACTCGCCGCTGACCGGGACGAAGCGCAATGTTTGCCGATGGATAGCTGTATTCTTTCGGCCGCTAACGTTTCGGAGCGTGAGCGCGACATAAGGGCGACACAGATCGTCACCGGTCGGGAAGCAGGGCAGATGGCATATGCGAGCACCGCGATGCGTCGTAGCACACGGCTCGTCACCCAGCTGCTGATCACCGCCATCGCCATCGCGGCCACGGTGCTGTTCACCTATGCCCTGCAGCACTCGGCGAGTACGGGCCCCGTGCATTCCGGTCACACCTCGGCGCCCACGTCGACCGCGCCCTGATCGCTATCCCTGCGGAAGCGGCACCGGTTCCAGAATCTCCGGACGAGGTTCCGGTGCGGCGGCGCGCAGGGCGTCGGCCGAGACGTCGTCGGGCTGGGTCTGCGACCTGATCTCGGCGTCGACCCGGGCGTTGTACGTCCCGACCTCGCGCCGGATCTGCTCCTCGTCCCAGCCCAGCACCGGCGCCACCAGCCGCGCCACCTCGTCGGCGCATTCGGTGCCGCGGTGGGAGAACTCGATGGAGATCCGGGTGCGCCGGGCCAGGATGTCGTCCAGATGCAGCGCCCCCTCGGCGGCCGCCGCGTAGACCGCCTCCACCCGCAGGTAGCTGGGTGCGTCCGTAATCGGCTGCAGCAGTTCGGGTTTGCCCTCGGCCAGATCGAGTACGTCGGTGATCAGGGCACCGTAGCGGTTGAGCAGATGTTCGATCCGGTAGGGGTGCACACCGTAGGTCTGCGCCAGCTGCGGCGTCTGGTTGAGCAGGGCGAAGTAACCGTCGGCACCGAGCAGCGGCACCTTGTCGGTGATCGAGGACGACACCCGCTGCGGAATGTCGTGAACGGCGATATCCACCGCGTCGTAGGCCATCACCCGGTAGGTGGTGTACTTGCCGCCCGCGATGGCGACCAGACCGGGCGCGATCTGCGCCACCGCGTGCTCGCGCGACAGCTTGGACGTCTCGTCGCTCTCCCCGGCCAGCAGCGGCCGCAGCCCCGCGTACACACCCTGGATATCGGCGTGGGTGAGCGGGGTGACGAGCACCTCGTTGATCCGTTCGAGCAGATAGTCGATATCGGCCTTGGTGGCGGCCGGATGGGCCAGGTCCAGATTCCAGTCGGTATCGGTGGTGCCGATGATCCAGTGATTGCTGCCCCACGGAATCACGAACAGCACCGAGGTCTTGGTGCGCAGAATCAGCGCGGCGTCGCTGGCGATCCGATCGCGCGGGACCACGATGTGCACGCCCTTGGACGCGCGCACATGGAATCGGCCGCGTACATGCGACAGCGCCTGCAATTCGTCGGTCCACACGCCTGTCGCGTTGATCACGACATGTCCGCGGACCTCGGTGGTGCGCCCGTCCTCGCTGTCGCGCACCTTCACTCCGACCACCCGGTCGGCCTCCCGCAGGAAGTCCACGACCTGGGTCGATGTGCGGATCACCGCGCCGTAGTGGGCGGCGGTGCGGGCCACCGTCATGGTGTGGCGGGCGTCGTCGACCACGGTGTCGTAGTAGGTGACCCCACCGATCAGCGCGTCCCGGCGCACCCCCGGCGCCAGCCGCAGCGCGCCGGACCGGGTCACATGATGTTGTCCCGGAACGGATTTCGCGCCGCCCATGGTGTCGTAGAGCACGAGTCCCGAGGCGACGTAGGGTCGCTCCCAGCCGCGGTTGGTCAGCGGGTAGAGGAACCGCAGCGGTTTCACCAGATGCGGGGCCAGTGTCTTGAGGCTGAGCTCACGTTCCCGCAGCGCCTCCCGGACCAGCCCGAATTCCAGCTGCTCGAGGTAGCGCAGGCCGCCGTGGAACATCTTCGACGAACGGCTCGACGTGCCCGAGGCCAGATCGCGCGCCTCCACCAGGGCCACTTCCAGGCCCCGCGTGGCGGCATCGAGGGCGATGCCCGCGCCGACGACCCCGCCACCGACCACGATGACGTCGAAATGCTTGGCGCCCAGGCTTTCCCAGCTGGCCTCCCGCTGCTCGGGACCCAGTTCGCCGGTGTGCTGACCGTGTGATTTCTCGTTCATCGCTCGACTTCCTCCGCACTGTTCGGTGGGATCGTCCTGCGTTACCCGTCGGTAATCGCTACTACCCTAGTCCACCGCCGGACCCGCGGCGATGTGATGCGCGGCGCGTGCGAGGTTTAGTAGCCTGCACGGATGCGACGCTTCGTGGCCGCCATCGATCAGGGGACAACCTCGAGCCGGTGCATCGTGTTCGACCGCTCCGGCCGCATCGCCGGCCTCGGGCAGCGTGAGCACGAGCAGTTGTTCCCCCGGCCGGGCTGGGTGGAGCACGATGCCGAAACCATCTGGCGCAACACCGAATTCGTGATCGGCGCCGCCCTGGAGGACGCCGGGATCGGCGCCGGGGACATCGCCGCGGTCGGCGTCACCAACCAGCGCGAAACCACCCTGGTCTGGGAGCGCGCCACCGGGAAGCCGGTGGCCAACGCCATCGTCTGGCAGGACACCCGCACCGCGGCGCTGTGCGACGAGCTGGCCGGCGACGTCGGTCCCGCGCGCTACGCCGACCGGACCGGACTGCCGCTGAGCACGTATTTCGCCGGCCCCAAGCTGCGCTGGATCCTCGACAACGTCGAGGGGGTGCGCGCCCGCGCGGAGGCCGGGGATTTGTGCTTCGGCACCATGGACAGCTGGATCCTGTGGAAGCTGACCGGCCGCCACCTCACCGACGTCACCAACGCCTCCCGCACGATGCTGATGAATCTCGAGACGTTGCAATGGGATTCGCAGATCTGCGCGGAGTTCGGCATCCCCGTCTCGATGCTGCCCCAGATCCACAGCTCCTCGGAGGTGTATGCCGAGATCTCCGCCGGACCGCTCGCCGGGGTTCCGGTGGCCGGCATTTTGGGCGATCAGCAGGCCGCGACCTTCGGGCAGGCGTGCCTGTCGCCGGGCGAGGCGAAGAACACCTACGGAACCGGCAATTTCATGCTGCTCAACACCGGTACCACTCCGGTATTCAGCACGCACGGCCTACTGACCACGGTCTGTTACCGGCTCGGCGACCAGCCCGCGGTGTACGCGCTGGAGGGTTCGATTGCGGTGACCGGATCCCTGGTGCAGTGGTTGCGCGACAACCTCGGCATCGTCGAATCCGCGGCCGAGATCGAATCGCTGGCCAGCAGTGTCGACGACAACGGCGGCACCTATATCGTGCCCGCCTTCTCCGGTCTGTTCGCACCGCGGTGGCGGCCGGACGCGCGCGGCGTGATCAGCGGACTCACCCGCTTCGTCACGAAGGCGCATCTGGCCCGAGCGGTCTTGGAGGCCACCGCATTTCAGACCCGCGAGGTGATCGACGCGATGCGCGCCGACGCCGAGGCGGAGAATCTCGGCGTCGAACTGACCACTCTCAAGGTCGACGGCGGCATGGTGGCCAACGAACTGCTCATGCAATTCCAGGCCGACATCCTGGATGTGCCGGTGGTGCGGCCGGTGATCACCGAGACAACCGCGCTCGGCGCCGCCTACGCGGCCGGCTTGGCCGTCGGCTACTGGTCCGGAACCGACGACATCCGCGCCAACTGGTCCGAGGACAAGGTATGGCAGCCGACCATGTCCGACACCGACCGCGAACGCCTCTACGCCGAGTGGAACAAGGCCGTCGAACGCACCTACGGGTGGGCTGAGTAAGCCAGCCCACCCGTAGTGTCATTGACCGTCGACGCTACCGTGACGCACTACCAGTCACCGCGGGCATCTCGTCGACACTCCAGGCTGACACTGCGGCGGCGGCGGTGTCGACGTGCAGTTTGTCGATACACCTGGCTGACAAGGACCACTTGCCGCTGCCACGCTCGGCGCGAACCCGATGAGTGACACGACAATCGCTACCCCGAAAACAACCTTTGCGGACATCACATTCTCCCTCCCTTGAGTCCACATGGATCGTAACGGCAAGATCAACTACTGCGCAATTGCGAAAACTATTGCGCTAGTGCGTAATCGAGGTAACGGATCACTCTGCGGCGGCGAAGAGCCGGTCGACCGCATGCTCCAACGTCGCCGCATCCGACGTGGTGAAACACAGGCGCATCGAGCCACGGTAGGGCTGCGAGACCGCGAAGGCGGAGCCCGGGACGTAGGCCACGCCGTGGTCGATCGCGCGCGGGAGCAGTTCGACGGTGTCGGTGCCGTCGGTGAAGTCGAGCCACACGAACATGCCGCCGGCGGCGTCGGTGCTCACCACCCGGTCGCCGAAACGGGTGCGAACCGCGTTCACCAGGGCGGTGGCACGCTCGCCGTAGATGCCGCGCACCTTGTCCAGGTGGGCACCCAGCCACGGCTCGTCGGCCAGCAGGTCCGCGGCGATCTGCTGGGTGAGCGCCGAACCGCAGAGATCGGCGCCCTGCTTCAGCAATTCCACGCCACGGCACACCGCGTTCGGGGCGATCATCCAGCCCACCCGCAGTGTCGGCGCCAGGATCTTCGAGGCGCTCGACAGCCGGATCACGTTGGGCGAGTAGGAGGCAACGGCCTGCGGCGCGGGGCGATCGAACCAGAGCTCGCCGTACGGATCGTCCTCGACCACCCAGAAGCCGTAGCGTTCGGCCAGCGCCGCCAGTTCGCGACGACGCTGCGGGCTCAGCGTCACACCCCGCGGATTGTGGAAATTGCTCACCGTATGCACCAGCGCCGGACGCTCGCCGCGCTCGAGCAGCTCGGCTAGAGCGTCGACACGCATACCGTCGGAATCCAGCGGAATCGCCACGATCCGCGCCCCCGCCGCGCGGAACACCTGCAACGCACCGACGTAGGCCGGATCCTCGACCACTACGAGAGCGCCCGGATCCAGCAAGACCTCACCCAGCAGCGAGAGAGCCTGCTGCGAACCGTGCGTGACGAAGATCTCCTCCACCGGCACCGGCCGGCCGAGTCGCACCGACTCCCGCGAGGCGAGCACCTCACGCAGCGGCCCCCAACCCGCGGACTCGGTGTACTGCAACCGGGACGGGTCGGCCAGCGCCGACTCCGCGGCGCGGGCGATGGCATCGCGCGGCATCAGCTGTTCGTCGGGCAGGCCCCCGGCCAGGCTGACGATGTCCGGCCGGGAGGTCAGCTTGAGCAGATCCCGAATCGCCGAACTCTGCAGACCGCCCAGCCGTCGGGACAGGGGTGGAGTATGCGGCGACATGGAAACCTCCGAGCGAAAAGGGTGGTACCTCCACTTTCGCACAGCGGCATCCACAATATGAACTCAGATTCTCATATTGTGAGATTTAGAACGATTGGATCAGTTGGATGAGGTTCCGGCCTTCCTGATTCACGGTCGTGATGACCTCCAGATACAACGACTTCGTACCGTCGGGGTGGAACTCCGAGACCTCGACGTTGAACTGGTTGGGCGCGGTCGTCGCGATCCGCAGGCAGTACGTCGTGCCCTTCGGGATGTGCTCGTCGATGGTCTTCTGCAGGTCCGGCGGGGCCTGCACGTTCGCCCCAGGAGCGATGAAGGTGTGCGCCTTCTCGGCATTGCGATCGGTGTAATACGCGTGCTGGTAGCCGAAGATTGCGTTCGCACCGCTCGAGGTGTCGCCGGGTCCGTTGCCGTAGACCAGATTGCCCTCGGTGCGGGCCTGGCAGCCGGTGCCGTCGGCTGCATTGGTCGCACCACCGGCCTGCGCATTGTCGGACTTGTCGCCACCACCGCTCGTGGCGAAGACGACAACCACGATCAACGCCACGATCAGCACGACCGCCGCGCCGATGCCGCCGATCAGGACCGTCTTGTTGCGGCCGGCCTCGGCGGGTTCCGGTCCGGGCACCGGCCGCGACGGCGCGAGCTTCTTGGCCAGCTCGTCGTCGTCCCACAACGAGCCCGAACCCGATTTCTGCTCGGCGCCACCGCGCGGCACCGTGAGCTTCTTGGCCAGCTCGTCGTCGTCCCACAGCGAGCCCGTGGTTTCGCGCGGCGGGGTGGGTGGGAAGCCGGAATCGTCTGCGCGCCACCAGGTTCCGCGGTCCGCGTCGGCACCGCCGGCGTCGGGGTGGCGCACCGTCTCCGGGGCACGTGCCGCGTCCGTGCCGTGCGGCGGCTCGGTAATGCGGCGGGTTTCGGGCGCGGGTGTCCGCATGGTTTCCGGCGCGGGCGTCCGCATGGTTTCCGGCGCGGGCGTCCGCACGGTTTCGGGCGCGCGTGGTGCCTCCGGTGCCGGGTGGCGAACGGTTTCGGGCGCCGCGGTCGAATCCGGCGCGCGGTACTGCGCGGGCGGCGGCGGGACGGACGGCGTCGCGGGAGTGTCGGCGGGCTGCCAGCCCAGTGTGGGACGTTCCGGTTCTCCGACCGGCGCCCAGCCGACCGCACCCGTTTCACCCGTCGGCGGCCCGAAATCGTTCAGCGGTGGTCCGAATCCGGAAACCGGCGGGCCGAATTCCGACTCGCCTTCGTCCCGGCCCTGATCGTCGCCGGAGGCCATCACCCGTTCCTTCCCCGAGACACACGCGTGGGGCGGTCGCGAACGACCGCCCCACGCGCCGATTCAGTCTGTATCAGTACTGGATCAGTACTGGACCGTGCGACCCCACTGTGTGGTCGCACCAGCGACATTCACCGTTTGCGGAGCGATATCACCCTGCGGGAGTCTACCAATCTGAGCGGCCGCATCCAGTGCCGCGGCGCCACCCGGCTGCTGCTTGATCCAGCCCTCGACGGCCGCCTTGGCCGCATTGGCCTGGGTGGTGTCGACGTAGCTCTCGGACTTCATGTCGTCGAAGCCGGTGGCGTGGGTGTACGAGGTGATCTTGACCTTGTTCGCCTCGACGAACTCCACCGACACACCGGCGTCGCCCACCCCGTTGGGAGTGCTGTAGCCGACCGTGCCGACATACCCGTCGAGGTTGCTGAAGTGGTGGGTGTTGGCCACGTAGCCCGGCAGCAGCCCGCCGCCGTCGACGTTGGCGCCGACCTCGGTGTGCGGGCCGTTCATCTGCACGACCGGCGCGGCCGGTGCGGACTGCAGGCTCGGAGAGGTCCACTGCGCCTGCTGCGAAGGGGCCGAGTTCCCCTGCTGGCTACGCAGCGTGTCCATGCTGCCGTCGTGCGACTGCGGCTTGTTCGGGGTGCCCACGGTCTGGTCCGGCGACTGCTGCCCCGGCTTCAGCTGGTCGGCCTGACCGTTCGGGGTGGGCTGGTCCGGAACGACGGCCGGCTGCACCTGGCTGCCCTGACCCGGCACCGGCAGCGGCGCGACACGCGGGGTGGTCACACCCGGCTGCGTCGGCGAGGCCAGGTTCTGGTCCGGCTTCGGCGCGTTCTGGTTCGGGGTCGTGACGCCCGGCTGCGGGGTGGTGACGCCCGGCTGGTTCGGCGTGGTGACACCCGGCTGATTGGGGGTGGTGACGCCCGGCTGCGGATTGCCGTTGCGTTGGGGCCCGTTCTGCTGGGTCCCGTTCTGCTGGTTGTTGTTCTGCTGCGGCCCGTTCTGCTGAGTGCCGTTCTGCTGCGGGGCGTTCTCCTGCGTGCCCGGCGCGTTCTGGCTCTGGCCGTTGTTGTTGCTGTCCTGCGCGGGGGCCTCGTTGGTGGCGCCCGGCTGCGCCGGAGTGGTCGGCACGCTCGGCTGATCGGCCGGCGCGGCACTCGCCGTACCCGACGCGAGGATGGTTGCCACGGCGGCCGCGGTGGCCAGTGGCAACGACGTCGTGGCCATCGCTCGCTGCGCCCGACTCGGCTTACGATGTTTCACTGTCTCGCAATCCCTTTCCCGAGCTCGGCCACTGCCACCGACCGACGAACGCCGTCCGATGGGGCCGTCTCCATTGGTCCCTCATCGATGTCCGGCCCGCACCCTGCTGCGGTCCGCGAGCCGCTCGCGGATTCCCGGCCCGGGAAAGATTGCATTCCCCCCGCACGTGAACCTGCCAACCGCCCACCACTGACATCTCTGCCGGAAGTGAACCACACGAACAAGTTTCAGGCAACTGGTGCTACCCGGCTGTGGGAAGCCGCACTCCGTCCGGCAAAACGTCAAGCGGGGCAGCACATTTGAAACAGCGGCCGCCCACTAATCGAGGTCGTCGTGACGCATCAATTGCCGCGCCGCCTCGGTGACCGATCCGGACAGCGACGGGTACACCGAGAACGTCTGTGCCAGGTCGTTCACCGTCAGGTTGTTCTGTACCGCGATCGCGATCGGCAGGATCAGTTCGGAGGCGATGGGCGCGACCACCACGCCACCGATCACCACGCCGGTGGCGGGACGGCAGAAGATCTTCACGAAACCGCGTCGCAGGCCCGACATCTTGGCCCGCGGATTGGTGTTGAGCGGCAGCATCACCGTGCGCGCGGGCACCTCACCGTTGTCGATCGCGGTCTGGCTGACACCGACCGTGGCGATCTCGGGCCGGGTGAACACCGCGGAGGCGACCGTCTTCAACCGGATCGGCTGCACGCCCTCGCCGAGCGCGTGATACATCGCGATCCGGCCCTGCATCGCCGCGACCGAGGCCAGCGGCAGCAGCCCGGTGCAGTCGCCGGCGGCATAGATCCCGGGCACCGCCGTCCGCGAGACGCGGTCGACGCGCAGATAGCCGCCGCGGTCGAGTTCGATGCCGATGCGCTCGAGGCCCAGATTCTGGGTATTGGGCGTGGAACCGACCGTCATCAGCGCATGGGAGCCGGTCACCGTGCGCCCGTCGGACAGTTTGACCACGATCCCGTCCGCGGTCCGCTCGACGGCGTCGGCCCGGGCCTGCTTGACGAGCTCCACGCCGCGTTCGGCCAGGGCGTCTTCGAGGACCAGCGCGGCGTCGGCGTCCTCGCCCGGCATCATCCGGTCGCGGCTGGAGACGAGCTTCACCTTCACGCCCATCTCGGTGTACGCGGAGACGAATTCGGCGCCCGTGACACCCGAGCCGACCACGACCAGCGTTTCCGGCAGCTCCTTGAGGTCGTAGAGCTGACGCCAGGTGAGAATGCGCTCACCGTCGGGTTCGGCGCCGCGCAGCACCCGCGGGCTGGCGCCGGTGGCGATCAGGACGATCTCGGCCTCCATCACCCGTTCGGTGCCGTCGGCGAGCGTCGTGCGCACCAGATGTGTGGCCAGACCGGCGATCTGGTCGATCAGCTGACCGCGGCCGTTGAGGATGGTGACTCCGGCGGCCTGCAGTTTGGACCGGATGTCGGACGACTGCGCCTGCGCGAGCGCCTTCACCCGGGAGTTCACCTCCGACAATCGCACCTGCGCCTGCGCCATGTGCACCGTGATGCCCAGATCACGCGCGCGGCGCAGATCGGTGCGCACCCCGGTCGAAGCGATGAAGGTCTTGGACGGGACGCAGTCCCACAGCACGCATGCGCCACCGATACCGTCGGAGTCGATCACGGTGACCGTGGCTCCGTGCTGAGCTGCCACCAACGCCGCCTCGTAGCCGGCGGGGCCGCCCCCGATGATTGCAATGCGGGCCATGTGTACCTCCGCTATCGAGCCGTCCGGCCGGGATCTCCGGCACTGCCGTCAACGTTATCGGTCCTGCTCCTCACAGTTTTGACCGCGTCATGGGTGACGTTGCGCGTGTCACCTTCCGGCAATTCTCCGGACATTCACCCGCCCCGCCGAAGACAGGCAGGGCCCGAACCCGGCCGGATCGAAACAAGCGGTCCCTACATTCGATACTCTTGCCAGGTGCCGATATACGCCGCCTACGGATCCAATATGGACCCGGAGCAGATGCTCAAGCGCTGTCCGCACTCCCCCGTCTCCGGAACGGGCTGGCTGGAAGGGTGGCGCCTGACCTTCGCCGGCGACGACATCGGCTGGGAAGGGCCGCTCGCGACGGTGGTCGAGGATCCGGGCTCCCGGGTGTTCGTCGTGCTGTACGACGTCTCCGCCGAGGACGAGCAGAGCCTCGACCGGTGGGAGGGTTCGGATTTCGGTATCCACAAGAAGATCCGGCTCCGGGTATCGCCCAATTCGGGCACGGGTACGCAGCCGGGTTTGGCGTGGCTGTACGTGCTGGATGCCTACGAGGGCGGGCTGCCCTCGGCCCGCTACATCGGTGTGATCGCCGACGCGGCCGAAAAGGCCGGAGCCCCGGCCGATTACGTCCACGCGCTGCGCACCCGCAACAGCCGTAACGTCGGTCCGGGGACTTTCGGCTCGATGTAGCCGAACAACCGCGGGGATAGGGCCGAACAGCCCGCCGAGTTCGCACCCGGCGGGCCGCCCGGTCAGCGTGCCTGCAGGACCAGATTGGTCATCACGCGCACGCCGGCCGCCAGCGCGCGCTCGTCGATGTCGAAGGTCGGCTGGTGGATGTCCAGTTGCGGGCCCTCGCCCGACCACACGCCCAGCCGTGCCATCGCACCCGGAACCTCCTCGAGGTACCAGGAGAAGTCCTCGCCACCGCCCGACTGCGGAGTATCCGAGAGCGCGTCCGGGCCCAGACCGAGAATCGCGTCCTCGAACATCCGGGTGGAGAATTCGTCGTTGACCACCGGCGGCACGCCGCGCTTGTAGTTCAGCTGATACCGCACGCCGGTGGGGGCGAGCAGCCCGTCGACGATTTCGCGGACCATCGGCTCGAGCAGCGACCAGGTGGTGTGATCCCCGGTCCGCACGGTCCCGGTAAGCATGCCGGTCTGCGGAATCGCATTGGGCGCCTTACCCGCCGATACCGCGCCCCACACCATCACCGTGCTGGTTCGCGGATCGATGCGACGGCTGAGCAGACCCGGCAGGCCGGTGATGACGGTGCCGATGGCATAGACCAGATCGCTGGTCAGATGCGGCCGGGAGGTATGCCCGCCCGGCGAGTCGAGCACCAGTTCCACGGTGTCGGCGGCCGAGGTGATGGCTCCGACCCGCACCCCGATCCGGCCGACCTCGAGCCGGGGATCGCAGTGCAGGGCGAACACCCGCGAGACGTCGTCCATCGCACCGGCGGCGACCATATCGATGGCACCGCCGGGCATGACCTCCTCGGCGTGCTGGAAGACCAGCCGGACGCCGATCGGCAGTTCGTCCATCTCGGCGAGGGCCAGGGCGGTGCCGAGCAGAATCGCGGTGTGCGCGTCGTGGCCGCAGGCGTGGGATATCCCGGGGACGGTCGAGGCGAACGGCCGGCCGGTGTACTCCTGCAGCGGAAGCGCATCCATATCGGCGCGCAGGGCCAGGCGTGGCCCCGCCGGGCCGATATCGCAGATCAAACCGGTGCCGGTGGGCAGTTTGCGCGGTTCCAGACCGGCCTTCACCAGCCAGGACTCGACGAATTCGGTGGTGCCGTGCTCGGCGCGGGACAGTTCCGGATTGGCGTGGATGTGGCGGCGCCAGCCGATCAGATCGTCACCGTGGTCCCGCAGCCACGCCTCGACCGCCGCCTGTCCGGCCGTGATCTCCGCCTGCCGTCCGGTCGCGAGCCCGGTGTGCCGACACGTACCGGCCTCCGGGCCCAGCGCCTTGCCCTGCAGGCCCGGTGTGGCCGCCTTGCTCTGCAGACCCGGGGCTGCTGCTGTGCGACCCGCCGCCGCGGAAGGGCGCGCACCGGTCGCGGAGTCGTCCTCCGAACCGGTGGCGGTGTCGTCGCCGCGACCCGCCGCGGCATCTCCTTCGCGGCCCGCCGGTGATGACCGGCCGATCGTGCTCACCGAATTTCCTCCTGTCGCTGAATACTGCGCTCCAACAACCTGTCCCTGTGTAGTTGATCGCCCGCAACCTGGATTGCGGTACGGGCCAGTGCCCGCGCCCCGTCGGCCACCGCGAGATCGGCCGACGGCGTCACACAGGCCGCGGCGAACTCCCGCTGGTGTGTCACCGCGCCGTTCGCCTCGATGCCGATAACCGGGTGGATGCCGGGAATGACGTTGGTGACATTGCCCATATCGGTACTGCCCAGCGGCCGTGCTGCCTCGAGGTCCGGCGCGAGCGGCATGCGACCCATACCGATGATTTGCTCGCGGTAGGCACACAGTAGTGCGGAATCCGGCGTGAGCTCGGTATATGTGGGCGCCAGCGCCCGGATTTCATGGGTGCATCCGGTCGCCAGCGCTCCCGCCTCGAAACAGGCCGAGGCGCGCTGCAGCAGATCGTCGAGGGATGCGGAATCGTCTGCCCGCAGGTAATACAACAGTTCCGCATAGCCGGGCACGATATTCGGGGCAACACCGCCCGACTCGACTATACCGTGGAGTTGCTGGCCGGGGCGCAGATGCTGACGCAGCAGACCCAGTGCGACCTGCGCGACGGTGGCGGCGTCCCCGGCGTTGCGACCGTACTCCGGCGCGGCGCTGGCATGTGCCTCGCGGCCGTGGAAGGACACCGACAGATCGGCCAGCGCCAGCGACCGCGCACCCACGATGTCCAGCGGACCCGGGTGCACCATCAGGGCCATCGCGACCCCGTCGAAGACCCCGCGCTCGAGCATCAGCACCTTGCCGCCGCCGCTCTCCTCGGCCGGCGTGCCGAACACCTTCACGGTGAGGCCGCACCGATCGGCCACCTCGGCCAGGGCCAGGCCCGCGCCCACCGCCGCCGCGGCGATGATGTTGTGGCCGCAGGCGTGACCGATCTCGGGCAGCGCGTCGTATTCGGCGCAGATTCCGACCACCAGATCACCGCTGCCGTAGGTGGCGACGAAGGCGGTGTCCAGGTCCGCGACCGGCGTCTCGATACCGAATCCGCGCTCACGCAGCGGGACCAGCGTCTTGGCGACACTGCGGTGCTCGGCGAACGCCAGCTCGGGTTCGGCGTGAATGGAATGCGAGAGGGCGATCAGATCCGATTCGGCGGCCGTGACCGCGGCATCGGCGGCGGCGAGGAGGGCAGGATCGGCCGGGGCCACCTGCGCGTCGAAATCGTCGGCACGAGCATCGTCGGCATCGGCATCGTCGGCGCGGGCGCAGCCGGGCGCCGCGGCCCGGTGCGCCGACCGGCCCGTTCGACTCCAGCTGCGTTCGTCCCCGCTGCGTGGCATGGCACACAGTCTCGCACTGTGCGCCACGCGATGATCATCGGGTTATCAGGAGCCGAAGGCGAGATTCTCCGGTGTGGTCGGGGTATTCAGGCCCGCGAGCGCCCGTCCGTGCAGCGCACGCTTGATGACCGGCAGATTCGGCTTGCGGTTGCCGGTCAGTGCCGCGGCCCGCGCCACGGCCGCGGCCAGGACGCCGTCCGCCTCGGCCGCCTCGTCGACGATGCCCGCGGCGATCGCGTCGGCGGCGCCGTAGCGCCGGCCCGTGGTCATCGCCTCGAGCGCGACCTGATTGGTCAGCCGTTCGGTGACGAGCGCGTTCATCGCGACCGTGAACGGCATCCCCAGGTGAACCTCGGGCAGGCACCAGTACCCGCGATCCGAGCGCATCACCCGGAAGTCGTGCGAGGTGGCCAGCATGGCGCCGGCGCCGAAGGCGTGGCCGTTCAGCGCGGCGACGGTCGGCATGCCGAAGGCCAGCAGCCGGCTGAAGACGGAATGCACCCGGTCCAGGTACCAGTGCATCTTGTCCATGTTGCCGAACAGCCAGTCGGTGTCCAGGCCGTTGCTGAAGAACTTTCCGGTGGCCACCGTGACCAGCGCCGCCGGCCCCTCGGCGGCCTCTACCTCGTCCAGTTTCGCGTGGAAGGCGTCGATCCAGTCGGGGTGGAAGCGGTTCTCGCTGTCGGTCTGACCCTCGTTGCCGAGGTAGAGCACGAATACGTCCCCGTCACGGTCCAAGTACGGCATAGGCAGAGAATATGCAGCTCCGTATGAACGGCCGCATCACACCCCCGGCCAAGTTACCGACGAGTTGTCATCACCGGCTGGCTACGGTCAGCGACGTGGCGGGATCGGCACCCGCATCAGATCCTCGGCGATCACCAGCTCCCCGTCGAAATACCGCTCCGCCTCGGCCCGGTGTCCGGACAGATCGCCGTAGCGCTGCGAGAAATGGGTGAGGACGAGGGTGCGCACGCCCGCCTCCGCGGCCACGCGTGCCGCCTGCCCCGCGGTGAGATGGCCGAAATCGTCGGCCAGCTGCGCCTCGGCCTCCAGGAAGGTCGACTCGATGACGAGCATATCGGCGCCTTCGGCCAATTCGGCTATGCCCGAACACATTCGGGTGTCCATCACGAAGGCGAAGCACTGTCCGGGGCGCGGGGCCGAGACCTCGTCGACGGTGACCGTGCGACCGTCGGGCAGTCGCACCGCGCCCTCGCGCTGCAGTGCCCCGACCACCGGACCCGCCAGGCCGAGTTCGGCGAGCCGCTCCGGCAGGATCCGATGGCTGTCGGGTTCGACCAGCCGGTAGCCGAAGGTGTCGATGCGATGCGACAGCCGCACGGCCTCGAAGGTGAACGGCGCGTCGGGCAGCGGCACCGGACCGTCCGCGTCGATCGGATGTTCGCGCAAACCCGGAAACGCGGGTACCACCCCGCGCAGGTGCGTGAGCAGATCGGCGCCCGATCCCGGGAAGCAGATGTCGACCGGATGGGTCACCTGGTCCAGATTCAGCCGCGCCAGCACCCCGGGCAGGCCCAGGCAGTGATCACCGTGGAAGTGCGTCAGCCCGATCCGGGTGATGCCACTCGCCGAAACCCCCGCGAACAGCATCTGCCGCTGCGTCCCCTCGCCGGGATCGAACAACAGGCCGTCACCGTCCCAGCGCAACAGATATCCGTTGTGATTGCGTCGACGGGTCGGCACCTGACTGGCCGTCCCGAGGACCACGAGTTCACGCACGGCACCATCCTGCCCCCGCCCCGGCGACCGCGCCCGGCGGCGGTGGTCGTGTCCGGCCGGCGACGCGCACAACCGGTCCGTCGGCGCACTATCGTGGGCGCATGCTTGCCGAACAGGCCGCCGAGGCGATCGCCACACGTACGGGAGTCACGCACCATCGGGTCGCGGTGGTGCTCGGATCCGGCTGGCAGTCCGCCGCCACCGAGATCGGAGCGCCGCGGGCGTCGATTCCGATGACCGAGCTGCCCGGCTTCGAACCGCCGACGGCGCAGGGCCATCAGGGCATCGTGCATTCGGTGGACGTCGGCGAGGTGCCGGTGCTGCTGATGATGGGCCGCCAGCACCTCTACGAGGGCTACGAACCGCATCGGGTGGTGCACGCGGTGCACGCGGCGGCCGCGGCGGGCGCCGAGACGGTGATCCTCACCAACGCCGCGGGCGGTATCCGCCCGGGCCTGCGCGTCGGCGAGCCCGTGCTGATCAGCGATCACCTCAATCTCACCGGGCGCACTCCGCTCACCGGTGCCGCGTTCGTGAACATGGTCGATGCCTGGGATCCCGAATTGCGCACGCTGGCAAGGGAAATCGACCCGTCGCTGAGTGAGGGCGTCTACGCGGGCCTGAACGGGCCGCAGTACGAGACGCCCGCCGAGATCCGCATGCTCGGCGGCATGGGCGCCGATCTGGTCGGCATGTCGACCGTGCTGGAGGCGATCGCGGCCCGCTCGCTGGGGCTGCGCCTGCTGGGCATATCGCTGGTGACCAATCTGGCCGCGGGCGTGACCGGCGCAGCGCTGTCCCACCAGGAGGTACTCGCCGAAGGGCAGGCCGCCGCACCGAGATTGGGCAAATTGTTGCGCGGTGTGCTGGAACGGCTGTAGGCGGGCGCCATGTTGCGATTCGGAACGGCAGGTCTGCGCGGCCCGCTCCAGGAGGGGCCGGACGGGATGAACGCCGGCACCGTGGCACGCGCGAGCGCCGGTGTGGCGGCGTGGCTCCGGGACCGCTGCCTCGGCGGTGGTCTGGTGATCGTCGGTCGCGACGCCCGGCACGGCTCCGCGGAGTTCGCTACGGTCACCGCGGAAGTGTTTGCCGCAGCGGGCTTTTCGGTGCTGCTCCTGCCACGGCCGCTGCCGACGCCGATCGTGGCGTTCGCGGTACGGGAGCTGGGTGCGGTGGCCGGCGTGCAGATCACGGCGTCCCACAACCCCGCCACGGACAACGGGTACAAGCTCTATCTGGACGGCGGTTCGCAGCTGATCCCGCCCGCCGACACCGAGATCGAGCGCTGTATCGATGCGGTCACCGAACCGATCGCCCGCACCGATCCGGCCGCCGGCGCCCCCTCACCGTCGATCCTGTCGCTGCCCGATGATGCCGGGCGAGCCGAACTCGGCGAGGAACTCGTTCGCCGCTACCTGGCGCGAGCCGCTGCCGTGCCCGAGGCGATCGGCGGCGCGCGAACGATTCCGGTCCATGCGGGCCACCACACCGTGAACGAGGATCGGGACGGTGAACCGCTTGCTGGAGACCGAATGACGGTGCAGCGCCCCGATATCCGGATCGCGCTGACTCCCATGCACGGCGTCGGCGGCGAGACGGCGGTGGCCGCGCTGGCCGCCGCCGGGTTCCACGACGTCCATGTGGTCGAGGAACAGTTCGCACCCGATCCGGACTTCCCGACCGTGGCGTTCCCGAATCCGGAGGAACCCGGCGCCGCCGATCTGCTGCTGGCACTGGCGGAGAAGATCGACGCCGACCTCGCCGTCGCACTCGATCCCGATGCCGATCGCTGCGCGCTCGCGGTCCCCGGTCCGCACGGGTGGCGCATGCTGCGCGGCGACGAAACCGGTGTGCTGCTGGCCGATTACGTCCTGCGCAACGCGGCACCGGACGCGCTGGTCGCGACCACCGTCGTATCGTCGCGACTGCTGGGGAAACTCGCGCCGGCGCGCGGGGCCCGCTACGCCGAAACGCTCACCGGATTCAAATGGCTGGCCCGCGCCGGGGAGGGCCTCGTGTACGCCTACGAGGAGGCCATCGGCCACTGCGTCGACCCGGCTGCCGTGCGCGACAAGGACGGCATCACCGCCGCCGTCGCCGCCGCCGACCTCACCGCCCGCCTGCGCGAGCAGGGGCGTTCCCTGCTCGACGTCCTCGACGACTACGCCGTGGAATTCGGGCTGCACACCGGCGACCAGGTCTCGCTGCGATTGGCCGATCAGGCGGCCGCCGCGCAAGCCGTTGCCCGCCTGCGCGATACGCCGCCCGATGTCATCGCGGGCGTGCCCGTCACCTGCACCGACCTGTCCACGGTTCGCGGCCGGATGCGCACCGACGCCTTGATCTTCGAAGGCGAGGGGCAGCGCATCGTCATCCGCCCCTCGGGTACCGAGCCGAAACTCAAATGCTATCTGGAGGTCGTCGAGCCGGTTCGCGACCGCGACTCGCTGACTTCGTCGAAAGCAGTTGCAGCACAACGACTCTCGGCACTGCGCGAGTTCTGCGAGAAGTTGTGAACAGCTGAGCCCTCCGCGCGAACCCTACCGATCCCGCGGTTCGGCTGGATGCCACCCGGCGGCGGGCGGCATCAGTCGTGGCGCGGACCGAATTGGCGGTCGCCGGCGTCACCCAGCCCCGGCACGATGAAGGCGTCGGCATTGAGTCCGGAGTCGACCGCGGCGGTCACCAGTCGCACCGGCAGACCCGATTTCTCCAGCGCGGCAATGCCTTCCGGGGCGGCGACGACGCAGATGGCGGTGATGTCGGTGGCGTTGCGGGCGGACAGCAGTTCCAGGGTGTGGCGCATCGATCCACCGGTGGCCAGCATCGGATCGAGGACGAAGACCGGCAGGCCCGACAGGTCCGCGGGCAGCGATTCCATGTACGGCACCGGCCGATGGGTCTGCTCGTCGCGCGCCACGCCGACGAAACCGACACGGGATTCCGGAATCAGGGCACTGGCGGCGTCGACCATGCCGAGGCCGGCGCGCAACACCGGCACCAGCAGCGGTGGTTGCGCCAGCCGGGCGCCCCGGGTCGGCGCGACCGGGGTGTCGATGTCGAAGGTGTGGGTCGGGGCTTCCCGCAGCGCTTCGTAGACGAGGAATCCGGTCAGATCGGCCAGTGCCGCCCGGAATCCCGCGTTGGGTGTGCGGGCATCGCGCATGGTCGTCAGGAGGGTGACCGTCAGCGGGTGTTCCACGATATGCGTACGCATGAGGGAACGATAAGGTCTGTCGGGGTTGGAAATCGGCAACCGAGGGCGGATTTCCGCAACCGGAGTGGGAACCGTTGCGCAGGGGCATGCGTCGAACTACTCGGATGACGTAATCTGCCACCAGACCAGCACGATGGGGGATGTTGATGCACAGGATCTCGGTCGACACCGAGGGCGTCGCCGCCTACGGTGCCACAGCTGCGGGACTGGCCGGTGAAATGGGTGTGGCCGCGGCGGGCGCCGTCGGCGCCGACCCGGTCCTGCTCGGTCCGATCTTCGGTTTGGTGGGGGGCGATTTCGTCGCTGCCTATGCCGCGGCCCATGCCGGGCATGTCGCGGGGATCGGCGAACTGTCCGCGGTGATGGGCAGTGTGGGGGCCGCCGCGACGGGCGCCGCCGCCACCTATTCCGAAACCGACGCCGCCCACGCCGCCGCCCTGCGCGCCGCGGAAGGCCCGATCGGATGACGGGCGTCATCGATCTCGACGCACTCGCCCAGCCACTCATCGATCTGCTCACCAGCTTCGGCTCCGGGGTGCTGCCCGCCGGCGGCCCGGCCGATGCGCTGCGCCAGGTGTCCACCCATCTCGACGGAATTCATCAGGCCGGTAGCGCGAGCATCAATCAGATGACCAACGCCTGGAACGGCGGTGGTGGCGACGCGGCGATGGACAAGGCGCTCAAGGTGCAGACCTCGGCGGCCGCGATGTCGGATCGCGGCAACGATATGGCCGACGTGGTCAGCCAGGCCGCCGCCTCGGTGCAGACGGGCCAGAAGGAACTCGACGGAATCGTCCAGTCGTTCGTGCAGTCGGTCACGGCGCTGGGGCCCGCGGTGACGACTCCCCCGGGACTGATCACCGTGGTGAATTCCGCGATCGATCATTTCGGCCAGGCGCTGGGCGTGGTCGGCCGGGTGCGGTCGGAGCTCGACACGCACACCACCTCCATGAACGACCTCACCCCGCCCCCGCCGACGCCGTCCATGTCGAGCGCTCCGGTGGCCGCGGCCGCTGCCGCCGCACCCGCGCTGAGCACCGGTGCGCAGACGGCCGGCTCACTGCTCGGCGGTCTGGTATCGAGCGGCGGTTCGATGATGAGCAGCATGACCAGCCCGGCCTCCGCGGCGACGCAGTCGCGGTCGAGCTCGGGCGGCACGAGGACTCCCGGAGCCCAGCAGTCCGGCGCCGACAAGCCTGGCCGCCACGGCGGCGTCATGATCACCCTGCCCGACGGCAGCCAGGTCGAGGCGCCCAATCAGAAGGCCGCCACCGCGGTCAAGGCCGCGATCAGCGCCTGCGGCACGCCGTACGTCTGGGGCGGCAACACCCCCGGGGCCGGCCTGGACTGCAGCGGCCTGACCAAGTGGGCCTACGGCGAGGCCGGCGTCGACCTGCCCCGACTCGCCTGTGACCAGAGTGCCGGCGCCACACCGGTGAGCCCGGGCGATGTCATGCCGGGCGATCTGGCCATCTGGGACGGTCACGTCGCGATGGTCGTCGGTAACGGACAGATGGTCGAGGCCGGTGATCCGGTGCAGATCGACCCGATTCGAACGGAGAACATGGGAATGGCGTTCCACGGGTTCTACAGGCCGACGTCATGAGCCAGCCGCAGCATCAGCAGATCCCGAGCGTCACGGTCGCCGCCAGCACCAATCGCGCCGGCACCATCAGTGTGCGGGCCACCGATCAGGGCATTCCGGTGGAGATCAAATTCGAGCGCAGCGAATACCGCTACGGCGCACAGGCTTTGGCCGCGGAGATTCTGCGGCTGACCAAGCGGTCGGCGATCGTCGCCAAGGCCCGCCGGCGCGAACTGCTCGCCGAATCCGGGATGCCCACCGAGATCCTGGACAAATTGGGCCTGCCCACCCGCCAGGAAGCCGTCGACGAACTCGACCGCATGGACGACGAGGACACCGGCCCCACCAGCTGGATGAGGCCCGTATGAACGGTCGGGCGCGAAGCAGGCAGCGGCGCGTAACCACGCGGCGCCCCGTTCATACGCTTGATAAGCACAGCATGAGCGTTGGCGCATCTGCCGGAAAGGACGCACTGTGAGCGCGGAAATGGATGCCCTCGTCGCCGCGGCGACGAACAAACTCGAGGCCCTCGAGGCGGCGCTCTACAACCTGAAGAACGTGCGCGGCCGGTTCACCGCCGAGGACGGTTCGGTGAGCGTCGAGGTCGACAGCGACGGCGCCCTGGTCGGCCTGGACCTGTCCGAGGCCGTCACCTCGCATTCTCCGGCCGAAGTGGGCCAGTTGATCATCTGGGCGTGCCAGCAGGCGGCGCAGAATGCGGGAGAGCAGCGCTCGGAGGTGGTCGCCACCCTCAATTCCGCCTTCACCGCGCCCGAATCGGGAAACGTTGGGGGGCGGGCCGAATAGTGCCGAAGGCGACGGCTCGATAGGCTTCCGGTCATGGCTTCTGGAGACATCGTCCCGATCGAGCTCGGTCTCACCGACGGCGATCTGGTCACCCTGTGGGCACCGCGCTGGCGAGACGGTGACGACGAGTGGGAGGCATTCCTCGGTCACGAGGACGAGCTCTACGGATTCGACTCCCCCGCGGAGCTCGCCGCGTTCATCCGGACCAACGACGACAACGATCTGGTGGACCATCCGTCCTGGAAGGTCGTCGTCGGTTTGTCCGCCGCCGAGCTCGAACCCCAGGAGGAGCACGTCTTCGATCTGGTCGGCGTCCCCGAACTCGCGGCCGGTGAACCCGACCCCGAGACCATCGCCGAACTCGAAGAGACCCTCGAGATGGTCCGCACCATCGGCGAGGTGTGCGAACTCGAGGTGGTCACCAAGTTCTTCGGCTCGCATCCCGTCCTCGGCGCTCTGCCGGCGGGTGTGACCGCGTTCGTCGGCCGCGACGGCGAACAGCTGTGGGACCAGGTCGGCAACGCGATCGCCAAGGACTGGGACCGGGTCATCGATGCCATCGATTCCGTGGTGGCCTCTCCGGATGTCGACCAGGAAGCGCTGGCCGTGGCCGAGGCGGAACTGCTGGCCGCCGAGGAGAACGTCGTCGACGCCGAGGACGCCGCCGACACCGACGACGACGATATCGAGCCGGTCGACCTCGACGAGGACGAGGACACCGACGAGGACGACGACGAGGACGAAGAGGAGACCTTCTGGCACGAGGTCGGCATCGACCCGGTCAAGATCGTCACGTCCGAAGGCGAATTCTTCACCCTGCGTTGCTATCTGGACGACGAGCCGGTGTTCCTCGGCCACGACGGCACCATCACCGTCTTCCCCTCCGAGCGCGCGCTGGCTCGCTACCTGGCCGACGATCACGACCACGACCTGGCGCGGGTCAGCACCTACGGCGAGGTTCGCACGGCGGCGGTCGACGGCTCGCTCGAGGTCGAGGTCACCGAGGAGAACGTCTACGTGTTGCCGGGCCTGGCCGACGACCTGGGCCAGGGACCCAAGGCGGTCGATATCGACCAGCTCGATCTGGCGGTCGAACTGTTCACCGACGCAGCCGATTACGTCGGTGACGACTCGGTAGAGCAGGCGCTGGCGAAGTCGACGCCGCTGGGCTGGTACGTCTCCTACCTGCTGGAGCCGGACCCGACCCGGCTGGCGCCGAGTCCGCCGTTCACCGCCGAGGCCGAGAGCTGGCGAGCGCTGGAGCAGGCCTTCGAGAACCGGCTGGAGAAGGGCTAACCGGTTCCCGAGGCGCGGTCATCGACGGGGGGATGCGGCGGTCATCCGATCAGCACGGCGTAACCGGGCTTGATCACCTCGTCGATGATGCGCAGCCGGTCGGGGAACGGGATGAACGCCGACTTCATGGCGTTGATCGTGAACCGCTCCAGATCGCTCCAGCCGTAGCCGAAGGTTTCGACCAGCTTCAGCATTTCCCGGCTCATGTCGGTATCGCTCATGAGCCGGTTGTCGGTATTGACGGTGACCCGGAACCGCAACCGCGCCAGCAGGTCGAACGGATGCTTGTCCAGAGCCGGCACGGCACCGGTCTGCACATTGGACGAGGGACACAGCTCGAGCGGAATCCGTTTGTCGCGAACGTAATTGGCCACCAGCCCGAGGGTGGGCTCGGAGCCGTCGCTGTCGAAGATGTCGTCGGTGATCCGCACCCCGTGCCCGAGCCGATCGCAGCCGCAGAACGCCAGCGCCTCGTGGATCGACGGCAGCCCGAACGCCTCCCCGGCGTGGATGGTGAACTGCGCGCAGTTGGCGCGCATGTATTCGAAGGCGTCCAGATGCCGCGAGGGCGGATAGCCCGCCTCGGCTCCGGCGATGTCGAATCCGCCGACTCCGCGGTCGCGGAAGCGCACCGTCAACTCGGCGATCTCACGCGAGCGGGCGGCGTGACGCATGGCGGTGAGCAGGCAGGTCACCCGGATGGGAGTGCCGGCTTCGGCGGCCAGCCGCTCGCCCTCGCGAAAGCCGGCCAGGGTGTGCTCGACGACCTCGTCGAGAGTGAGGTCGCGTTCGAGATGCTGTTCGGGCGCGAAGCGGACCTCGGCGTACACTACCCCGTCGGCGGCCAGGTCCAGTGCGCATTCGCGCGCCACCCGCCGCAGTCCCTCCGGGGTCTGCATCACCGCCACCGTGTGCGCGAAGGTCTCCAGATAGCGCTCGAGCGATCCGCTGTCGGCCGCTTCGCGGAACCACTGCGCCAGGGCCTGCGCGTCGGTGGCGGGTAGCTGGTCGTATCCGCAGTCCTCGGCCAGTTCGAGCACGGTCGCGGGACGCAGGCCACCGTCGAGATGGTCGTGCAGCACGGCCTTGGGGGCCTGGCGGATCGAGGCGAGAGTCAAAGGCATCGGTCCAGTCATGTAACGACGCTATCCGCATTCGCGGGCCCGTGCAGGCAACTTGCCGGGTGTGCATCTGCCCGCCGGCCTGTCGTTGCCCGGCGGTCGCCCGCATGTAGCCGGACTCGGGTCAGTACCTGGCCATCAGATAGGCGCCCACGACGATCAGCGCACAGCCCGCCAGTCGCTGCGCGCTGACCGGCCGGCGCGGGAAGCCCATGACACCGAAATGGTCCATGGCCGCCGCGAGCAGCATCTGACCGGCGATGATCAGGGCGTTGAAGGTGCTCACTCCGACGCCGGAGGCCACCGTGATCATCGCGAAGATGGCGGCGCCGCCGGTGAGCCCGCCGAAGGGAGCCCATCGGGGCATCGTCTTCAGATCCGATCGGGACGGCCACGGCTGATGCGGCGAAATCGCCAGTGTCACAGCGAATATCGCGCCGACACCGGCGAGTGCCACCGCGTACGAGATCACGCCGCACAGAAAGACGTTGTGCAGGGCGAGTTTCAGCGAGTTCTGGCAGCCGGCCTCGACCGAGCGCAGGGCGCCGCCGACGAGCATCAGGACGAAGACGAGAATCATCGCCCCGCGGCCGAGCGCCGCCCGCCGAACGGGGGTGCGGGCGGTCATCGCGCTGCCTCCCCCGCCGGCACGAACTCGGGTGGCCGGGGCGCCGCCTCCCGGGAATCGCTGGCCATGAGATACACCGCCACGGTGATCAGCGCCGCGGCCAGCAACCGCGGCGGCGTCGCGTGCCGCTCGGCGAAACCCATCGCGCCCAGGTCGTCCATCACCAGCGCGACCAGCATTTCGGCCACGATGACGACGGCGTTGAAGGTGGCGACACCGACATATTTGGCCACGGTGATCATGCCGATCACCGCGACACCGCCGATCAGCCCGCCGAACGGCGCCCACCAGGGCATCCGTTCCACATCGGCCCACGTCGGCCACGGCGAGTGCGACACCACGGTCGAGATCACGAGGAAGACCGAGAATCCGGCCAGCGCGACGGCGTAGGACACCACCGCGCACAGCCACATGTTCTTCAGATGGAATTTCTGTGTGTTCTGGCATCCGACCTCGACGGACCGTAATCCGCCGGCGGCCAGGATGAACAAGAAGATCAGTCCGAGAGCGACAGCACCCACGAGACACGTCCTTCGCTAGGTGACAACGAATGCCGCCGCACGCAGGCGGTGCTCACCAGCCGGATTCTGCGGTCGTGCGAGCACAGAATAGCAACCTGAATGACGTGCCGTTGGTTATTGGCACAATAGACAGGTCACCAACGGTGCTCAGAGCCCGATCCGCCCGAGGATCAGCGGATGCGCGGTCGGCGGAACCGCTCCGATGTCGAATCCCGCCCGCAGTGTCGCGATCGCCGCGGGTACGGCCGCTTCGGAGTCGGTGTGCAGGGTGAACAGCTGCTTCCCGGCTGCGACCGGATCGCCCGGCTTGCAGTGCATCTCGATGCCGGCACCGAACTGCACGGGATCGCCCTGACGAGCGCGTCCGGCACCGAGCCGCCAAGCGGCGAGCCCCACGGCCATCGCATCCAGCCGGGTGAGAACGCCCGATTCCTGCGCCACCAGGGTTTCGGTGTGCCGCGCCCGCGGCAGGGGCGCGTCGGGATCGCCGCCCTGCGCCGTGATCATCGCCCGCCAGTGATCCATCGCGCGGCCGTCGGCCAGCGCGGCGGCGGGGTCGGCATCGCGAATACCGGCTTGCGCCACCATCTCTCGCGCCAGCGCCACCGTGAGCTCGACGACATCCGCCGGGCCGCCGCCGGCCAGAACCTCCACCGCTTCGGCGACCTCGAGCGCATTGCCCGCGGTACGCCCGAGCGGGGTGTCCATCGCGGTGAGCAACGCGACCGTCCGCACCCCCGCGTCGGTCCCCAATTCGACCATGGCCGTGGCCAATTCGGTGGCGTCGCGGAAATTCTTCATGAACGCGCCGCTGCCGACCTTCACATCCAGGACGAGTGCGCCGGTTCCCTCGGCGATCTTCTTGCTCATGATCGAACTGGCGATGAGCGGAACCGATTCCACGGTGCCGGTCACATCGCGCAGCGCGTACAGGCGCTTGTCGGCCGGTGCCAGATCCGCCCCGGCCGCGCAGATCACCGCACCGATCTCCGGGTCGGCGAGGATCGACCGCATCCGCGCGGTGTCCAGATCGGCTCGCCAGCCCGGAATCGATTCCAACTTGTCCAGGGTTCCGCCCGTGTGCCCCAGGCCGCGGCCCGACAACTGCGGGACCGCCGCGCCACAGGCGGCCACCAGTGGCGCCAGCGGCAGGGTGATCTTGTCGCCGACTCCTCCCGTCGAGTGTTTGTCGACGGTCGGCCGGGGCAGGTCCGTGAAGTCCATCCGCTGCCCGGAGGCGATCATCGCGGCGGTCCACCGGGCGAGTTCGCGGCGGGTCATGCCGCGCAGCACGATCGCCATTGCCAGGGCCGACATCTGTTCGTCGGCGACCTCGCCGCGAGTGAACGCGTCGACCACCCAATCGATCTGTTCGTCGTCGAGTTCCGCACCGTCGCGCTTGGCCGCGATCACCGACACCGCCGTATGGGTCATGGCGAAAAGCCTTCCAGATCCCGTTCGGGGTGCGGAAATTCACATCATTTCCGGCCGGCGGCCAGATCGTCCGGCCCGAAGGCGTCCGGCAGCAACCTCGCCAGGGGTACCGGGCCGTCGCGATGGTCGACGAGCAGTTCCGGCCCGCCGTGCTCGTAGAGCACCTGCCGGCACCTCCCGCAGGGCATCAGGATTTCCCCGTGCGAATCACAGACAGCGACCGCCAGCAAACGGCCGCCGCCGGAGGAACAAAAGTTACCGACGAGTACAGTTTCGGCGCAGACGCCGAGCCCGTATGAGACATTTTCCACATTGCAGCCGCTCACAATGGAACCGCCGGCGGTGAGAGCGGCGGCGCCGACCGGAAAGCCGGAGTACGGTGCATACGCATTACGCATTACTCGAAATGCGTTGTGACGCAGGGAATCCCAATCAATTTCCGGCATATCGGACCTCCGCTCGAATGGCTGATATGACAGCGTAGAAATGGCATCGCGACGCTGTCGAACATTCAGGCAAGGCAAACCTAACTCGCCGCTTGGAAGCTCAACGCACGGCACGCCGAATTAGTTCCGCGAATCGCCGGGGATTAGAGTTCTCCACAGATCGGTCCAGGTTTGGCAACGCACCGCCGGCCACCGCCTCCGGATGTCAGCGCCCGAGTTGAGCTGGTGTTTCTCCAGATTCACATGCTCGGCGTATGCCGAAGCTGCGACCGGATCCGACTGCCGGCTCGCCGGCGTGTCCATCAACGACGTTGGAGGCACCGCACTCTATGACGACCACACTGGAAGCTCCGGCTCAGCCGAAGCGGAAGACCCTGTACCGCGGCGACCCGGGTATGTGGTCCTGGGCGATGCACCGGATCACCGGTGTCACGATCTTCTTCTTCCTGTTCGTCCACGTACTCGACACCGCTCTGGTGCGGGTCAGCCCGGACACCTACAACCGGGCCATCGAGACCTACAAGAACCCGGTCGTGGCCCTCATGGAGATGGGCCTGGTCGTCTGCGTGCTGTTCCACGCGCTGAACGGCGTCCGCGTGATCCTCGTCGACTTCTGGTCCAAGGGCCCCAAGTACCAGCGCCTGATGCTGTGGATCGTGCTCACCATCTGGGTTCTGGTCTCCGCCGCCGGCGTCGGCCGCCAGTTCTTCTACCTGCTGACGGAGCACTGATATGACCGCACCTGTTCTCGGCAAGTCCTACGACCGTCCCGCCAGCCTCGACTCGCCCCGCACCCCGCGCCGTTCCTCCGGCAACAACTTCGAGAAGTACGCGTGGCTGTTCATGCGCTTCTCCGGCCTGCTGCTGATCGTGCTGGTGCTGGGCCACATGACGATCATGCTGATGCTCGACGGCGGTGTGAAGCGACTGAACTTCGGCTTCGTGGCCGGCCGCTGGGCCAGCCCGTTCTGGCAGTGCTGGGATCTGGCCATGCTGTGGCTGGCGCAGCTGCACGGCGGCAACGGCCTGCGCACGGTCATCGACGACTACTCCCGCAAGGACTCCACCCGCTTCTGGCTGAAGACCCTGCTGGCCGTCGCCATGATCCTGATCATGGGCGTGGGCACCTACGTCATCTTCACCTTCGACCCCAACATCAGTTAGGAACGCCTCCGCGATGAGTGAATCCCGTCCGGTTCAGGAACACCGCTACGACGTGGTCATCGTCGGTGCCGGTGGCGCGGGGATGCGCGCGGCGATCGAGGCCGGCCCCCGGGCTCGCACCGCCGTGCTGACCAAGCTGTACCCGACCCGCAGCCACACCGGCGCGGCCCAGGGCGGTATGTGCGCCGCGCTGGCCAACGTCGAAGAAGACAACTGGGAATGGCACACCTTCGACACCGTCAAGGGTGGTGACTACCTGGTCGACCAGGACGCCGCGGAGATCATGGCCAAGGAGGCCATCGACGCGGTGCTGGACCTGGAGAAGATGGGCCTGCCGTTCAACCGGACGCCCGAGGGCAAGATCGACCAGCGTCGCTTCGGCGGTCACACCCGCGACCACGGCAAGGCGCCCGTGCGCCGCGCCTGCTACGCCGCCGACCGCACCGGCCACATGATCCTGCAGACGCTCTACCAGAACTGCGTCAAGCACGACGTGGAGTTCTACAACGAGTTCTACGTTCTCGACCTGGTGATGAGCGAGACCGACCGCGGTTCGGTCGCCACCGGCGTGGTCGCCTACGAGCTGGCCACCGGTGAGATCCACGTCTTCCACGCCAAGGCGATCATCTTCGCCACCGGCGGTTCCGGCCGGATGTACAAGACCACCTCCAACGCGCACACGCTGACCGGTGACGGTATGGCGATCGTGTTCCGCAAGGGGCTGCCGCTGGAGGACATGGAGTTCCACCAGTTCCATCCGACGGGCCTGGCCGGTCTGGGCATCCTGATCTCCGAGGCCGTCCGCGGTGAGGGCGGCATCCTGCGCAACGCCTCCGGTGAGCGCTTCATGGAGCGTTACGCCCCCACCATCAAGGACCTCGCGCCGCGCGACATCGTGGCCCGGTCGATGGTCAAGGAGGTCCTCGAGGGCCGCGGTGGCGGTCCGAACAAGGACTACGTCTTCATCGACGTGACCCACCTCGGCGAGGACGTGCTCGAGGAGAAGCTGCCCGACATCACCGAGTTCTCCCGCACCTACCTGGGTGTGGACCCGGTGAAGGAGCCGGTGCCGGTCATGCCGACCTGTCACTACGTGATGGGTGGTATCCCGACCCGCATTCGCGGCGAGGTGCTGCGCAACAACACCGACGTGGTCCCCGGCCTGTACGCCGCCGGTGAGTGCGCCTGCGTGTCGGTGCACGGCTCGAACCGCCTGGGCACCAACTCGCTGCTGGACATCAACGTGTTCGGCCGCCGCTCGGGTATCGCCGCCGCGGAGTACGCCGCCCGCACCGAATTCGTCGAGCTGCCGGAGAACCCGGCGCAGATGGTGCAGGACTGGCTGACGCTGCTGCTGAGCGACCACGGCAACGAGCGGGTCGCCGACATCCGCACCGAGCTGCAGGTCACCATGGACGCCAACGCCGCGGTGTTCCGCACCGAGGAGACCCTCAAGCAGGCGCTGACCGACATCCACGCGCTCAAGGAGCGCTACCAGCACATCACCGTGCAGGACAAGGGCAAGCGCTACAACAGCGACCTGCTCGAGGCCGTCGAGCTCGGCTTCCTGCTGGAGCTGGCCGAGGTCACCGTCGTGGGCGCGCTCAACCGCAAGGAATCACGCGGCGGCCACGCCCGCGAGGACTATCCCGACCGCGACGACGTCAACTTCATGCGCCACACCATGGCGTACAAGCAGGTCGAGCCCGGTAAGCCGGCGGAGCTGATCGCCGACATCCAGCTCGACTTCAAGCCGGTCGTGCAGACCCGTTACGAGCCGATGGAGCGTAAGTACTGATGACTGCTGTAGCCGAAGCCCCGGCCGGGCAGAAGCCGGCCCCCGTGCCCGACGGGTCGACCATGGTGACGGTGAAGGTCGCCCGGTTCAACCCGGAGGACGACAAGGGTGCGCACTGGGATTCGTTCCAGGTGCCGGTCCTGCCGACCGACCGCTTCCTGAACGTGCTCATCTACATCAAGTCCTACCTGGACGGCACGCTCACCTTCCGTCGTTCCTGCGCCCACGGCGTCTGTGGTTCGGACGCCATGCGCATCAACGGTGTGAACCGGCTGGCGTGCAAGGTGCTGATGAGCGACATGCTGCCCAAGAACGGCAAGGAGCTCACCGTCACCGTCGAGCCGATCCGCGGCCTGCCCGTGGAGAAGGACCTCGTGGTGAACATGGAGCCGTTCTTCGACGCGTTCCGCGCGGTGAAGCCGTACCTGATCACGCACGGCAACGAGCCCACCCGCGAGCGCATCCAGTCCCAGACCGACCGCGCGCGCTTCGATGACACCACCAAGTGCATCCTCTGCGCCTGCTGCACCACCTCCTGCCCCGTGTACTGGAGCGACGGCAGCTACTTCGGCCCGGCCGCGATCGTGAACGCTCACCGCTTCATCTTCGACAGCCGCGACGAGGGCGCCCGCGAGCGTCTCGACATCCTCAACGACGTCGAAGGCGTCTGGCGCTGCCGCACTACCTTCAACTGCACCGACGCCTGCCCCCGCGGCATCGAGGTCACCAAGGCCATCCAGGAGGTCAAGCGAGCCCTCCTGTTCGCCCGCCCCTGAGGTAGGTAGCAGTTCGAACTCGACAGGCCGCCCGCATCGCACGATGCGGGCGGCCTTTCGCTTACTAGGCAATTTGCACAGTTTGCTGGGGGTTTGTTGTCGGATCGGGGTGCGGGTGCTTGCCTGGAGGCATGTTCACCGAAGGTCAGCTGTATTCGCCGGTTACCACGGGTAACGACGGCGATGTCACGGTGCATTTGAGTGCCGAGCATCCGGGGGTGCACGATCCGGAGTATCGGGCGCGGCGCAACGCGATCGCCGCGCTGGCGCTGGCGTATCGGGAGGGCGAGACGCTGCCGCGCATCGACTACACCGAGGAGGAGCAGCGGGTCTGGCGCATCGTGTCGGCGGAGTTGACGCGCAAACATCGGACGTACGCGTCGGCGGAGGTGCTCGACGGTGCCCGGCGACTGGACCTGCCTGCCGATCATATTCCGCAGCTGGACGAGGTGACCGCGAAATTGGTGCCGCTCACCGGTTTTCGCTACGTGCCGGCGGCGGGCCTGGTGCCGCTGCGCGAATTCTTCGGCTCGTTCGCCGATCGAATTTTCCACTCCACCCAGTACATTCGCCACCATTCCGCTCCGCTGTACACGCCGGAGCCCGATTCGATTCACGAAATCATCGGGCACGCAAATCAATTGGCGTCGCCACGGTTCGCCGCGATCTATGCCGAAGTCGGCGCCGCGGTGTCCCGACTGGAGACCGAGGCGGCGTTGAAATTCCTGGCCGACGTGTTCTGGTTCTCCATGGAGTTCGGTGTGGTGCGCGAAAAGGGCGAAGTGCGTTGCTACGGTGCGGGTTTGCTGTCCTCGTTCGGCGAGATCGAGGAGTTCCGGCACGCCCGGCTGCATCCGCTGAACATTCACGACATGGGCACCGCGACCTACGACATCACGCACTATCAGCCGATTCTGTATTGCGCGCGGTCGATTTCCGAGATCGAGGACGTGATCGGCGGCTTCTTCGCCGGCATGACCGACGACAGCGCGGCCGCCGAGCTGACCGCGTCCTGATCGGAGGGTGGCGTCAGTCGTCCGATTCCGGCCCGGGTACCGCAGGCCGCAGCGGCATGCCCGCCTCCATGAATTCCACGATCCTGTCGATCTTGTCCAGATCGAGCCCCTCCCGGCCGAACGCGGTCATCATCGCCCCGATCATCGCCCCGGAGAAGGCACGGACCTCGAAGTCGCTCGGTTCGCGGCCGACTCGGCGGGCGAGCAGCGCGGAGACCAGATCCACGTTGCGTTCGGTCTCCTGCATGATCACGCTGCGCAGCTCGGGCTCGTTGTAGATCAGCTTCATCCGGTCCTGCTCGAACTGCCAGTCCTGCGGGTCCAGATTGTCGAAGGTGTCGCGCATCGCCTGGCGGAACGCGGCCAGCGGCGTCAGCTCCGGTGGCTGGGATTCGAGCGCGTGGATCATGATCGGATCGACGTCGTCGGCCAGCACCACCTGCTCTTTGGACGGGAAATAACGGAAGAAGGTACTCGGCGAGATATCGGCGGCCTCGGCGATCTGCTCGATCGTGGTCGCCGAATACCCCTGTGCCTGAAACAGTTTCATCGCTTCCGCGCGGATGGTGCGGCGGGTGCGCTGCTTCTTGCGTTCGCGCAGACCCACCCGGGGCGACGTGGTCGCCCCGGAGTAGGCCCGAGCGGGTGCTTTCGACTCAGCCGACATGCACCGATTCTCCCGCATCGGCCGCGGAGTGCGGGTCCGGCTCCCCGCTTCGAGTCCGGATCGCGGCGAGCAGCGCCGCCACCACACACACTCCGGCGCACAGCCACAGCATCGCGCCCATCCCGGAGACGAAGGCCGATTGCACGTGGGCGAGCATGTCGGCGTTGCCGGTGGTCCGAGCCACAGCGACACCCGCGTTCACACCGTCCGACACCGGCTCGTGGTTGTAGGTGCCCAGGTCGGAGCGATATTGCGTGGCGAGGACGGTACCCAGCACCGCCACGCCGATGGTGCCACCGGCCTGGCGCAACGCCTGCAGCAGCGCCGAACCGGAACCGGCGCGCTCAGCTCCCAGCTGCCCCATCGCCATTCCCATCGCGGCCGGCATGACCAGGCCCATCGCGAAGCCCAGGATCGTGGTCCAGGCCGCGGTGTAGCCGTATCCGCTGCTCACCCGGGTCATGGCGCCCATGGCGAGCCCGGCGCCGAGGATGAGGAAGCCACCGCTGAGCACGATCCGCGCCCCGAGTTTCGGCAGCAGCTTGTCGACCACGCGCGTGCCGACCACCAGCCCACCGATCAGCGGCAGCAACCGCAGCCCGCTACCGAGCGAGTCGACGCCGAGCACCGCCTGGAAGTACTGCGGCACGGTGAAGAACATGCCGAACATCGCGAAGTTCACGAAAACGGAATACGCGGTGCCCCAACGGAATCCGTGGTTGGTGAACAGTGCGATGTCGACCAGTGGGTGCGTGATCCGCCGCTGCCACCACACGAAGCCGGCCAGCAGCGCCGCACCGGCGGCCACCGCCGCCCAGGCCGCGCCGTCGCCCCACCCCTGTTCGCCGAAGCGGATGAATCCGTAGGTGAATCCCAGCATGCCCGAGGCCGAGAGCAGCACCCCGGGCAGATCGATGCGGAAGGCCGAATCGCTGCGGGTTTCCGGAACCAGGAGCGCCACCGCGATCAACCCGACCACGACCAGGGGAACGTTGATCAAGAAGACCGAACCCCACCAGAAATGGTTCAGCAGCCAGCCGCCGACGATCGGGCCGAGCGGCAGCCCCAATGCGGTGGAGCTGACCCAGATCGTCAATGCGCGCTGTCGTTCGGTTCGATCCGGGAACAGGCCGGGCAGCACCGACATCGACAGCGGCATCATCGCGGCAGCCGCGATACCCAGCACCGCCCGGGCGGCGATCAACATCCCCGCCGAGGTCGCCAGCGCACACCAGAGCGATGCCCCACCGAAGACGACCAGCGCCGCCAGCAGGAACTTCTTGCGGCCGTAGCGGTCGCCGAGCGCACCCGCCGGCAGCATCACGGCGGCCAGCGCGAGGGTGTAGGCGGTGGTGAACCATTGCAGCGCAGCGGTATTCGCATGCAGGTCGAGGGCCATGGTGGGTAGCGCGACGACCAGCACCGTGGTGTCGAGGCCGATGGTGAGCATCGCGAGCCCGAGCGCACCGAGGGCGAGCCAGCGCGCCCGGCCGGCGCCCGGCGCATCGACTCCCGGCGCATCGACTCCCGGCGCACCGGCGCCAGGCGCATCGACCGTTCGCGGTTCGCGGTCCGCTGGCGACGGGCGGGCGGGCGCTACCGAGCGTCCGGCCTCTTCCTCCCGCGCCGCGGTCCCGGTCGATGCGGGCGATTCCGATGATCTCCGCAAGTTCATGACATGTCCATTCAGTTGGTTGTGTCTATATTTTGATAGTAACTTTCATTTCATGGTCTCTGTCAATACTTTGCGGGCGCGGGTGTTCGCGGCACCATCGCGCAACGCCGCATAAGCTGCATGTCGATGAACACCCGCATGTCCCGCACCGTCCGCTTCCGCCGATCCCGCTCGCTGGCGGCCGCCGTACTGACTGCCGGGCTGCTGGGCGCCACCACGGTCACCGGGCTCGGCGTGGCCGACGCGGCCCCTGCGCCGCCGTCCACGCCGTTCACCACCCCGAATACGGATTCCTGCCCGAACAAGACGGCCCCGCCCGCGCCGATCGATACCTCGGAGGTGCCGGCGCCAGGCAGTACGACGCCGTCGCCGCTACCGGTGCCGTCGGAACCGATCGGCGGCGACAAACTCGGGCGCTGCGGCGTGGTGGTTCCGGCGGGCGCACCACCGGTGCCCGCCGACATCTCGGCGACCGCCTGGCTGGTCGCCGACCTCGACACCGGCAAGGTGCTGGCCGCGAAGGATCCGCACGGCCGCTACCGACCGGCCTCCACGATCAAGACGCTGCTGGCCGCGGTCGCACTGCCCGCGCTGGACCCCAGCCAAGTCGTGATCGGCACGCAGGACGACGCGAATGCCGACGGCACCCGCGTCGGCATCGGCCCCGGTGGCCGCTACACCAACGACCAGCTGTTCCACGCGCTGCTGATGTGCTCCGGCAACGACGCCGCCCATGCCATCGCCACCCAGCTCGGCGGCGACGAAGCCACCGTTGCGAAGATGAACGCGATGGCAAAACAGTTGCAGGCCATGGACACTCGGGCCGCCACCCCCTCCGGCCTGGACGGCCCCGGGATGAGCACCTCGGCCTACGACCTGGCGACGATCTTCCGCCACGACATGCAGAACCCGACCTTCGCCTCGATCATCCACACCGAGCAGTACGACTTCCCCGGCTACCCCGCCGACCCCAAGATCCCCGACGACAAGGACCACCCCGGCTTCCCCATCGCCAACGACAACCGCCTGCTGTACGACTACGACGGTGACCTGGGCGGCAAGACCGGCTACACCGACGACGCCCGGCAAACCTTCGTGACCGCGGCCGAACGCAACGGCCACCGCCTGGTCGTCACCCTGCTCAAGGCCGACGTCCTCCCCATCCGCCCGCCGGAGCAGGCCGCCCGCCTCCTGGACTACGCCTTCGCCCTCCCCGCCGGCGCGAACATCGGCTCCCTGCCCGACCGCAACACCGGCGAGAACTCGAACACCAACGTCGCCCTGGCGTCCCCGCCCGCCCACGACACCCCGACCGCCGCCGCCCCCTCGACACCCCACAGCAACTCGAACCTGCGCACGATCGGGATCATCGGCGCCTTGGGATTGGCGATCGTGCTGGGCTTGTTCGGGTGGTCACGCCTGGGCCGGTCGCGGCGGTAGCTTCGCAGGCCGAGACAGCTTTCGAGAGTGGCGCGGTGACACCCGCCGAGTCGAGGCCCTGCCCCGCGAAACCTCGCGTACTCGTCATCGATCCGGCGCTCGGTGAGTCGGCGATCCCGGAACTCGCGGGCCTGGCGGAACTCGGGCTCACCCCGACGGTCAATCTGCGGCGGGTGACGGATCAGAACCTTCGTTCGGAAATCTCGCGCCGCTGGCACTCGATCGACATCGACGGTTTCCGTGCCGACGACATCGTGGCGACATTCGAAGACCACGGCGGCTACGACGCGCTGAAATGCCGCGCCGGCATCCCGCTGACCTGCGACGTCTTCGAGCGACTGACCGCGAGCACGCACGATCAACCGCTTCGTCTGGTCGCCAAGGCCGCCGCGGGCCTGGACAGCTTCGACCTGGATGCTGCGGCCGAACGCGGTGTCACGGTTCTGTCCACACCGGGGGCCAACGCCGGCGCGGTAGCGGAGTTGACGATCGGTCTCATGCTCGACGCTCTGCGCGGCATCAGCAGGCGCGATGCGGCATTGCGCGCCGGTGATTGGAGGGCGGCGATCGACGGCATTCCGGTTCGGAGCCTGGCGGATTCACGCGTCGGCCTCATCGGAAGCGGGGCGATCGCGCGGGAGGTCGCGGCACGACTCGCACCGTTCGGAGCCGAGGTCTGGGTCCACGGCTCACCGCGCTTCACCGCACAGGATGCGGAGCGATGGCCCGCGCGATGGACAGGCACGCTGCGCGAGCTCATGACCGGCTGCGACATCGTCTCCGTCCACGTACCGTCCACCGTAGCGACCGCCGGACTCATCGGCGCGCGGGAACTGCGATGGATGAAACCCGGCTCGATCCTCGTCAATACCGCACGCGCACAGGTTGTTCCCGAAGACGCTCTCGATGCGGCGCTGCCCGACCCGGAATGTGGACTCCGCCACGTCGCCGTCGACGTATTCGCCACGGAGGGAACGTCATTCACCTCACCACTGGCATCGAATCCGCACACCACGCTCAGCCCCCATGTAGGCGGAATGACTCGGCAGGCTATGAAAGCCAGTTCGGCACAGCTGCTCACCGAGATCTCGCGGTTCTATGCGAGCTCGACCGAGGCGACCGCTTAACCCGCTGACGACACCGCCTGACCGTCACGGACGTCGGCGTATCAGCAGTCGAGGTCGCCTCGAGCGGCAGATGCGGTGAACGCCGACCACTCCGGGCCGGTGAAGATCAAGGCTGGGCCGGCGGTGTTCTTCGAATCACGTACTCCTACAAGGCTGTCAGCCAAGAATGCTACTTCGACACAGTTTTCGGAGGCACCGCTGTGCGAGCTTTTGAACCAACGCGCGGCCGCTACATCGCCCATTACGACACGTACTCCTTCGCTATCTGCCGGAGCAAAGACCGGCTGGCGACAGCATCCAGCACGCTCCGTTGAAGACCCTGGTACGCCTTATAGTAGCGCTGAACGGTGCTCGGTTTCTCGAGATATAAACCCCCCGTGAAACATTCGGTGTACGCGACCGGCGGCTCGATAGGCCGTCCGTCGCGGTCGGAACCGAAGTCCAGGATCACGAACGGCCCGATCGGTTCACCCAACGGGTATCCAGCGGCGAACGGCAGAACGTGCACGTTCACATTGGCGCGGGTCCCCATATCGGCAAGATGTTTCAGTTGTGCCGCCATGACTTTGGGGCCCCCGACTACGCACCGCAGCACGGACTCCCGCAGGATGACATCGAGCGTGGCCGGTAGATGTTTGCGCGTAATTCGTGTCTGCCGACGCGTCCGCAGCTGCACTCTTCGCGCATGTTCGTCGGGCGTATCGTTCGGATATCCCGCATGAAAGAGCACGCTCGCATACGCCGGAGTCTGCAACAGTCCCGGCACGAGTTCGGGTTCGTAGGTTGTCAGCCGGTGCGCCGACGCCTCCAGGCCGACATAGAAATCGAAGTTCGCCGGCAGAAGATCGTCGTACTCACACCACCAGTTGAGCTCGTTCCCCTGTACCGCAAGGGCTTTCATGGCGGCCACGTGCTCGGCGTCGAATTCGTAGATTCCGCACAGGGCCTCGATATCCAGCTCGCGCAGATTCGCCACCATCCCCCGCTCGATGCGCAGCAGCGTGCTCGCACTTCGCTGAATCAGCGCCGCCGCTTGGTGCAGGGTCAGACCGCACTCCTCGCGTCCGTTGCGCAGATACCTCCCGAGCTGCCGCCTCGGCAACGTCGACCCGCGCTCCGACATACCGCCTCCCTCCAGGGCCGTTTCCATGGCGCCAGCACACCACTGCGCGCTCCCGCGCGAACCGGCCTACGCGGATTCCCATTCGATCTCCGCATAATCCCAGGAAAGATTGCATATTCGACGGTTTTCGAGTGCACCACATCGGCGAGTCGCCCAGCGACACAAGAAGTTTCGGCGGCACGACGAGAAAGTCCGCGGCGCCGCCCGCCGGCGACGCCGCGGCGCGTTCACACCAGTTCCGGCACCCGCAGGTGGGCCAGCGCCAGCTCGAACTCGCGCACATCGATGGCCTCGACGCCGACCTGGCGGGCCGCGTCGACCCGCAGCGCCGCGGACTGTTCGCGGTTACGCTGCATGGCCTCGGCGCTGTCGAAGACACCGCAGGAGACGGCACGGCCGGATGCGCGGTTGATCAGCAGGCTCGCGCTACAGAATCCGTCGAGTTGTTCCATCCCCGGCAGGATGTAGTTGCGGTAGGCGTCGGTCGACATGTCGAGGCGGCTCGGATCGGTCTTGATCCAGGTGGCGCGCACGCATGCCCCGGGCATGGAGCGGTGGTCCCGGTGCAGGACGGCGATCTCCCATTCCGCGACCTGGGCGGCGGTACCGCCGAAGACCGTCACCGCCCGGTCACGCGCCGCCATGAAGGCGCTCTCGCTGTCGTGCATCGCGGCCTCGGATTCCCATCCGGTGGTGGAGATGCAGCGGCCGAACGTGCGATCGACCAGCAGGGACAAACCGGTACAGCCGGGGGTCTCCGCAAGCATCGGCATGACCTCGTCCCGCATATGCGCAATTCCGGCATCGATCGCGGAGGGTTGCGCCTGAATCGTGGTAGACCGTGCGAACACGACCCACCCCCTCTCTGCTCGGGGCAGCGCCCGGCGGCGCCACCGGTGCATCTCAGCCTGCTCCGATGCACGGGCGCCCGCAATAGTCCGCTCGGCGTCAGTCGAGGCGCAGCCGGCCCCCGTTCTCCTCCCGGTAGAAGGTGTCACCGTCAAGATCGAGACTGAAGCCGGAGCTGCCGCTCGCTACGGCGCTACTCACGGCCGGCTGCGGTGACTCGGCATTGCCGCCGTCCGGGCGCGAGTCCGGGTACAGCACGGACGGGTCGTCGCCGCTACCCGGCACCGTTGCGCCGGACGGGCCGTGGTCCAGCCCGCCGCCGTCGGGGTTCGCATCGGGATACCAGCTGTACGGATCGGTTGCGCTGTCCGACAAGAGGTTCGGGGTAGAAGACGGCAGCTGCGCGGCAGAAGCCGGCGTACCGCTGCCGGAGTCGTGGCCGAACCAGTGCTTCGCCAGCTGTGTGGCGTCGGTCTTCAGACGCTTCTTGTCGTCCTGCGGACCCTCGACGACCTCTCCCGCGACCTTCTCCCCGAAGTCGCCGACCTTGCCCTCGAACTTCTTGCGCTCATCGGTTTTCGGCGCGCCGGGACTCTCCGGCTCATGGGTGTGAGGGTCGCGGCCGTCGGGAGTCCTGTTGTGCTCGTCCACCCCCACCTTGCGCAGTGCCCCGCCGAGCGCGCCGCTCGCCGCGCTCGAAATACCGTTGTGCAGACCGGCTTTCCCGATATCGTCGAGGTTGAAGCCGTCGCGAAGGCCGAGCGCGTTCTCCCCCGCCTCCCAGGCCAGCTCCTTCCCGGCCCCCTTCATGAAGCCCTTGAACCCCTCGATGGCGGTTTCCTTGATGATCCGCTTCAGTAGCTGCTTCAGCGCCTGCTGGATCACCACGCGGGTCGCGACCTCGGCCGCGGCCGCCTCGGCCATGCTCGCGCCCAGCGTCTCGACGGCCGCGGCAGCGGCGATCGCCAGGTTGATCGCCAGCTCGACCAGCATCGCGATGATGTAGAGCTTCACCGCGAGAATCAGCACGGACATCACCCGGCAGGCGATGGCGATCGCTTTGCAGAAGGTGACCAGACCGTCCAGGTCGTCCCCGGCGGTACGCCAGAACTGCTGGATGGATTCGTGGGTCCGGCCGTCGATACGGGCGAGAATCGCGGTGGTGACGGCGTCGCCTTCCGCACGGATCTGCGACAGCGTGTCGCCCATATGTTCCCAGTGGTCGGCCATCCGCAGCAGGGCGGTTTCGTCGGCCTTGGGCCAGTCGCAGGCGACGAGGGAGGCGACCGGCTTCAGATAGTCGGGTATCTCGATGCCCATCGCTTACGCTTTCCCCCCGTTGATGCCGTTCTTCTCGATGGTGTCGCGGACCTTGTTCAACAACCCGGCGAGTCCCTCGTCGGCGGCCTCGAGCGTATCGGCCGCAGCGCCGGACGACTCTTCCAGATGTGCGAACATCAGCGCGGCCTTCGCGATATCCTGCAGCGCCTGTTCGGCTTTCGGCAGATAGTTCTGCGCGAACGCGGAACCGAAGATGTCGTCTCCCCACTTGCCGGTGACCTCACCGAGATCGACCGTGAGATTCTTCAGATCCTCCTCGAGCTGCTTGCCGAGTTGACCCAGACGCGGCGCGTGCCGCCGGAATTCGTCGAGTTCGATGCGAAACTCGTTGGCGCCGGTCATATCCGGGTCACCAACCCTTCCAGTGCGGCCCGTTGTCCTCGTCGTCCTCCGCGACGCGCGGTGGCTTCGGGGCCGGTTCCGGCTCGGCCACCGGTTGCGGTGGCGGCGGAAGGATGCCGTCCACGACGCGCTGCAAATCCACGTCCTCGCCGAGCGGATTCGTGATGTGGAAACGTTTCTCGTCGGCGAGGATCGGGGCCATCGCCGCACCGACCTCCGACTTCGCCGCGCGGGCGGCGGCCTGTGCCGCCTCGGTGATGGCGGTGCCGAGCTTCTCCGGGGTGGTGCGTTTGAATGCGGCGGGGTCGACCCACACCTGGATGGGGATGCCCGCCGAATTGCTGATGACGCGGATCAGATTGTCCGAGGACCACCCTTCGGCGGTCGCGGCGGCCAAAGTGTCTCGGGCCGTGGCGATATCGCGCAGTTGATACTCGTAACTCTCGAGCATCGAATCGACCTGCACCTGCAGGGCGTCGGTTCGCGCGCGCAGCTGATCGTAGCCGGATGAATCCACTGGTTCCCCTCAATCGGACTTGTCGCGTCCTGTATTCCGACGCATCGGATCGGTAGCCGGTTCCCGCACTCGGCAAACCTGTCCGTTGTGTCAGGATGGACCCGTGGATCCGAACGACCCGGACGGCGCCGCCGATCAGCTGACGGCCTGGGCCGACGACCTCGAACACAAGGCCGAGCAGTACCGGGAACTGCACGATCGGATGTCGAGTCTGAGCGTCACCGAAACCTCACGTGGCGGCATCGCGGTGACGGTGGACGGCGAGGGAATTCCGACCGATATCCGCTTCGCCGATTCCGTCCGCGGCACCGAACCCGCCGCGCTGTCGGCCGAGCTGATGCGCACGCTGCAGCGCGCCCAGGTGCGGATGCGAGAGCAGATCGCGGCCACCGTGCACGAGACGGTCGGGGACGACGAAGCGGGAGCGAACATCATCGACCGCTATGCCGAGCGGTTCCCCGATCCCGAGGAGTCCGAGCCGGACTTCGGCCCCGATGAAGCCGGTGCGCGGTGAGACGTTCGGGCGGACAACAGCTTTCGAGTCCGGCGACGCGTCACCGCTTGCGGCGCGCGATGCCGACCATCGAGCCCAGCGCCGCTCCCACGCCGAACAGGGCCAGGCCCGTACTCGCCGTCATGCCCGCGTGCATCCTCGGCTCGATCACCGCCGGGCCCGGGGCCGGGATCTCGGCCTCCGCCTCGTTCTCCCGGGCGGTGGCCGCCCAGGCGGTGGCGAACAGGATGATGCGGGCGGTGATGTAGGCGAAGACCATCAGGCCGATGATCGAGCCGAAGGCGACGCCCGCGGGACTGGTGAGCACCTTCTGCAGGTAGAACGAGGCCACCTGCTTCCAGATCTCGAACGCGATCGCGGCGATGAAGGCCGCGCGCACGGCGCTGGTGAAGGTCACCGGCCGGCGGGGCAGCCGGGCAATGATCCAGACGAACACCGCCCAGGACGCAAGCACCGCCAGGACCAGCGTCAGCAATCGCAACAGCCACGAAACACCGGGCACCTTGTCGAGCCCGACACTTTCCAGCAGCTGCAGCGCCAGGCCACTGGACGACAACGCCGACAAGCCCAGCGACACCACCATCGCGACACCGAGTCCGGCCAGTGCCAGCAGGTCCGACAGTTTGGTCCGGAACCAATTGCCTTCCTGCGCGGGCTGTTCCCACTGTTCGGTCAGGGCGGCGCGCAGGTTGGCCATCCAGCCCAGGCCGCTGTAGGCGGCGATGAACAGACCGATGATGCCCACACTGGTCCGGGACTTGATGGCCTGGTCGATCAGATCGTTGACCTGGCCGCCGAACGAACCCGGGATGTTCTCGACGATCTTGTCGCGCAACTCTTCGAGCAGGTGCGGATCGCGGGCGAGGACGAACCCGGCGACCGCGAAGGCGACCATCAGCAGCGGAAACAGCGAGAGCACGGTGAAGTACGTGATACCGGCCGCGAAGTAGTCGCCGCGCTGGCGCTGGTAGCTGCCGCCGGCGCGGACGGCGTGGTCCAGCCACGGCCGTGCTCGCACCTCACGTTGGATCCGCGCTTTGAGCTTGTCGAGCACCTGTCCTCCCGAACCTGTTCAACCGCAACACGGCCTCGCGCGGCGCAGATCAGCGGTGCAGGAAACCCACTCGGTCGTACACCTGCGCGAGGGTCTTACCGGCGATCTCGCGCGCCTGCTCGGCTCCGGTGGCGAGGATGCGATCGAGTTCGCCCTGATCGTCCAGATACTCTTGCACTTTCGCCTGCAGCGGTGTCACGAATTCCACCAGGGCGTCGGCCACATCGGCCTTGAGCTCGCCATATCCCTTACCCTCGAAGCCTTTTTCGAGTGTCACGATGGGCGTGTCGGTGAGCGAGGACAGGATCACCAGCAGGTTGCTGACGCCCGGTTTGGTCTCCGGGTCGTAGCGGATCTCCCGCTCGGTGTCGGTGACGGCCGAGCGGATCTTCTTCGCCGAGACCTTCGGATCGTCGAGCAGATTGATCAGGCCCGCGTCGCTGGCGGCGGACTTGCTCATCTTCGAGGTCGGATCCTGCAGGTCGTAGATCTTCGCCGTGCCGGTGACGATATGCGGCTCGGGCACCACGAAGGTCTTCTTGAAGCGAGTGTTGAAGCGCTGCGCCAGATTTCGCGTCAATTCCAGGTGCTGGCGCTGATCCTCACCGACCGGTACCAGCTGCGGGCGGTACAGCAGGATGTCGGCGGCCATCAGGATCGGGTAGGTGAACAGGCCGACGGTGGCGTTGTCGGATCCCTGTTTGGCCGACTTGTCCTTGAACTGGGTCATCCGGCTGGCCTCGCCGAAGCCGGTGATGCAGCTCAGCACCCAGGTGAGCTCGGCGTGCTCGGGCACCTGGCTCTGCACGAACAGGGTGGACCGCTTGGGGTCGATACCCATCGCGAGCAGCTGCGCGACACTGCGCACGGTGCGGCTGCGCAGCTGCTTGGGGTCCTGCGACACCGTGATGGCGTGCATATCCGGAATGAAGTAGAGCGCCTCGTAGTCGTCCTGCAGCGGAGCCCAATACTGCAGCGCACCAAGGTAGTTGCCGAGGTGGAAGGAGTCGCTGGTCGGCTGGACGCCGGAGAGGACCCGCTGCTTGCGTTCGCTGGGGGCAGGACTGGACATGAACCGATCTTCCCATGCACGCCCAAGCGTTTTTTTCCGAGGGAGCGAGGACGTGCGCCACCCCGCACGGCCGGCGCTCTCGGCGGCGTGCGGGGCGGCGTCGCTCAGACCGCGTGCCGTTCGGCGTAGTTGCGCGGATCCACCCCCGGCATGCTGGACCTACCGCTGGCGACCAGGTCTTTCTCCCGCCGCGTGATCAGGCGATAGACCGGGGCGCTCGGGCCGGACAGGGTGTCGCGCAGCACCGGCGGCGCTAACGGCGGGCGCACGTGGGCGGTGCGCACGGCCTGCGCGAGTCCCCGGAACGCGAGCTCTTCACGCCGGCCCCAGCGAATGTCGTACATCCGCCGGATCCGCGGCGGCAGCGAGCCCTGGACCAGCAGATGCGCCCCGCTGCTGGCCTGCTGGAACGGGCGCGGCAGCGGATGCGGCACCTGCTTACCCGCCAGATACGAGCCCACGAGCCGCGCCTCGTCGGTCAGATACAGCTCGTCCGAGGCGAGGTAGGCATCGAAAGATCGCCGGAAGGCCGGATAGTCGGCGGGCGCGGCCGAACGCGGCATACCGAACAACTCGCCCCAGCGCACGTAGTCCTGGTACAGATCCTCCCGCTCGCCCGCAGTCAGTTTGCGCACCAGCAGGTCGTGCATGACCTCGGCGGAGTCGGCGGTGAACGCCATGGTCATGAACATCAGGTGCGGGTCCAGCGCGGAGTAGTGCGAACCCGCCGGATGATGCGGACCCGCGTCCTCGGGCAGCACACCGTCGACGGGGAGATGCCGCTTGCGGGTGAACGCCAGCGCGCGGTCGGCCTCGTCCTTGTCGCCGAGGAATACCGCCTCGAACAGGCGACCGGTGAGCGCGAGACGCGTGTAGGGGGTGGCTCGGTGGGCGGTGTTCTCGGCGGTGCCGACGAACAGCAACGGATGGACCGCGCCGATCACCAGCGCCCGCAGGCCGTACGTCAGTCCCACCGCGCGTTTGCGCATCACCCGGCGGATCATCGAATCGTCGGAGAAATATCCCGGACCAGGCATCGTCGCCCTCCTCGCATGGAATCTGGCAATAGCATCCACCAGAAACCCACTTCTGGCAATAGCCCATGCCAGAAACGCGGCCGTGCCACAATCGGACCGTGACGGCACAGCGGACCTATGGCGGTATCTCGGCCGCCGAACGGCGCGCGGGCCGGCGTGCCGCGCTGCTCGACGCGGCTCTCGAGATCATCGGCACCCAGGGCGTGGACAAGCTGACGGTCGCCGGGCTGTGCGCCCAGGCCGGGCTGAACGAGCGCTACTACTACGAACAGTTCACCGGCCGCGAGGCCGTGCTCACCGCGCTGTTCGACAGCATCGCCGAGGAACTCGCGAACGCCATCGTGCGGGCGCTGCAGGAGGTGGCCGGCGCGTCCGGCGACGGCGACAACCCCGCCGATGCGTCCGCGCGCCGCACCCAGCGCGAAACGCGCACGATGGCCCACGCGGCCGTCGCCGCCGGTATCCACGTGCTGACCGACGACCCACGCAAGGCCCAGGTGGCGCTGGCGGTGAGCGCCTCCACGCCGGAGCTGCGCTCACGCACGCTGCAGAGCATCGCGTCGTTCGCGAACCTGGTCGCCGCCCGCGGCATCGACTTCTACAGCCTGGGCACGCCCACGCCGGACCCGGCGATCGGTTTCCGCGCGACCTACCTGGTGGGCGGGCTGGTGCAGACGCTCACCAGCTGGTTGCAGGGCGATATCGATATGACCCGGGAACAGCTCATCGACGAGACCACCGACGTGTTCGTCCTCCTCGGCGAGGATCTCGCACAGCGGCTCCGCTGAGCCGCTTCCTCAGGCCGGGTCGGCCATGCTGAGTTCGACGGGCGACAACACCGCCGGACGCTGTTGCAGCACCACCCGGAAGACCGTGCCCTTCGCGGCCCAGTATTCGGCCGCCTGGGTCATCGCGTCGGCGAACCATTCCAGATCCTCGCGCTGGTCGGCCAGCAGCCCGCTCGAATCACGGATCACGACAACGTATCCCGGCGCCTCACCGACGAATTCGTCCAGGTCGCGCAGGCATTCGTCGAAGGCGTCGCGGTTGTCGCCGAAATAGTAGGGAAACTGCAGGGCGGCGGCGAATTCGTCGAATACTCCTGCGGTGGTGCGCATTTTCGCGCCGCGGACCTCGCGGGCGATATAACCGTCGGGGACCTGAAAACGCACACCGCTGAACGGTCCGGCGCCGACGTCGAGCGCGCCGAGTACCGGGCCGCCGGCGGTCCGGCGGGAACGCGCGTCCACGCGCGCCGCAGCCGCGTCGGAGCCGGCGGCCGCCGGGGCCAGGAACTGCGACAACGACATGGTTTCGGCCATCAGCGCATCCTCGTGAAGGTCTGGTAGTGGTCGCCGGTGTAGTACGCCGACCCGTCGCTGCCGGTCACGATGCGCTCGGCGTCCCGGGTCTGGCCGCGTTGCTTCGGGTTGACGTCCCATTCCTGATACGTGATCGCCTTACCGCTCGAGTCGGTCTTCGGCAGGGTTCCGGCGCGGTTCATCCACTGATCGCCGCCCTTGGTGCCCGGCGCGTTCGCCGAACCGGGCCAGCGTCCGGCGTCGATCTCGACGAGGGTGGCGTAGGCGCGATCGGGCACGCCCGGCGCCCGGGTCGCCGACGCGGCGGGTGTGGCGCCGTTGCCGGGCGCGGGCTTGGGAGCCTGGGTGGTGGACTGCGCCTCCTTGGTGGAGTGCACGGTCGCCGCCACCGAACTCGCGGTGTCGTGCGTGGCGGAACCGCCGCGCAGGCCCAGGACGCCGGCCACGATCGCCGCGATCACCAGCCCACCCAGAACCATCAGGATGCGAATTCTCTTGTCGGACATGTTCATCGGTGCCTGTTCATCGGTGCTGTCGGACTTGCGGAGTCCCGTCCACGCTGACGGGCACGCGGTGTGGAGACGATGTTCCCACCGCAGTCGGTCGATCAGGGTTCAGCGGTATCGCGTTCAGCGGTATTGCACGGTGACCGGAGCATGGTCCGACCAGCGCAGCGCGTATTCGGGCGCGCGTTCGACCACGGCCTGCTTCGCGCGCCCGGCGATCGCACCGCGCGCGAGGTGGTAGTCGATGCGCCAGCCGGCGTCGTTGTCGTAGGCGCGGCCACGATAGGACCACCAGCTGTAGGGGCCAGGCACGCCCGGATGGAGTTGGCGGACCACGTCGACATAGCCCGCGGCCAGCATCTCGTCGATCCAGGCCCGCTCCCCCGGCAGGAAGCCGGAATTCTTGACGTTGCCCTTCCAATTCTTGATGTCGAGTTCGGTGTGCGCGACGTTCCAGTCGCCGCAGATCACGAAATCGCGGGTCTGTGCCTTCATATGCGCGCCCAGTTCGCCTAGGAAACGATATTTCTCGTCCTGCATGGGAGTGTCGGCCTCACCGGTGTGCACGTACACGCTCGCGACGGTGACGTCGTCGAAATCGGCCTCCACGTAGCGGCCGACGCCGTCGAATTCGGTACTGCCGAAGCCGATTCGCACGCGGGTGGGCTCACGGCGGGACAGAATTCCCACCCCGGCGCGGCCCTTGGCGCCCGGCTCGGCGTGGGCGAGGAACCACCCGGCGTCGAGGACGGGCGCCAGTGCCTTGCGGGTCTGGTCATCGGTTGCCCGGGTCTCCTGCAGGCAGATGATGTCGGCCTCGGTCACTGCGAGCCATTCGAGCATCCCCTTCCCGGTCTTGCCGGTAGCTGCGCGTATGCCATTGACGTTGACGGAACTGATGATGCGGGCCACGTATCGACCGTACAATGCGGGAATCAACCCGTCCTCGCGGACATCGCGGCCACGCCGAGCAGGCCGCCGCCGATTCGGAAGGGGTGACGACGATGACGTCCGGCACCACCCAACCCGCCACCTCCCTTGCGCCGATGACAGCCCTGCACACCGGATCGGGCGATCCGCTGCTGCTGTTGCACGGATTCCTGATGTCGCCGCACTGCTGGGAGGACGTCGCGTCCCGATTGTCCGCTACTTGCGAGGTGTTCGCTCCGGCCTTCGCCGGCCACTGGGGCGGCCCCGACCTCAGCGGCTGGTACATCGACGTGAATCTGCTCGCCGACCGGGTCGAGGAACAGCTCGACGAATTGGGTTGGCGCACCTGCCATATCGCGGGCAACTCGCTCGGCGGCTGGGTCGGCTTCGAATTGGCCCGCCGTGGCCGGGCGCGCACGCTCACCGCCATCGCACCCGCCGGTGGATGGCACAATCCGTCGCTGGCGCAGTTGCGGGTGGGGCTGGAGTTCCTGATGCTGCTGCCGATCGTCGAAATCGGCAAGCGTCTACCGGCCTGGATCCGGTTCAGCGCGCCGGTCCGGCGGGCCACCGCCATGTTGCTGAGCAAGAACATCGCCGCGGCGCCGCGACGCGGAGTGGAAGCGGCGATCATGTCGGCGACCCACTGTGCGGCCATGCTGCCGCTGATCGTCAGCGGTCTGCGGATGGCGGTTCTCGACGATCTGTCCAGCGTGCGGACGCCGGTGCGCCTGCTGATGTGCGAATTCGACCGGATCATCCCGAACCGCATGTACGCCAAGCGTTTTCTGCGGGAACTGCCCGAGACGGCAGACCGCATCCTGGTGCACGGCGTGGGTCACGTCCCGATGCTGGAAGCTCCCGACCGCATCGCGACCCTCATCGCCGAGCACGTCTATGCCAGCCGCACGCGTCTGCGGGCGGTGTGAGAAAGGCCGGCGGATCGGTTCGAACCCCTCGGCGCCGATCCGCCGGCCGCCATCACGTGGCGATCACCGGCCCAGCAGGCCCTTCGCGATATGGGTCACCTGGATCTCGTTGCTGCCGGCGTAGATCATCAGCGACTTGGCGTCGCGGGCGAGTTGCTCGACGCGGTATTCCTGCATGTAACCGTTACCGCCGAACAGTTGCACGGCCTCCATCGCGACCTCGGTGGCCGTCTCCGAGCAGTACAGCTTGATCGCCGACGCCTCGGCCAGGGTCGGCGGTTTGCCCGCGCGGCCGCGTTCGAGGGTGTTGAAGACCATGTTCTGCACGTTGATGCGGGCGATCTCCATCTTCGCGAGCTTGAGCTGCACCAACTGGAAGCGGCCGATCTCCTGACCCCACAGCATGCGAGTCTTGGCGTATTCCACACAGAGCCGGTGACATTCGTTGATGATGCCCAGTGCCATGAAGCCCACGCCCACCCGCTCGGCGACGAAACTCGTTCGCGCGCTTTCCCGCCCGTCGCCGCCCTTGTGCTCCTCGGTCTCACCGAGCAGCCGGTCCTTGCCCAATCGCACGTTGTCGAAGAACAATTCGCCGGTGGGTGAGGAGTGCAAACCCATCTTCTTGAACGGTTTGCCCTGGGTGAAGCCCTCCATGCCCTTGTCGAGGACGAAGGTGAGCACCTTGCGATCGCGTTTGTCGGTGCCGTCGCCCTCGTCGAGTTTGGCGTAGACGACCACCACGTCGGCGTACGGACCGTTGGTGATGAAGGTCTTCTGGCCGTTGAGGATATAGTCCTCGCCGTCGCGCTTGACCGAGGTCTTCATGCCGCCGAAGGCATCCGAACCCGAATCCGGTTCCGTGATGGCCCAGGCCGCGACCTTCTTCAAGGTCACGATATCGGCGAGCCAGCGTTCCTTCTGCGCGAGCGTGCCGCGCGACATGATGGTGGCCGCGCCGAGACCGATCGAGACGCCCATCGCGGCGACCAAACCCATACTGACGCCGGATAATTCGCTGATCAGCACCGCCATCAACGACTGCTGCTCGCCGAACGGGTCACTGCCGGACCTGGGTTTCTTGTCGCGCTGTCCGGCCTCGTCCGGCGCGGCCTCGGCGGCACGCTGCTTGGCGAGCATCTTCTCGATCGCCTCGGCGCCCATGGCGTCGATGCCGAACTCGCCGAACAGTTTTCGCAAAATCGGATACGGCGGCATCTCACCGCTGTCGAGGGCGTCCAGATGCGGCCGGATCTCCTTGTCGATGAAGGCGCGCACGGCCGCGCGGATCATCTCGTCGGTCTCGGACCATTCGAACATCGTCATTCTCCTCCAGCGTCAGGGCAGCCGGGCTGCGATGTCGTCGATCAGCCAGGGGCCGTCGGTTTCGATGGTCTTCACGTCGTGCCAGCCGCCGAGTTCGGAGATGGCCCCGCCCTGGACGGCGAAGACCTTGCCGGTGACCGGGCATTTGTCGGTGGCCAGATAGGCGACCAGCGGCGAGATGTTGGCCGGGCTGAAGGCGTCGAATTCGCCTTCGCCCACCTCGGCGGCGAAGATCGCGCCCATACCGGGTGTGGCCAGGGTCAAGCGGGTGCGCGCCATCGGGGCGATGGCGTTGACCCGCACGCCGTAGCGTTCCAGTTCCTCGGCCGCGACCAGGGTCAACGCGGCGATACCGGCCTTTGCCGCGCCGTAGTTCGCCTGGCCGGCGTTGGGCAGGGTGACGCCGGAGGCCGAGGCGGTGTTGACGACGGCGGCATTGGGCTGCTTACCGGCCTTCGACTGGTCCTTCCAGTACGCCGCGGCATGGCGCAGCACGTTGAAGTGGCCCTTCAGGTGCACCGCGATGACCGCGTCCCACTGCGATTCCTCCAGTCCGGCGATGAACCCGTCACGCAGGATGCCGGCGTTGTTGATCACGACGTCGAGTGTGCCGAATTCCGAGATCGCCTGGGCCACCAGGTTTTTCGCACCGTCCCACTGCGCCACGTTGTCGGTGTTGGCCACCGCCTTCCCGCCCGCGGCCCGGATCTCCTCCACCACCTGCTGCGCCGGTCCGGCGTCGGCGCCCTCTCCGGCGTTGCTCCCGCCCAGATCGTTCACCACCACCGCGGCGCCCTCGCGCGCGAACAACAGCGCGTGTTCGCGTCCGATGCCGCGGCCGGCGCCGGTGATGACGGCGACCCGCCCATCCAATACACCCATGAAAGTCTCCTCGGCTACGAGTTGTCGGCGACGACCGCCAGGCCGTCGGTCAGAACGAGATCGGTTCCGCGCGCGGTGCGGAACGCGTACGTGGTGTCGGAGCCGGTCGAGCCGACCTTCCAGATCTGCGTCTCCAGATCGTCGCCGGGGAACACCATCTTCGAGAAGCGCACCGCGAAACGCTTCAACCGGTGCACATCGGAACCGGCGACCTCGGTGAGGACCGCCCACGACGACATCGCCATCGTGCACAGACCGTGCGCGATGATGCCGGGCAGTCCGGCATCCTTGGCGACCTGCTCGTCCAGGTGCAGCGGCACCGGATCGCCGGAGGCGGGGGCGTAGCGGTAGGTCTGATCGTCGTCCACGTGGGCGGCGACCCGGGCCAGGGGCGGCTGCGCCTCCAGTTCCGGATCGAACTTGTGCGCCGGCGCGCTCTCACCGACCCGCTTGCCGACATCGATGTTGCGGAAGAAGGCGGTCAGGTACTGCTCGTTGACCAGCTCACCCTCGGAGTCCCGGCACTCGATGAGAATGGTGATGGTGGTGCCGTTCTCCCGGCCCTCGTAGCCGACCGCCTTGGCCCGCGAGACCAGCCGATCACCGGGCCGGATCGGGCGGTGGAAGTGAAAGTCCTGCTCGCCGTGCACGACTCGGCCGAAGATGTCCATCGGGACGACGTCGATGACGGGCATCATCATCGCCTCGAAGACGGGCACGATGGCGAAGACGGGTGAGGCGATACCGCCGGACAGGTGGGCCGGAATCGGGTCGTTGGTGGCCGCGGCGTACTCGGCGATCCGCTCCCGGGTGACCTCGAATCGTTCCTCGTCGGACCAGACGTCGAGGCCGGCGTCGTCGAATTCCACGGGCCGGGGTGCTGTTTCGGTGGCCATATGCGCCTCGCTATGCCGTCGCGAGCGCGTCGAGTTGGTCGAGGGTGGTGTCCAGCTGCTTGGCACCGTCCTTCTCCACCGCCTTGCCGAGCGCGCCCTTGATGAGCGCGCCCTCGAAATCGCCGGAGACCGAGAACGTGCTGCCGGCCCCTTCGGGCGTGATGTCGAAGGAGAACTTCACCTTCACTCCGGCCATACCGGCGCCGCTGAGCACCAGGTTGTTCGGCGAATTCACCTCCTCGACAACCCATTCCATCTTGTTCGCCATGCCGAGCATCATGATCTTGGCGACCAGCTTCGAGCCCGTGGTGAGCGTGGCCGGCGGTTCCTCCATCCAGCGCTCGTGGATGGTGAACCACCTGTCCCAGGTCTGCGGATCCGAGACGACCGCCCACAGCGCGTCCGGGGTGGCGTTGAGGTTCTTGGTGGCTTCGATGTGACCCATGCTCGTACTCCTTTCAGCGCTCGGCGCGCTGGTAGGCGGTGACGACCGCGGCTCCGCCGAGGCCGATGTTGTGCTGCAGCGCGGCGGTGACGCCGTCCACCTGACGCTTGTCGGCCTCGCCGCGCAGCTGCCAGGTGAGCTCGCTGCATTGCGCCAAACCCGTCGCGCCCAGCGGATGCCCCTTGGAGATGAGGCCGCCGGAGGGGTTGACCACCCACTTGCCGCCGTAGGTCGTCTGCTCGCCGTCGATGAGGCTGCCGGCCTCACCCTCGCCGCACAGGCCCAGCGCCTCGTAGAGCAGCAGTTCGTTGGCGGAGAAGCAGTCGTGCAGTTCGATCACCTGGAAGTCCTGCGGGCCCAGGCCCGACTGCCGGTACACCTGCTGCGCGGCTTGCACATTCATGTCGTAGCCGATGAGGTTCTTCGCGGTGCCGTCGAAGGTGGACGCGAAATCGGTGGTCATCGCCTGGCCCACGATCTCCACCGCCCGCCCGGCCAGACCGTGGCGGTCGACGAAGTCCTCGGAGGCGAGCACCACCGCGCCCGAACCGTCCGAGGTCGGCGAGCACTGCAGCTTGGTGAGCGGGTCGTAGATCATCCGCGCGCCCAGGATGTCGTCGAGCGAATACTCGTCCTGGAACTGCGAATACGGGTTGTTCACCGATTGCTTGTGATTCTTGTACCCGATCTTCGCGAAATGCTCCGCGGTGGTGCCGTACTGCTTCATATGTTCGCGGCCCGCGGCGCCGAACATCCACGGCGCCGGCGGGAACAGCACTTCGGAGATCTCGGCCAGCGCCATCATGTGCTTGGCCATCGGCTGCTCGCGGTCGTCCCAGGTGGAGCCGAGCGATCCGGGCTGCATCTTCTCGAAGCCCAGCGCCAGCGTGCAGTCGGCCAGCCCGCCCCGAATCGCCTGTGCCGCAAGGTAGAGCGCGGTGGATCCGGTGGAACAGTTGTTGTTCACGTTGATCACCGGGATACCGGTCATCCCCAGTTCGTAGACCGCGCGCTGGCCGGAGGTGGACTCGCCGTAGACGTAGCCGACGTAAGCCTGCTGCACCTCGCGATAGTCGATTCCGGCGTCGGCCAGCGCCTTGGTGCCGGATTCGCGGGCCATATCCGGGTAGTCCCACGCGCGGGTCGTCCCGTCGGCCTCCTCGACCTGCCGTCGCCCCGGTTTCTCGAACTTCGTCATTCCGACGCCGACGACGTAGACCTTGTTCGTCATCGAACCACCCTTCTCCCAGTCGGCCGCCCCGGCGAGCGGCAGTGGTCGATCCGTTCCGATCGAACTGGAAACAAACATACGGAGCTGTATGTAAATGCGCAATAGGGTGCGTGAGGTCGCTGCCGGATCGGGAGGTATGCCCAGTTAGGACGTTTGTGTTGATACGTACAGGTGCATCTGTAGCTCGCTACAGCTCGCGCCTCGGCGCCGGCGCGGAGCCTTCGAGAGCTCTCAGCCCCCGATTCCCAGGCCCGGCAGTGCGGATTCGGCGGCCCGGCGCAGATGCGCGGAAGCTCGCTGCCAGCGGCGGTGGGCACGCTCCGGATCGGGGGATACGAAGTTGGAGACCAGAATTCCGCGCAAGGTGTCCATCGCGGTATAGGCGAAGTCCCGAACTTCCTTGCGCCGCAATTCGTCCGGGACCAATTGCGATACCGCCATCAGGACGGCGTTGTTGACGAACGGCTCGACCTTCTCGGCCTCGGCGGCCAGCACCGGATCGGTGCGCCCGGCCACCCACAGCTCCATGGCCGCGATGAACAGCGGTCCTTGATGCAGCTCCCACATCGCGTCGAGGGTGGCGCCGATCGGATCGTCGCCGGCGCGCAACCGGCCCAGCTCCTTCATCGCGGCCTCGGTGCGCCGCTGCGCCAGATGCGAGATGGCGGCCACCACCAGATCCGTCTTGGAACCGAAGTGGTGCACCTGAGCGCCGCGAGTGACCCCGGCCCGTTCCGCGACGCGCGGCGTCGTGGTGCCCGCATAGCCGTATTCGACCAGGCAATCGATGGTCGCGTCGAGCAGCCGCACCCGCATCTCACTGCTGCGCTGCTCCTGCGTACGACGCGGCGGCTTACCGACGACAGATCTGGCCATTCGGAAATCCTACACTTACATACACACGTGCATGAAACTCACTCGGGCTCGCGCGCCGCACGGCCGCGCTGGATAGCGGCCAGCACCACACGCACGCCGGCGCCGATGAGCGCCAGATCGGCCAGGATCTGCACAGTCACCATGACGCGGGCGGCCTGCGAGGTCGCAGCGATGTCGCCGAAACCGACCGTTCCCAGCACGGTCACCGTGAAGTAGAGGGAATCGACGCGGGTCAGCAGGATTGTGAAACTGTCCGGCGCGGCCGACGACATCAATACATACGTCGTGGCGAATACGAGAATGAACACCACCGCGATCATGGTCAGCGCCTCGGCTCCGCGGAGTCCGGGATACGGCGCGGCGACGATGCGCGTGGCCTGCCGCACGATGAGCACGACGACCAACACCAGACCACCACACAGGCCCAGTAGCGGGCCGAGCTTGTCCAGATGATGAAAGGGCAGGACGAAATACAGCGCGACGAGCACGATCGTCGTCACCGCGGTCCGGGCGGCGGCATACAACGCCGCCCGCCGCCGCGCACCGTCACCGCCGCTCCACTGTTCCTGCGGATCCATCCTGACCTCCCGGTCGAGTTCTGCCGCCTGCTCGGGATCACTCAACCACGCCGGAGGGTCGCACAAGGGGAGCTTGCCCGGCGTTCTCCCGGTCAGCTACAGGCGAGGGGCGACCGGTTCGCGGCGTCGCGCCACGCGGCGGGCCGACCACACGGTGATGGTGAACAGCACCACTCCCGCGACGGCGAGGCCCGCGCCCACGACGGCGGGTGCGGTGTAACCGAGGCCCGCCGCGATCACGAGGCCGCCCAGCCAGGCGCCGGCGGCGTTGGCGATGTTCAGCGCGGCGTGGTTGAGGGCGGCGGCGAGGGTTTGGGCGTCGTGGGCGACGTCCATCAGGCGGGTTTGCAGGCCGGGCGCCAGTGCGGCTCCGGAGGCGCCGACCAGGAAGGCGCCCGCGGCGGCGGTGAACGGATTGTGGGCTGCCGCAACGAAAGCCGCGAGAATCACGACCATCGCGATCAGCGCGACGAACACCGAGCGGTCCACACCGCGGTCGGCGAGGACGCCGCCGCCGATGTTGCCCGCGACCATGCCCAGGCCGAACAGTGCCAGCACGATCGGCACGAGGCCCTGACCCATGCCGGCGACATCGGTGAGGGTCGAGGTGATGTAGGTGTACACCGCGAACATGCCGCCGAAGCCGACCGCGCCGACCAGCAGGGTCAGCAGGACCTGGGGGCGGCGCAGGGCGGTCAGTTCGGTGCGCGGATCTGTCACCCGCACGCCGTGCAGATCGGGCACGAAGCGGGTGATCGCGAAGACCGTGGCGAGCCCGATGACGGCGACGACCACGTAGGCATCACGCCAGCCGAGCCCCTGCCCGAGCCAGGTGGCCGCGGGGACGCCCACCACGTTGGCGGCACTCAGGCCCAGCATCACCGCGGCGACGGCCTTGGCCCGCTGCCCCACCGGCGCCAGCGAGGCGGCGGCCAGCGAGGCGACACCGAAGTAGGCGCCGTGCGGCAGACCGGCGACGAAACGCGCGGCGACCAACGCCGGGAACGCCGGGGCCAGCATCGAGGCGATATTTCCGACGGTGAACGCGATCATCAGGGCGATCAGCAGGCGCTTGCGCGGCATGCGGGCGCACAGTGCCGCGATCACGGGCGCGCCGACCACCACGCCCAGCGCGTACGCCGAGACGGCATGTCCGCCGGTGGGCTCGGAAACATGCAGGTCCGCGGCGATGTCGGGCAGCAGTCCCATGGTGACGAATTCGGTGGTGCCGATCCCGAAACCGCCGAGCGCCAGCGCGAGCATCGCCGGAACATGCCATCCGGTGCGGGAAGTCTCCGGCGCCGAGCCGAGCGCCGCACGGGACGACGCGTCACTCGCAGATGACCCCGAGGGGAAGTCGACGGGAGGTGCGGTACGCACGGGAGCTGAGTCGGCCACGGGTGTGGCCAACACACGCGGCCGTCGCGGTGATACCGGCGGCCGGGGTGATTCGACTCACCGGAACCGGCTCCCGCTCGCCGGCGCCGTCCGAGGAGCATCGAAATCGTTGCGGGACAACGGCTCTCTCCGCATCGGAGGCCGCGCCCGGCGCGCTGTCGGATACCTCACACGCCGCGCGATCGGGTGCGGACAGCAATTCGGGCACCCGCGGCCACCGGGATCGGTGGGGGCGGGTGCCCGGATATGTCTACCGGCCGCGCCGGATTCCGGCCGGTCGTGAGCGTTCAGCTCAGTTCGCGCGCCAGGTTGGCGTCGAGCACACCGAGGAATTCCTCGGTGGTCAGGTAGCCCTGGTTGCCGCCGACCAGCAGCGCCAGATCCTTGGTCATCTGGCCGCTCTCGACGGTCTTGATCACGACGTCCTCGAGGGTCTGCGCGAAGCCGATGACCTCGGGGGTGTTGTCCAGCTTGCCGCGATGCGCCAGACCCCGCGTCCACGCGAAGATCGAGGCGATCGGGTTCGTGGAGGTGGGCTTGCCCTGCTGGTGCTGCCGGAAGTGGCGGGTCACCGTGCCGTGCGCGGCCTCGGCCTCACAGGTGCGGCCGTCCGGGGTGAGCAGCACCGAGGTCATCAGGCCCAGCGAGCCGAAGCCCTGCGCCACGGTGTCGGACTGCACGTCGCCGTCGTAGTTCTTGCAGGCCCAGACGTAGCCGCCTTCCCACTTCAGCGCGGAGGCGACCATATCGTCGATCAGCCGGTGTTCGTAGGTCAGTCCGGCGGCCGCGAACTCGTCCTTGAACTCGGTCTCGAAGATCTCCTGGAAGGTGTCCTTGAACATGCCGTCGTAGGCCTTCAGGATGGTGTTCTTCGTCGACATGTAGACGGGGTAGTTCTGCTGCAGGCCGTAGTTCAGCGACGCCCGCGCGAAGTCCTCGATCGACTTCTTGAAGTTGTACATACCCATGACGACGCCGCCGTCCTCGGGCATCTTCACCACTTCGTGGACGATCGGCTCGGAGCCGTCCTCCGGGGTGAACTGAATCGTGACGGTGCCGGCCTGATGCACCTTGAAGTCGGTGGCGCGGTACTGGTCACCGAAGGCGTGACGGCCGATGATGATCGGCTTGGTCCAGCCGGGCACCAGGCGCGGAACGTTGGAGATGATGATCGGCGCGCGGAAAATGGTGCCGCCGAGGATGTTACGAATCGTGCCGTTCGGCGAACGCCACATCTTCTTGAGACCGAATTCCTCGACACGTGCCTCGTCGGGGGTGATGGTGGCGCATTTGACGCCGACGCCGTGTTTCTTGATGGCGTTGGCCGCGTCGACGGTCACCTGGTCATCGGTCTTGTCGCGAGTTTCGATGCCGAGGTCGTAGTACTCGAGGTTCACATCGAGGTACGGATGGATCAGCTTGTCCTTGATGAACTGCCAGATGATCCGGGTCATCTCGTCGCCGTCGAGTTCGACGACGGTCCCTTCAACCTTGATCTTGGACATGGATCTTCGTGTCCTCCTAAGGAAGGTGTGCTCCCATTGCACGGCCAGGCGAGCACGCTTGTGAGCGGACCCCAGCTGTTCAACAGACAACGTATACGCCCCGCGTTGTCCACGAGACGCCTGGTGCTAAACAAGACAAGCGTACTGGTGCGCTGGGTCTCACTGACAGGGGCGGTCCCATTGAGAGCTACCCCCGTCACACCGGCGCGATGTCCAGTCGCCAGCGAGACGGACATACACCGCGAACGTCCACCTCGAATCGGGCGAGCCCAACCCTCGCCCCCGCCGTGACCGATTGTTACCATCCACGGCAGGTCATGAGTGCCAGCGCCAAGCCCCGGCTCGCTGGCCGGCAACCCTCCAGTTGCGGTGGGGTGCTCCGGGTGATTGACCGGGCTCTCGAAAGCCGAGGGCAAGCGCGACTGTCAGGAGCAACAAGTGAGTGAGTCCACCGTGCCCATCGTCGACAAGTGCGTGGAGGCGGCGGAGCGGCGTAGGCGTATCGCTACCATCGGGGATGTGTGTGCCCCAGCCCTCCGTACCGCCTCGACCACGCGCGCGCTCTCGCCGTGCGCCGACCCGGCGGCCTCCCGCGCCGTGTTCCGGCAGGTCCGCGGGCCGATGCGGATCCTGGGACTCGACGGCACGGGAGTAGACGGCCTGGCACGGCTCGACGTGGTGACGGCACGGTGACCGTGAGTATCGAATCGAGCACGTCACGCCCCGGCGCAACGACACTGCTACCACCCGCGGACGGCACGGTGGGCATCATCGGCATCGGCGACGTCCGCGTCGAGAACGGGGCGGTCGTCCCCGGTGTCGAGCTGGCCGTGCAGCGCTGGGGCGAACTGGCCCCCGGCCTGGACAACGTGGTGCTGGTCGAGCACGCGCTGACCGGAGATTCACACGTCTGCGGACAGCCCGACGAACTGCACGCCCTGCCGGGCTGGTGGGACGGACTGGTCGGACCGGGCGCCGCATTGGACACCGATCGCTGGTGCGTGATCGCGACCAACGTTCTGGGTGGTTGCCAGGGCAGCACCGGCCCCTCGTCTCTCGCACCGGACGGAAAGCCTTGGGGCGCACGCTTTCCGGAGATTTCGATTCGTGACCAGGTGAGCGCCGAAGTGGTGCTGCTGGACCTGCTCGGCATCTCCCGCATCGCCGCGGTGGTCGGCGGTTCGATGGGCGGCATGCGAGTGCTGGAATGGATGGTCGGCTATCCCGATCGCGTCGACGCGGCCCTGGTGCTGGCGGTCGGCGCCCGCGCCACCGCGGATCAGATCGGCACCCAGACCACCCAGATCGCCGCGATCACCTCGGATCTGGACTGGCAGGACGGCAATTATCACGACACCGGCCGCCGCCCGCAGGCCGGGCTGGGCATCGCGCGCCGGATCGCGCATCTGACCTACCGCACCGAATTCGAACTCGACCATCGGTTCGCCAACACCGCCCAGGGTGACGAAAACCCTTGGGACGGTGGCCGTTACGCGGTGCAGAGTTATCTGGAACATCAGGCCGACAAGCTGGTCGCGCGGTTCGACGCGGCCACCTACGTGCTGTTGACCGAGGCCATGAACCGGCACGACGTCGGGCGCGGACGCGGCGGTATCGAGGCCGCGCTGGCCGCCACCCCGGTGCCCTGCGTGGTCGGCGGCGTGGACTCGGATCGGTTGTATCCGTTGCGGACTCAGCAGGAACTGGCCGATCTCCTGCCCGGCTGCAAGGGCCTGGAAGTCGTGCATTCGCGCGACGGCCACGACGGTTTCCTCACCGAGATCGAGGCGATCGGCAAATTGCTGGAGCAGACGATGGAGTTGGCGCGCGCCGCGCAGGACGCCCGCGCGTCCTGAGTTCAGCCGACGCCGAGGCTGCTGATGGTGACCGCCAGCACGATGATCGCGCCGCCCAGCACGGTGTAGGCGCCGATGTCGAACGGGCGGCTGCGCACCGCCAGCAGCCCCACCCGGGCCGTCGGCAGGCACAACCGGAACACCGCCGCCAGCAGGGTCGCCCCGCCGATGAAGAACGCACCGCGCCGCCACCGGTCCTGAGCCACGAAGACCACCGCGACCAGCAGCACCACCACGACCAGCAACATCGGCAGATGAACCTGGAAGAAGCGGCTCGCCGGGCTGGAATGCTGTGGGTGGGTGGTCGGCACGTCGGTCACGGCTGCGATTCTCGCATGTCCGGTCGTGCCGCCCCCGGGAGTGGGGGCGGGCCCGGTCACGACGGCCACCGGATGCGGCCGCCGCGACCGAGCCGCGATCAGACGCCGAACGGTGCGGCGTAGCGGATACGGCCCGCCGGGAGCGGATGGTCCGCGTCGAGTGCGAGGGCCATCAGCGCGTCATCGGGGACATCGATGCTCAGATCGATGCCGTATCGGCTTGCCCGCCGGAAACCGAACCGCGGGTAGTACTCGGGGTGGCCGAGCACTGTGACGAAATGCTCGCCGCGGTCGGCAGCGGCCCGCAATGCGGCACGAACGGCCGCCGCCCCGGCACCGGTGCACTGATACTCGGGCAGTACGGCGCACGGTCCCAGGCACAGCGCCGGGATATCGCCGATATGACAGCGAGTCAGGAGCGCGTAGCCGACGACTGTGTCGTCCGGTCCGGTCGCCACGATCGACAGGCCGTCGATCCAGGCCGGATCGGCGCGTAGTGCCTCGACGAGGTCGGCCTCGTCGGGCCGGTCGAATGCGGCGGTGTTGACCGCGTGGACGGCGGGGATGTCGGCGGCGGTTTCGGCGCGCGTGATCCAGGTTCGAATAGTCAATGCTACGAATCCGTTTCGTATCGATCGGGTGATGAGTCGACGCGGCTGCGCGAGCGGGCGCTCGGCGCAATCGCGGACGAGATCAGGCCGACGCGCGGAAGGGGCCGATGCCCTGGAGAAGGTGTTCGGCACCTGCGCGCACGGCGGCCTCACGCACAGTCATCGATCCACCTCCCGGGAACTCATCGATACCGAGGCGATCGCGGCATCGTCGAAACGGATCGGCCGTCGCCATACGGCCGCCGATCACGGTAACAGAGGCCGGGCTGCGAGGCGTATCACTTATCCGGGACGGGTACCGTCTCGGTGTGCTCAAGCTGGTGTTCTTCGAACCGCGTATCCCACCGAATACGGGCAATGCGATCCGTTTGGCGGCCGGCACGGGATGCGAACTGCATCTGATCGAGCCGCTCGGATTCGATCTGTCGGAGCCGAAGCTGCGCCGCGCCGGACTGGACTACCACGATCTCGCGGTGGTCACCGTGCACGAAAACCTCTCCGCCGCATGGAAATCCCTGCGTCCCGAGCGCGTCTTCGCCTTCACCACGCACGCCACCACGCACAACACCGATATCTCCTACCGGGCCGGAGACGTCCTGCTGTTCGGTCCGGAACCGACCGGGCTGCCGGCCGACGTCCTGGCCGACCCGCACATCACCGATCAGCTGCGCATCCCCATGCTGCCCGGTCGCCGGTCGATGAACCTGTCCAACGCCGCGGCGGTCGCGGTGTACGAGGCGTGGCGGCAGCTGGGGTTCCCGGGCGCCGTGTAGCCGCCGAGGCCCACCGGCCGAACGACACGCCTCAGATGTCGATCGTGAAGCGTTTGAAGCGGGAGGTGGCGCCCGCGGTGAGGTGGACGGCCGACTTGGGCACGCCGTAGTGCTGGGCGAGAAGTTCGATCGCGGCCTTGTTGGCCTTGCCTTCCACCGCGGGGGCGCGCACGTACAGCTGCAGGGTGCCGTCGTCGAGGGTTTCGACGAGGGGGCCCTTGCGGCTGTTGGGTTTGATGGTCGCGCGGACCACGGTCGCCACGTGCTGCTCCTCGATGTCGGTCGGTGGGACGAGCCTAGCCGCGACCGTTCAGCGGAAGTCGCGTGACTTCGAGGCCATGCGCAGGTCCATGCGCTGCAGATGTTCCGCCACCACACTCACCACACCCTCGGCGTTCTGCACCCGCCCCCGGATCAGCAGCGCGGGAGCGCCCTGGGCGATGCGCCGATAGCGGCGCCACAGCCCCACCGAACACACCACGTTCACCATGCCGGTCTCGTCCTCCAGATTGATGAAGGTGACCCCGGACGCGGTGGCCGGTCGCTGCCGGTGCGTCACCGCACCGCCGATCAGCACCTTCGACCCGTCGGGCACGGCGAGCAGCCGGTTCGCCGCGACCACGCCGAGTTCGTCCAGCCGCGGACGTAGGAATTCGGTGGGATACCGACCGGGCGACACACCGGTCGCCCACACATCGGCGGCCGCCATTTCCAGTTCGCTCATCCCGGGCAGCGCCGGTGCGTCGGTGACCGCCCCGGTCCCCGGCAGCCGATCCGCCCGCTCCCCCGCCGCCGCACCGGCCGCCCACAGCGCCTGCCGCCGGTCGAGACCGTGGCCCGATGCGGACTCGATGCTGCCGAGCGCACCCGCGGTGGCCAGGGCCTCGGCCTGCGGCACCGTCAACTCGACCCGCCCGGTCAGGTCCAGAAACGATCGATAGGAACCGGAAGACCGTGCGGCGACGATCTTTTCGGCCACGTCGTCACCGATGTGCCGGACCGCGGACAAGCCCAGTCGCACCTGGGTTCCGCGCTGCTCGAGCGTCGCCCCGGCCAGGCTGTGATTGATATCCGGCCCGTGCACCACCACCCCGTGCCGGCGGGCGTCGGCCACCAGCGACTGCGGAGAGTAGAAACCCATCGGCTGCGCGTTCAGCAGCCCCGCGCAGAACGCCGCGGGATGATGCAGTTTGAACCAGGCCGAATAGAACACCAGCGCGGCGAAACTTTGCGAATGACTTTCCGGGAAACCGAAATTCGCGAAGGCGTAGATCTTCTCGTAGATGCGATCGGCCAGCTCTCCGGTGATTCCGTGCAGATCACGCATGCCCTGATAGAAGCGGCCGCGCAGCCGCTCCATGCGCTGCGGTGACCGTTTCGATCCCATCGCGCGGCGCAACTGGTCCGCCTCGGCGGCGGTGAAACCCGCGATATCGATCGCCATCTGCATGAGTTGTTCCTGGAACAGCGGGATTCCGAGGGTGCGGGCCAGCGAACTCTCGAGCGCCGGATGGTCGAGCGTCACCTCCTCCCGGCCGTTGCGCCGGCGGATATAGGGATGCACCGAACCGCCCTGAATGGGGCCGGGCCGGATCAGCGCGACCTCCACGACGAGATCGTAGAAGGCACGCGGGCGCAGCCGCGGCAGTGTCGCCATCTGGGCACGCGACTCGACCTGGAACACTCCCACCGAATCCGCGCGCGCCAGCATCTCGTAGACGGCGGATTCGGTGAGATCGAGGGCGTGCAATTCCACGACCTCACCTTTGTGCTCGCGCACCAGATCGATCATGTAGTGCAGGGCCGAGAGCATGCCCAGACCGAGCAGATCGAATTTCACCAGACCCGCTGCGGCACAATCGTCCTTGTCCCACTGCAGCACACTGCGCCCGGGCATGCGCGCCCACTCCACCGGGCAGACGTCGGCGATCGGCCGATCACAGATCACCATGCCGCCGGAATGAATACCGAGATGTCGCGGCAGGCCCTCGATCTCACCCGCCAGTTCCAGGACCCGGTCCGGAATATCGGTATGCGTTTCGGATGCCACCCCGGTCCATCGGCTCACCTGTTTGCTGAACGCGTCCTGCTGGCCGGGCGAGAAACCCAGCGCGCGAGCGGCATCGCGCACCGCGGACTTGCCGCGATAGGTGATCACATTGGCCACCTGGGCGGCATATTCGCGACCGTACTTGCGGTAGACGTGCTGGATCGCCTCCTCCCGGCGATCGGATTCGATATCGAGATCGATATCGGGCGGGCCGTCACGTTCGGGCGCCAGGAAACGTTCGAACAGCAGATCGTTGGCGACCGGATCCACATTGGTGATGCCGATCGCGTAGCAGACCGCGGAATTGGCCGCCGACCCCCGGCCCTGGCACAGAATGTCGTTCTGCTTGCAGAAGTGGACGATATCGTGCACGACCAGGAAGTAGCCGGGGAAATTCAGTTCGGTGATGATCCGTAGTTCGTGTTCGATCTGCCGGTACGCCTTGGGATTCCCCTCCGGCGGGCCGTAACGATCGCGCGCTCCGGCGAGGGTGAGTTCCCGCAGCCAGGAATTCTCGTCGTGGCCGGGCGGCACGTCGAACGGCGGTAATTCGGGGGCGATCAGGCGCAGATCGAAGGCGCATGCGCGAGCCAGATCGACCGCCCCGGCCACCGCCTGCGGGTATTCGGCGAAGAGCCGGGCCATTTCCGCACCCGAGCGCAGATGCGCGCCACCGGTGGGCGGCAGCCAGCCGTCGATGTCGTCCAGACTGCACCGTGCCCGGATGGCCGCCAGCGCCATCGCCCGGCGGCCCTGCGCCGGGGTGGCGAAATGCGCTGCGGTCGTGGCGATCACCGGCACGTCCAACCGGGTGGCGAGGGCGATCAACCGGGCATTGCGTTCGTCGTCGTCGGGCACTCCGTGGTGGGTGAGTTCGACGCTCACCCGGTCGCGGCCGAACAGATCCATCAGCCGGCGCAGCGCCGCCTCCGCCTCGGCGTCACCCCGCTCCAGCGCCCGGCGCACATGTCCTTTGCGGCAGCCGGTGAGAATATGCCAGTGCCCGTCGGCGGCGGCGGCGAGCCGATCCAGGTCGTAGCGCAGGATTCCCTTCTCACCGGCCACCATATGTGCCGCCGACATCTCCCGCGACAGCCGCCGATATCCCTCCTGCCCGCGCGCCAGCACCAGCAGATGCGGTCCGGACGGGTCCGGTTCCCCCGTGCGCGGTTGCGAATCGTCCATCGGAGCGGAGACGAATATCGTTGTCGCGTCGCGGGTTTCACCCAGCGACAATTCGGCGCCGAACACCGTCGGCAGCCCCCATTCGGCGGCGGCCTCGGCGAAACGCACCACCCCGTAGAAGCCGTTGTGATCGGTGAGCGCCAGCGCCTCGAGCCCCAGCCGCACCGCCTCCTCCACCAACTCCTCGGGTTGGCAGGCGCCGTCGAGAAAGCTGTAGGCCGAATGAGTATGCAATTCCGCATACGACACCAGCGGACCGCCCGGCTCCGGCCGCGTCCCCGCCCGGTATTCGCCGCGCGTATGCGACCACGCCGGGCTGTCTCCGCCGTCACCCGGCGGGGCGGCCCCGCGCCCGGGCAGACCGGAGAGCACCCGCTCCATTTCCGCCCAGGTGGGCGGGCCGTTTCCCCAGCCCATATCGGCACACACCTTCGTAGATTCGAACGTATATTCGATACCGATGCTAACTCGTGGGCGCAGCGTTCGGAAGGCGGCCCCGCTGTGATCAGCGGGTCCGGACGAATATCCCGCCGACCACCGCGGCGGCGAGCAGTGCGAGGACGGCGATCACCAGCGACGTCCGCAGGCCACCGAGGAAGTCACCGGCCACCAGCGTGCCGAATACCGCGACCCCGACCGCGCCGCCGGCTGGTGGCCGACCTGCACGCCCGGAGCGCTCCTTTCCGGGAACTGTGGGCCGATCACGAACTGCGGCACAAGATCAGCGGGCACAAACGGCTGTACCACCCACTCGTCGGCGCCTTCACGCTCGACTACGCGGTGCCGGCCGTTCCGAATGTGCCGGGGCAGCGGTTGGTGGCCTACAGCGCCGAACCCGGCACGACCGCGTACGACGCGCTGGTACGGCTGGCGGCGGCTGCGCCCCGGGCATCCACCGTCGCGGGCTGACCAGGGGAAGCCGTCGGCCGCAGGCCGGAACAGACCGCCGCTGGAATCTCGCCGATTCGAATCCTTTTCGCGAATATCGGCTCGCCCTAATGTCACTGGGCGAATCGACGGCGGGAAGGAAAGGGACCCCATGTCTGTACTGGAGTCCGCGCCGGCGAGTACGCGCGCCGCGGGGCAGCACGAGGATCATTCGGAACATCTCGGCGCCGCCGAAACCCGGACCGCGGTGGCGGCGAGCCTGATCGGCACCACGGTCGAGTGGTACGACTTCTTCCTCTATTCCACCGCTGCGGGCATCGTATTCAACAAACTGTTCTTCCCGGATACGAGCGCGTTCGTCGGAACCATGTTGTCGTTCGCGACATTCGCGGTCGGTTTCGTGATGCGCCCCATCGGCGGATTGGTTTTCGGCCATATCGGCGACCGCATCGGGCGCAAACGTACCCTCGCGCTGACCATGGCGATCATGGGCGGATCGACCGCGCTGATGGGCGTGCTGCCGACCAGCGCCGCGATCGGTATCGCGGCGCCGATTCTGTTGCTGGCGTTGCGCATTCTGCAGGGTTTCGCACTCGGCGGGGAATGGGCCGGTGCGGTACTGCTGGCCGTGGAACACAGTCCCCGCACGAAGGTCGGCCGGTTCGGCAGCTATCCGCAGATCGGTTTGGCGCTGGGGCTCGCACTCGGCACCGGAGTCTTCGCCCTGCTGCGTTCGGTCCTGAGCGAACAGTCGTTTCTCGACTACGGCTGGCGAATCGCCTTCGGCGCCAGCGTGGTGCTGGTGATTATCGGCCTGGTAGTGCGGCTGAAAATCGACGAGACACCGGCATTCCGGGAAATCGACCGGCTCAATCGAATCTCGAAAGTGCCTGTGGTCGAACTGTTCCGGAACGCGCGCACCCGGCGCAACACCGTTCTCGGCCTGCTCTCGCGGTGGGGCGAGGGCGCGGCGTTCAATACCTGGGGCGTCTTCGCGATCAGTTTCGCGACCGGGCATCTCGGTTTCGAACAGGTTCCGGTACTGCTCGCGGTCACCATCGCCGCGGTCGTGATGGCCGCACTCATTCCGGTATCCGGAAAGCTGACCGATACATTCGGGCCGCGCCGGGTCTATATCGCCGGTATCGCCGCGTACGGGCTGCTGGTGTATCCGGTATTCGCACTGTTCGAGGCCGGCAATATCGTCGTCTTCACGATCGCGATCATCGCGGTGTTCGGTATCGCACACGCCCTGTTCTACGGTGCGCAGGGCACGTTGTACGCCGGGCTGTACCCGCCCGAGGTGCGCTACACCGGACTCTCGTTCGTCTATCAGGTCTCGGGGATCTACGCCTCGGGCATCACCCCCATGATCGTCACGGCGCTGATCGCGGCGGGGGGCAAAACGCCGTGGCTCGCATGCGGTTATCTGGTGGCGACGGCGGTGATCAGCGTGGTCGCGACCCTGTTCATCAGCGAGGACGACCGGCTCACCGCCTGAGCCCGCTCATCCGCCGGTGTACAGGGCGCGACGCCGGCGCCGCGCACGCCGGACCGCCTGTTCCGCCGCGGCGGCGGCCTCTCGTTCGGATGCCCCCGCTGCGATCGCCTTCGCCCGGGCGTCGGACCCGGCCTTCTCGTCCCTGGCCGCCGATCGCCGGCGCAACGCTGTCCACAGACTCATCGTCGTCTCCTCCCGCACCGATATCCGAACACCCAGCATGACGCGGGAGCGCCGGGCCGGCATCGCCCGTCGGAATGACCGGTGCGGGGCGGATGTAGTCCTCGCGACCTACCCGGCTCCCCCGCGCCGATGTGCGCAGCCCCCTTGGCAGCGGAACTTACTTTGGAGTAAGTTCGGAGGAAATCGACCTGCAAGGGAGCAGCGATGTCGGATAACCACGCGGCCGAACACGGCTATCTGGCCCGTCGGCGGGCACGCCGGGATCTCGCCGGTAAACATGTCGTCATCACGGGCGCCTCCTCCGGTATCGGGCGGGCGGCGGCGACCGCGGTCGCCGCCAAGGGGGCCGTGGTGCTGCTGCTCGCACGGCGCGACGAGGAACTGAACGCCGTGGTCGAGGAGATCACCGCCGCGGGCGGGCGGGCCTACGCCTACCAGTGCGACGTCACCGATTCCGACTCGGTGGACCGGACCGTGAAGTCGATTCTCGACACCCACGGCCACGTCGACATGCTGGTCAACAATGCCGGCCGCTCCATCCGGCGCGCCGTGCACCGATCCACCGACCGGCTGCACGACTTCGAACGGACCATGGCGGTCAACTACTTCGGTGCGGTGCGGATGACGCTGGCACTGCTGCCCCAGATGCGGGAGCGTAAATTCGGGCACATCGTGAACATCTCGAGTGCGGGTGTTCAGGTCGCCACACCGCGGTTCGCCGCCTATCTCGCCAGTAAGGCCGCCCTGGACAAGTTCGCGGAGGTCACGGCGGCCGAGATGCTCTCCGACAACATCACTTTCACGACCATCCACATGCCGCTGGTGCGGACGCCGATGATCGCGCCCAGCGGCAAACAGGGCCCGTCGGAATCTCCCGAATGGGCGGCGGCCACCATCGTGCGCGCACTGAGCGAGCGGCCGCGGCGCATCGATGTGCCGGTGGGCACCCTGGCCGAATACGGGACGCTGTTCGCGCCGGGGATCAAGGATCGGGTCATGCACCGGTACTACCGGGCGCTGCCGGACTCCCCCGCCGCCAAGGGCGAACTGCCGGTCGAGGACGAACCGGAGTCGGAAGTGCCCGCGCTGCAGGCGAAACCACAGCGCAAGCCGTCGACCGCGGAGCGGGTTACCCGCTCGACACTGCGCCGCGCCGCCCGGTTGGTTCCCGGCACCTACTGGTGAACGCGGAAGCCGCCTCCACCCGCGTCGCTCCCTTGCGCTCGCGCCCGCCGCCGGTCACCTGCGACGAAATGTCACGTGGTCTCGCGGATTTCGTCCACGACGATCGCCGACGCCGGTTTCGGGGCGGCGCCGCAGCTCGCCTGGCGGGGCGGATAGCCGACGGTTCGCGTGGTGACCAGCCACCGTCGGCCGTCGATGTGGGTCACCTCGGCGGCGCCGGCGAAGGTCGCCGGATCCGAGATCGGGGTGTTCGGCTCGGCAGCCGTCACCGTCAACTGGTCGAGGGCGGCCGGCACCCGTTCCCGCACCGCGATCTCCGCCACCTGCTCGACCGGTGACAGGCCGCTTCGTCCGCGAAACCCCTTCAGCGACAGGTGGTTACGCCGCGCCTGCGCCACCGCCCGGACCGCGTCCTCGCCGTCGACCCGGCCGTAGGTCAACCCCTCGGGCAGGATCACCATGGCGGGCGCGAACCGGTGCCCGCCGGTATGCGAGCACTCCCAGACCTGATCCGGATATTCGGCCGCCAGCCGGGCCGCGATCGGACGTCCCAGTCGGGCGCAACACTGATCGCGCTTACCGTGTGCGCACACCAGGGTCAGCGGATCGGTCACCCGTTCACCGATTCCCGGCGCGGGACCGTTCAGCACGTGCAGATCGATATCGAGAAGTTGTTCCGGATCGGTGACGGTCAGACGTTCGCACCACGAACCCTGTGGCCGGGAGGCGGCGAGCAGAACCGTTCGCACACCGGTGAATTCGCCGCGGCCGGGACGCCGGATGAGGGTGGGACGGACGCGCGCGGCCTTGGTGCGGGCGGCCAGTTCGGCGGTGAGCTCGGCACCGAGGACCGCATCGCCGATCACATCGCGGCCCCAGGCGCCGGGTTGTTCGATGCACAGCCAGCCGCTCACCCGGGTCGCGCTGCCCGGCAGGGGAATATCGGCCGCTGCCGCCGAACACGGCAGCCCGTCGAAATTGCTCGCGGGCACCTGCGAGGTGGGTGGTGCGGAACGGGAATCGGCCCCCACGTTCAGCGCTCCAGGAACGGCAGCACCACCGAAGCGAACTCCCGATACCGGTCGCGGTGGATGCTGTGCCCGCAGGTGAAGGCCTCGACCCGGCAGTCCGAGACGCTGGCGCGGAAGATCTCCAACTTCTCCGGATCGACCATGCCGCCGGGACCGCCGCGCAACATCACCGTGGCTGCGGTGATATCCGCCAGCCGCTCCCACCATTCCGGATGCGGTTTGCGGAACTGCTCGAGCGCCGGAGTGGTCATCGACCGGTCGAAGGCCAGAACCGCACGCGGATGACGCAGCAGACTGGTGGTGGCATGCCACAGTTCCGGCACGGACGGCAGCCGCCGGGTGAGAGTGAGTTGTTCGTCACCGGAACGCAGCGGCAGCGGCTGTTCCTCGAGGACCAGCCGCCGGACCAGTGCCGGCCGTTCGATGGCCACCCACGAGCAGGCGTATCCGCCGAGCGAATGCCCGACCAGATCGACGGTGGCCAGTTCCAGCCGATCGCACAGGCGCAGCAGATCCGTGCCGAACTCCTCGAACCGGTAGGAGGCGGTGTGTTCGCTGCGACCGTGTCCGCGCAGATCGGGAATGATCACCCGGCGTCCGGATCGGATCAGCGCGGTGGCGAAGCGATCCCAGGTGTGGCCGTCGCCACCCATCCCGTGCACCAGCATCACCGGGACCTCCGAGAGCGGATGCGGCGTCGGCGCGCTGCCCGAATCCCGATAGGCGATCTGCACCCCCGCCAGGGGCACCCGGATGACGTTCGACTCCACGATCAGCCAGGGTACGTCGCCGCGGGCGCCGTCGCCGCAGCCTGTGGGGTGTTCCATAGCTCGCGCCCAGGGGCATAGGCGGCACCGGCGCTATTCGTAGAGTCCCTCCACGTGCCAGATGTGGTCGTAGCCGAGCAACAGTAGAGCACGCTCCTCCGTGTCGAGCAGGATCTGCGTGCGGACGGCGCCTCCGGAATCGCCGGTGGCCCACCAGCGTTCGTCCAGCAGCCAGGGGCCGGCCCAGCCCGCGACCCGCCACGACTTGCTGCCCCAGTGCAATTCGGCCGGTTCGGCGGTGAACATGCCGCGGTCGGTGAGCCAGATCGGGCTGCCGTCGCAGGACTCCAGCCGGACCTCGGGATGATTGACCAGCACCACCGCGGGAGCCGGTTGCGGCAGCCGGCCCGGCCACGGCAGGCCGGGATCGGCGGCGGGAACCACTTCCTCACCGAAGGTGATCAAGGTGACGCGTTCGACGGGACCGCGGCCGCCGCTGAGGACACCGATCCGCACCGCCTCACCGCCCAGCAGACCCTGCACCCGGGTCAGGGCGCGGCGGGCGCGTTGATCCTCCTCGCCGACCCCACCCCAGAGCCCGAGCTGCAGCGCACCGGCCGCCACCACCTCGACCGGCTCCAGGCGCAGCAGCGTGATCGGAGCGGACGGTGGCGGTTCGGAATCGCCCGTCCGCCCGCGTTTTCCGTTGGTCAGGGCGCGATGGGTCAGCCAGCCGTCCAGCTGCCAGCGCACCCGGTCCGCGGTGGTCTCCGGGGTGAGCGGCTGGGCACAGCGCCAGATTCTCGACAGCTGTTCCCCGGCCGCGGTTTCGGCGTGGACCGCCAGCCGGGTGCAGGCCACCGAGGCCGCCGCCAGGCGTTCGTGCAGTCGGGTGGCGAGCATGCGACCGGCGAAGGCGGCGGCATCGACCCGCTCGATCGGCGGATCGCACCGGTATTCCACCATCAGGTCCGGGGCGGGCGGGGCCGCCGAGGGCGGGCGCTCCGGTTCGGCACGGGCACACCGGTGCGCCCGGATCGCGTCGGCGCCGAACCGGGAGGCGACCTCGGCGGGCGTGAGGGCCGCGAAATCGCCGATGCGGCGTAAACCCAAGCGGTGCAACAGATCCACCAGTTCGGCACGTTCCGGCGGAGCCAGGCTCGGCTCCACGGCCAGCTCCCCCACCGGTAGCGGCGCCAGGAAATTCGCGGCGGCGCCCGGCGCGACGATCTGCGCCCGGCGCGCGGCTGTCACCGCGGCCGACAGTTCGTCGGCGATGCCGATCCGGCATTCCACACCGTGTGCGGCGACCGCGTCGACCAGGCGTTCGGCGGCCTCCTCCTCGGACCCGAAGTAGCGAGCAGCGCCGCGGGCGGCGAGTACCAGCAGGCCGGGACGCAAGACCTCCACTCCCGGCACCGTCGCGTCCACGGCCGTCGCCACCGGTTCGAACAGACGCGCATCGCGGTCCGGATCCGCCTGCGCCACATGGAGGTCCGGGCAGCGCGCCTGCGCCTCGCGCCGGGTCAGACCGCGCCGCACCCCCGCGTCGCGAGCCACCGCCGAACAGGCCACCACCCGATTCGCGTGCAGCACCACCACCGGTCGCAACGGTGAGAGGTCGGCCACGGCGGCCGCCGCCGCGGCCGGCCAGTCCGGACACCACACCGCCAAGACGCGAAACCCGGGTCGCTTCATCACGCCCCCACTGCCGACAGCGCGGTAGGCGGCGAATCCGATTCCGGTACAAGCCATTCGACCCGGCCGTCGCGCGGGCACAGGTCGAGCGTGCCGGTGCGCTCCGGTGCGGACCGGCCGCGCACACAGACGTTCAAGCGCACCGATCGCAACCGGCCTCGACCACGCCCCAGGCCCGAATAGCCCGCGACCCGGGTGTCGATCCGCAGCGTCGGACCGCTCCAGGCGCCACCGGTCACCACGAGCGTGGCCCCTTTGCTGCGGGCGCGGGCGGCGAGAATTCGAGTTCGGCTGGGCGGCACCGACATACCGGCCAGGCCGACCACCACCAGATCAAGACCATCCAGCAACACTGCGGCGACCTCCACCGGGTCCGGGCCGGGTTCGGTCACCACGGCCAGCCGGCCCAGATCGGCACCCATCTCCGCGGCGGCGAGCAATCCGAGCCGCGGCAAGCCGACGGCCGCGGCGTAGCCCCCGCCGCCGGTCACCGCGGCCAGCAGGCCGGTCAGCAGCGAACCCGCGCCCGAGTAGGCCACCACCGCCCCCTTCGGCATCCCGCCCTCGGGCAGTAGCCCGGCCAGCGCGGGCGGTACGGAAAGAAGCTCTCTGCGCAGTTCAGCGCTTGTCGGCGGGCGTTCCACGACCTCGACCCCACGGGCCGGAACCGCGGCCATCCGCCGCCGCAGCTCCGCCAGCTGCACGGCCCGCGCGTCACCAGCCGAACCCATCTCGCCGACCACCTATCTCTCACCGAATGGACTCCACCGCACTCGATGCACCGCACCGCCGCATCGACTACATTCCGCACCTCCTCCGCCTCACCCACCTGCCCCGGGGCCCGCATCCCCCCGACAACGCCAGAAGCACCGTCGAGCGGATTCAGCACCGATTCAGCTATCGATCGTAATCGAATATACGTTCGATCCGGTGATCAGTAGAACCTTCCGACCGGTCTCCGTCAAGCCGCACCGGCCCACGTGTCACATCAGTCCCACTGCGACTGTTCCGTCACCGGTCGCGGCTGTTGTCCACACCACCCATCGGGGCCGTCCGGCGGGCCGCCCGCCGGGCTGTGACCGCTGCCAACCCCGGTCCGAAGCAGGCCGGTCGCCCTGGTTTTCGGCTATCCTCGCGCCGTGACCGAACGCGCCCGCCCCATCGTCGGCCCCGACTATCTCGTCGCCGGCCGTTACCGCCTGCAGTCCAAACTCGGAGGCGGCGGTATGGGTGCGGTATGGCTCGCCACCGATCGGCTGCTCAACCGCGAGGTCGCCATCAAACAGGTGCTCACCACCGCCGGGCTCAGCGAGGCCGAGGCGACCGAGGTGCGCAACCGGATCGTGCACGAGGGCCGGGTCGCGGCCAAGCTCTCGCACGAACACGCGATCGCCGTCTACGACGTGGTGCTCGAGGCGGGTGAACCGTGGCTGGTGATGGAGTATCTGCCCTCGCGCAGCGTCGCCAAGGCACTCGCGCTGGCCGACACCCTCTCCCCCATCGAGGTCGCGCAGATCGGCGCGCAGGTGGCCGACGCCCTGGCCACCGCCCATGCCGCCGGAATCGTGCATCGCGACATCAAACCGGGCAACATCCTCGTCGCCGATCGAGGCTCCGAGGTGGGGATGGCCAAACTCAGCGACTTCGGTATCTCCAGTGCGGGTGAGGCTTTCGACGAACCGGAAGACGTGATCACCGGCACCCCGTCCTATCTGCCGCCGGAGGTGGCGCGCGGTGCTCAGCCGGGCCCGGCCAGCGACGTATTCTCCCTCGGCGCAACGCTCTACACCGCGATCGAGGGGCATCCGCCGTACGGATTCGACGACGACAACGACGTCATCGTCACGCGCGCGGCGATGGCACAGATCATTCCGCCCACCCGCAGCGGGCCGCTCACCCAGGTGCTGCTGCACATGATGGAACCGGCGCCGCAGCGTCGCCCCACCATGGCCGAAGCTCGCGAGGAAATCCTCACCGCCGCCTTCGGGCCCGGCACCGGGCCTTATATTCTCGGCGCTCCGATCCGCACCGAGGACGGCACCATTCCGGCCTGGGCGGCCCGCAATTCGGCCGCCGGACTGCGCAGTCCGCATTCCGCGCCGCTGCCCCGCCCGCCGCGCGTCGCCGCGGCCGGTGCCGTTGCGCAGCAACCGAAACTGGGGAAATCGAAGCTCGTCGACATCGACTTCACGAAGTTCGGGCCCAATGCGGCGCCGCTCGCGATCGCGGTGGGCCTGCTGATCGGACTGCTCATCCTGATCGTGATCCTCGTCGCCGCGATGTAGGCGCGACTCAGTCGATGCGCCGGCGGTGCGCCCAGCGAGTCAGCGCATTGCGGTTGGACTGCTGGGTTTTTCGCAGCACGTTGGAGGCGTGGGTCTCCACGGTTTTCACCGAGATGAACAGGGTTTCGGCGATTTCGCGATAGGTGTAGCCGCGCGCCAGCAGGCGCAGCACCTCCAGTTCGCGCGGGGTCAGCGAATCCAGTTCCGGATCCAGCGGGGGTTCGGGAGCCGGTGAGCGCCCGGTGAACGAGTCCAGCACGAAACCGGCCAGCCGCGGACTGAACACCGCGTCGCCACCCGCGACGCGCCGAATGCCTTCGGCCAGTTCGGAACCGGAGATGGTCTTGGTGACGTAACCGCGCGCGCCCGCGCGAATCACCGCGATCACATCCTCGGCGGCATCGGAGACGCTCAGCGCCAGGCATACCGGGCCGTTACCCGACGCCGAACCGTTCGGACGATCGTCGATGCCCTGCAGGACCGCGACACCTCCGCCGTCGGGCATGTGCACATCCAGCAACACCACATCGGGTCGCGCGGCGCCGATTCCGGCCACGGCCTCGGCCACGGTGCCCGCTTCCCCGACGACATCCATATCGGCTTCGCGGCTCAACTCCGCCCGCACCCCGGACCGGAACACGGCGTGGTCGTCGACCAGAAAGACCCGGATCGTCACAGTTCTCCTCACCTCGAGCCGGCCCGCTGCCGGGCGCGGCAGCGCCGAACTCCTCATCGGTACCACATCGGTGGCCGGGGTGCCGGAAACCGGCATCGCGGTGGGCAGGGCCGGTACCGCTGCCGATGTGCCCGCCTCCCCCATCTCCGCTCCGTCCGCTACCGCGACCTGCCCGGGCCGGTATCCGCGGTTTCCCCTCGCGGCTCGGTCGTCTCGGCGCTGTGCGAATCACCGGCGCGGCTCGCGTCGGTGGGATCGCCGGCCGTGCCGGAACGGTGCGCCTCCGGACTCGCGGACTCGGCATCCCCGGACTCGGCACGGTCGGCGCCGGCCGCGGCGAATTCCTCCTGGCCCTCGGAATCCTTGCGAGGCATCATGATTCGCACCTCGGTGCCGCGGCCGGGTGCGGTCTGAACCTCGACGGTGCCGCCGCGGCGTTCGATCCGGGCGTGAATGGATTTCGCCAGGCCCTGCCGGTCCGCCGGAACCGAGGCCGGATCGAACCCGGTGCCGCGATCGCGCACGAAGATGCTGACCTGATGCGGTTCCACCTCGGCGAAGACGTCGATGGTCGGCACACCGGCATGTTTGGCGGCGTTGACCAGCGCCTCCCGGGTGGCGCCGAGCAGGGCGGTGAAATGTTCCTTCGGCAGGCCGAACCCGGTATCGCCGACATCCATCGAGACGTCGCCGACGGTCACCGGAGTCACCTGCACCCCGTACTGGTCCTCCACCTCACCGGCGATCGTGCGCAGTGCGGCGGCCAGGCTCGACTGCGCGGGCATGGAATCCTCGAACAACCACTTCCGCAGTTCCCGCTCCTGGCTGCGGGCCAGCCGGGCGACCTCCTGCGGGTCGTCGGCCTGCCGCTGGATCAGCGCCAGGGTCTGCAGCACCGAATCGTGCAGATGTGAGGCGATCTCCTCGCGTTCCTCGTTGCGGATGCGGGCCGAGCGTTCGGCATTGAGGGCGCGCATCATGCGCAACCACAGCGGCACCGTCAGCAGACCGACGCCGATCAGCGTGACCGCGACCGCGATCAGTGCCGAACCCAGCGAACTCAGGTTGATGCGGGCCAGCACCACCACGCCCAGCCCGACCACGATCAGCGTCGCCCCGGCCAGAATGCGCGTCCAGGTGAGCACGGTCGGCCGGGCGGGCAGGCCGAGAATGGAACGCGGCCCCTCGGCATCGAATTCGCGCCACACCAGCGCCGCACCGACGGCGACCACGATGATCGGCGCGACCACCCGCGCCGCGGTCCCGTTGAACAGCCACGCCATCGATACCGACAGCGCCAGCCCGAGCAGCACCAGCCCGACAGCCTGCCGCCGCTCGGACGCCGTGGGCGGCGGCCCGTCCGCACCCGAGGACGTGAAGATCCACAGCAGCCCGTAGGCCACGATTCCCGCCCCCATCAAGGCCGACAGCAGGACGAACGCCATCCGCACCTTGAAGACGTCGACACCCAGATGGTCGGCGATACCGCCCGCGACCCCGCCGACGACCCGGCCACCGGATCGCCGCAGCAGCCGCGGCTGTTCGAACACCGGATCGGCGCCCCGGCCGTCCGGCCCGAGACCGTCCACACCGGCGCGAGGTTCGAACCCCACGCGACCGTCGAACCCCGAACGCGCGTCGAATGCGGGCATGGAGGGGTACATGCCTTCGATACTGGCACGTCACCCCGACAACCGACCATCGGGAAATACCCGGATTCCCGATCTCGGGGTCGCCGACGGCGCCGTGTTATCCGACGCGGCGAGCACGCACCAGCGAGAGGCTACCCAGAACCACGCCACCCAGCCCGAGCACCACCGCCGCGATCGCGCCGGCCAGCCCGTTGCCGGTACCGAAACCACCGGCGGCATCGGCCCCGTGGATGGCGCCGACGACCGCGGCGACCGCTCCCAGCGCCAGCGCCGTGACGGCCCGGGACCGGCGGGTGCCGACGCGGTGGCCGCGGGCCGAGACCGCCGCCCCACCGGCGATCACACTGATCAAGCCCAGGACGGCCGCGATGGTGGGAACGGTCCGGCCGACGCCTACTTCGTACCCGGCGGCCACGATGGAGAGGCGAGTGGTCGAGAGCGCGGCGAACACATCGAGTGCGGGCATCGCGAATCCTTTCGGTCGAGCGGCAGCCGGCTGCCGTGCGGGTCGCACGGACTCGGAATCGGCTGCAGACGCGACGATCGTCGCGCCGCGACCCGCTCGCGGGCATCGGCCCGGGATCGACGACGAATACGCCGTTCGGCGTAGCCGACCGCGCACCGCGACGTACGAAGTCGCGCGCTCGGCACGACGTCCCAGGCCGCCTCGGGCTCCTATGATCGCCACATGCCGGACCGCGTCACACCGCTGCGCCTGCCGGGCTGGTCTCAGGATCTGCTGTTGGCGGTATTCATCACCGTGATGCAGGTCCAGGGCACCGTCGTCCGCAACAGCGGCCGGCCCGAGGAGGTGCTGCGCCCGCTCTCGGATTTCGGATATCTCGGCTATATCCTCTTGATCACCGCGGGCGCCGTCCTGGTCCTGCGGCGCCGATATCCGGTCGCGGTATTCGCCGTCACCGCGCTCACCAGTGCGATCTACTACGCCCTCGACTTCCCGGACGGACCCGGATGGCTGGCACTGTTCGTAGCGCTCTACACCCTCACCGCACACGGTGACGGGCGGCGCTCGCTGGTGGTGGCCGGGGTGGGGATCGCCGTCCTGACCGCGATCTGGCTTCCCGCCGCATCGGACGTCCAACCGCCGGCCGCGATCGGCTGGGTCTATTTCCGGATAGGCGCCGCGGTGATGAGCGCCGCGCTCGGCGAGAGTGTCCGCTCGCGGAAAGTCATTGCGGCACAGGCGTTGGAGCGCGCCGAGCTGGCGGAACGAACGCGCGAGGAGGAGGCCCGCGCCCGGGTCGACGCGGAACGTCTCCGCATCGCCCGCGAAGTGCACGATACGGTCGCGCACGCCATCGCAGTCATCAACGTCCAATCCGGTGTCACCGCGCACGTGCTGGACAAACGGCCCGAACAAGCGCGCGAGACCCTGAAGATCATCGAGCGGACCAGCTCTCGGGCGTTGTCGGAAATGCGGGCGATCCTCGGAGTTCTCGACGGCCGCGCCCCACATCCGGGTCTCGGGCAGATCCGGGAACTCGCCGCCGCGGCCCGCGACGCCGGGCTCGAGATCGAATTCGACACGCCCGCACCGCCTCCCGAGATACCCGGCGCGGTCGGCACCGCGATATACCGGATTCTGCAGGAATCGATCACCAATGTGATTCGCCATGCCGGCGCGACGCGAGTCTCGGTCGAGGTGAGCTACGGTGCCGACACGGTCGACATCAGGGTCACCGACGACGGGCGGCAGTCACCCGCCGTATCTTTCGCCACCGGTCCCGCGCGCACCGCCGGGCGCGGCATCCTCGGTATGCGTGAGCGATGCCGGCTCCTGGGAGGAGATCTCGACGCGGGCCCGCTTCCGCACGGAGGATTCGCGGTCACGGCCCGGCTGCCCCTGGCCACGACGGAAACGGTGAACCTGTGAGCAGTACGGCAGACTCGGACGGCGGCACCTCGATCCGGGTTCTGCTCGTCGACGACGAGCAGTTGGTGCGGTCGGGCTTTCGGCTCCTGCTCGATATCGAGGACGACATCACGGTCGTCGGAGAGGCCGCCAACGGCGCCGAAGCCGTGCGGAAAGCTCGTGCGCTGCGTCCGGATGTCGTATTGATGGATATCCGCATGCCGACGATGGACGGCATTCAGGCCACCCGCGAGATCGCCGCGACGACCGGGCTGCAGGATGTCCGGATCCTCATCCTGACCACGTACGACACCGATGCCTATGTCTTCGAGGGACTGCAAGCCGGCGCCGGCGGTTTTCTGCTCAAAGATGCCGGTCCGGCCGAGCTGCTGCACGCTATCCGCGTGGTCGCCGCCGGTGAGGCTCTGCTCGCGCCCCGGATCACTCGCCGGCTCATAGCCCAGTTCACGGCTCGCCGCGCCGCCGACCGGGCCGCCGAACAGCGGCTCGCGGTACTGACCGACCGTGAGCGGGAGGTGCTGGCCCTGGTCGGCCAGGGCATGAGCAATGCCGAGATCGGCGCCGAACTGTTCCTCAGTCCGGCGACCGCCCGCACCCACGTCAGCCGGGCGATGGTCAAACTCGGCGCGCGCGACCGCGCGCAACTGGTCGTCATCGCCTATCGAACGGGCCTGGTGGCGCCGTAGATCGAACTCGTCCGGTCCGGACAGCGCCCGACGACGAGAGCCACCTCGTCGCGGAGCGGCACCGGCGGTGCCGATGCCGGACCGGAAATTCGCAACAACCTCGTTCACCTGCACATACTGCGTATCGATCGGGATTTCCGCGGGTGCCGACCGGGTCTCGATTCCTACCGTCGATTCCGTCGCCCGCCGACCGCGGGCGACCGACCTCGCCGGTTCGCCCGGCGTGTACGGGGAGGAATCCACATGTCCATCGCATCTGTCCATGCCGCCACCACGGCTCTCGCGCTGGCGCTGCTGCCGGCCACCGCCGCCTCGGCCGCGGCTCCGGGCGGTCACGAGAACACCTACCTGGCACCGAACGGTTACAGCTTCACTGTGGGCCACCTCGATTACGCGGCCCATCCGGTGACCGCGTTGAACGGCATGCCCACCAATCGAGAGGTGTTCCTGGACAACACGTCCTACGCACGGATTCCGAGCGGCACCGCAACTCTGAAGGCGGGCTATTTCGTCGCGTGCGCGGTCGATGTCGACCTCGGTTTCAGCGCCGAGGCCTCGGCATCGCTGAGCGCCGGAGCAACGATCAGCCCGGATCTGGTGGATCCGAGTGCGAGTGTGACGATCGGCCCGAGCGTCTCCGCCGGCATCGGGGTGAACGTGTCGGTCACGCCCGGGAAGATCACCGACGTCGCGGTCGGCGAGAAACACCTCGGGCCCGGGGAGACCGGTTATCTGGTCAGCCGGGACTTCCATCTCATGGTGCAGGGCTGCGGCGGTCCGCTGACCATCCGCGCCTACAGCAAGATCGAGGTCTCCTCGGCACAGGTCGACGGAAACGGCGCCGTCTTCGCGGATCCGACCGTGCTCTGAGTGGTCCGGATGTAGTTCAGGTTCGTTTTCAGGGTGAACCCCGATGCCATTCGATACTGCTCACGGCCACCATTGAGCTATGACCACAGCGAGCGGCGGGACCGGCGGCACGAGCCGGACGGGATTCAGCGAACAGCTCCAGCACCTGTGGCGGACGCGTCCGATACGGCTGCCGGGGCAGAGTCCGGTCGCCGGCGTGGCGTCCGGATTCGGCCGGCGCTACGGCGTGGACCCGGTACTGATCCGGGTCGCGTTCGTGGTGTCGACGATCTTCGGTGGTGCGGGCATCGTGTTGTATCTGGCGGCATGGTTGCTGCTGCCTCCGGCGGGTGATGCGGTCTCACCCGCGGAGGGCCTGATCAGCCGCGGACGTAGTTCGCAGTCGTCCACCAAGACCATCGTGCTGATCGTCGCTCTGGCGATCGCGGTCACCACGATGGGCCCGGTGGGTGTCGGACTCGGCGGCTCGGGGGTGATCAGTTTCGCGCTGATGGTGGCCGGCTGGTGGTTGCTGTACATGCGGCAGCCGGAACCGCCGATCGACGGCTCCTATCCGCTGACGGCCGAGGGTGGGATCGCGGCGACGGGATATCCGGGGGCGAGCTTCCCGGGCGGGTCCCCGTGGAGCGGAAGCCAGTACGGACCCTTCACCAAGCTGCCCGACCACTACGAGCCGGACCCTAATGCCTTTGCCGGCGGCCAGGTTCCGACCACACCGACACCGGCGTCGAACGACGCTGTTTCGACGGCGGACAACGCTTCGACGGCAACCGAACCGATCGTCGCAGCCGCTGCCACCGCCCCGCTGCGGGTCGATCCGGCCACTGGGACGCCGGAAAGTGATCCTGGCGAAGCCGGCACCGCATCGCCGGACAGCACGAGCTCGGCATCCGAAGCGACCGAAAGTACTGCGACCGAAAGCCTTGCCGCAGAAGGTGTTCCGACGGAGAATGCGTCCGAGTGGCAATCCGATTCGGACGCCGCGACCGATCCCGGTACCTCCGAACACGCTGCCGCCGGCCCGGACTCGCCCGCCGACGAGACTCCGGCCGACGACCGCCCCACGGTCGCGCTGACCCGGCCACTGACCGCCGAATCCGAATCGGCGGCACCCTCCGACGAACACCCGGCCGAGGACGAGTCCGGCCCCGACGATTCGCCCGGGCCCGGCGGGAGCACACCTCCTCGCCCGACGCCTCCTCCCGGCCCACGGCCGACCGGCAACCGTCCGATCCCGGACCCGGCGCATATCGGCCCCACTGCGGCCGGCTGGGATCCGCTCGGCGTGGCGCCCATGGCCTGGGATCTGCCCACCCCGACGCAGCAACGCCCGGTCGCGGTCGTCCCCGCACAGCGGCCGCGCTCCCGGCTCACGCCGGTGGTGATCGGTCTGGCCGTCCTGGCGGCAGCGGCGGCGGGCGCGGTGGCCGCGGTCGGGGCGGACTGGATGACACCCGCGCGGATCGGCGCGGTCGCCCTGGCGGTGGTCGGCCTGGGCCTGATCGTCGGCGCCTTCCTGCGACGCGGCTACGGCTTGATGGTGGTGCTGGCGCCGCTGGCGGGATTCGTCATCCTCGCCTCGATGGTGGGTCCCGTCGAATTCGACCGCGGCGCCATGGGCGACCACGTCTGGACCCCGGCCACGACCGCCGATCTGGCCTCGGAATACCGGATCACCATGGGATCGGGCACGCTCGATCTGCGCCAACTGCCCCTCACCGAGAATCGCACGGTGCACGTGAACGTCCAGATGGGCGACTTCCGGGTGCTGGTGCCGGACTCGATGCAGCTACACGCGACCTGCAACGCCGGCATGGGCGACGTGTCCTGCCCGCAGGGGCCCACCGGACCGGCCGACGGGCCGATTCTCACTCTCGACGTCGATGTCCACGCCGGAAACGCGGAGGTGAAACGTGGCTGACAACGAAACGGCCGACACTCGGACCGAAACTGGGCGCGGACCGTCGTTCTCGCTGCTGCTGGCCGGAATACTCGCCCTGCTGGTCAGCGTCTGGGCCTTCATCGGCCCCACGTCCTGGCCCTTCCACAGTGCGGTGCCGGTGGGCTGGATCGTGGTCGGTGTGGCGGTGGTCGTGGGTATCGCCCTGGTGATCTCGCCGCGAAGGAAGAAATAGCCTCCGGAAAGGCGCACAACAGAAAGAAGGGGCCTTCCAGCCGATGCTGGAAGGCCCCTTTCTCCGCTATCTGTACAGACAGCCGCTCATTCCCATTCGATGGTGCCCGGCGGCTTGCTGGTCACATCGAGCACCACGCGATTGACCTCGGCCACCTCGTTGGTGATACGGGTGGAGATGCGTTCGAGCACCTCGTAGGGCAGGCGGGTCCAGTCCGCGGTCATGGCGTCCTCACTCGACACCGGCCGCAGCACGATCGGATGTCCGTAGGTGCGGCCGTCGCCCTGCACGCCGACACTGCGCACATCGGCCAGCAGGACCACCGGGCACTGCCAGATCTGCGCGTCCAGGCCGGCGGCGGTCAGTTCCTCGCGGGCGATCGCGTCGGCCTGCCGCAGGGTTTCCAGCCGGTCCGGGGTGACCTCGCCGATGATCCGGATCGCCAGGCCCGGTCCCGGGAAGGGCTGGCGCGCAACAATTTCCTCGGGCAGCCCGACCTCGCGGCCGACCGCGCGCACCTCGTCCTTGAACAGCAGCCGCAGCGGTTCGACCAGCTCGAATTCCAGATCCTCGGGCAGTCCGCCGACGTTGTGGTGGCTCTTGATGTTGGCGGTGCCGGAGCCGCCACCGGATTCGACCACGTCCGGGTACAGGGTGCCCTGCACCAGATATTCGACCGCGGGTCCGCCATCGCCGTCCTCGGTGCCGGTGGACTTCACGACCTCGGCGACCGCATCCTCGAAGGACCGGATGAACTCCCGGCCGATGATCTTGCGCTTCTCCTCCGGATCGGTGACGCCCTTCAGCTCACCGAGGAACTTCTCCACCGCGTCGACCGTCACCAGCTTGGCCCCGGTGGCGGCGACGAAGTCGCGCTGAACCTGCTCGCGCTCCCCGGCCCGCAGCAGGCCGTGGTCGACGAAGACACAGGTCAGCCGGTCTCCGATGGCCCGCTGCACCAGCGCGGCCGCCACCGCGGAATCCACGCCGCCGGACAGGCCGCAGATCGCGTGCCCGTCGCCGATCTGCTCGCGCACCTGCTCGACCAGCGCATCGGCGATATTGGCCGGGGTCCAGGACGCGGGGATGCCGGCGAGTTCGTGCAGGAACCGGCTCAGCACCTGCTGGCCGTGCGGCGAATGCAGAACCTCCGGGTGGTACTGCACACCGGCCAGCCGCCGGGCGCGATTTTCGAAGGCGGCGACCGGCGCACCGGCCGTCGTCCCCGTGACCTCGAAGCCGGCCGGCGCGTCGGTGACCGCGTCGCCGTGGCTCATCCACACGGGTTGCACCGTCGGCAGTCCGCCGTGCAGCACGCCGCCGTCGATGTTCAACTCGGTGCGGCCGTACTCACGGGTGCCGGTGTGCGCGACCGTGCCGCCGAGCGCCTGCGCCATCGCCTGGAATCCGTAGCAGATACCGAAGACCGGAATGTCGAGATCGAACAACCGCGGATCGAGCTGCGGCGCGCCCTCGGCGTACACGCTGGACGGGCCGCCGGACAGGATCACCGCCAGCGGCTGCCGATCGGCAATCTCCTCCACGGTCGCGGTATGCGGTACCACCTCCGAGTAGACGCTGGATTCGCGCACGCGCCGCGCGATCAACTGCGCGTACTGCGCCCCGAAGTCGACGACGAGAACTGGTCGCTGGGTTTCTGCCACCCGCACAGTTTAGTGAGGGCATCGGCGCACCTCGAGGGCGGGCGAGCCTGCGACTCGAGGCCGTGATCGCCCCCACTCCACCGGTTCGATGCCGGTCGTATCGGCCGGTGCCGGCCGGGCTGGCGAAACGGCCTATCCGCCAGCACATATCCATGCCCGCCTTCCTCCGCGGCGATCACGAAGGCGGAGCAGCGGCACTCGGCGACGGCTATCCTCGTGCTCGTGCCATTCGCCCGTGCGATCGATGCCGAAATCCATTACGAGGATTCCGGTGGCCGTGGCCCGGTGGTACTGCTGGGGCACGAATTCTTCATGGATCGAACGATGTTCGCATCGCAGGCAGCCGCATTGGCACCGGAGTTCCGCATCGTCACCTGGGATGCGCGCGGACACGGCCGCACCCGCGACGAGGGGCTGCCCTTCACCTATTGGACGGCCGCCCGCGACGCACTGACCGTGCTGGATCAGCTCGGCGTCGAACGCGCGGTGGTCGGCGGCACCTCACAGGGCGGGTTCAGCGCCATGCGCACCGCCCTGCTCGCTCCCGAACGGGTGGAGGCGCTGATCTTGATCTCGACCGAGGCGCACAGCCCGACCCCGCAGGAACTCGTGACCTCGCGCCGCTTCCTGGACCACTGGCGGGAGCCGAATATCCGGCACGCCCTCGCCGAGCACATGGCGCACTGGCTGATCGGAGACGACGCCTGGTACCGGGCGGTGTGGACCAAGCGGTGGCTGGCGCGCGATCCGCACGAACTCGAGGCCGCGGCCGGATGTCTACTGGCCCGCGACTCGATCCTGGATCGGCTGTGCGAAATCACCTGTCCCGCACTGGTCATCCACCCGACGCGGGCCGGCATCCCGCGCGCGCACGCGCTGGAGATGGCACGGCGACTGGTCGGATCGCGATTCTGCGAAATCGAGGGCGCCCGTCAGGCGGTCAACATGACCCACCCCGAGCAGGTCAACGCCGCGATTCGCGACTTCCTGCGTGGGGAGGTGCTGACCCGGCTCAACTGAGCCGGGCCGCCGCGTACGATCTCAGGCCCGCACGCTGAGACCGACCCGCTGGAATTCCTTCAGATCGCAGTATCCGGCCTTGGCCATCGAACGACGCAGGCCGCCAACGAGATTCACCGACCCCCACGGATCGCTGGACGGTCCGTACAACACCTTCTCCAGCACCGGCTGCTCGTCCGGCTCGGCGAACTGCAGCAGCGCGCCGCGCGGGACCGACGGATGCGCGGCCGCCGAGGGCCAGTACCAGCCGCGGCCGGGCGCTTCCTGGGCCAGCGCGAGCGGCACACCCAGCATCGCCGCGTCGGCACCACAGGCGATGGCCTTGGCCAGTTGGCCGGAGGAGACGATGTCGCCGTCGGCGATCACGTGGACGTAGCGACCGCCGGTCTCGTCGAGGTAGTCGCGGCGGGCCGCGGCGGCGTCCGCGATCGCGGTCGCCATCGGGACGCCGATACCGAGCACCTCACCGGTGGTGGTGGCGCCGGGCATCGAGCCGTAACCGACGATCACGCCGGCGGCGCCGGTGCGCATCAGATGCAGGGCGGTGCGGTGATCGCTGACGCCACCGGCCACGACCGGCACGTCCAGTTCAGCGATGAAGGTCTTGAGGTTCAGCGGTTCCACCGACGAGCCGGAATCTTCGACCGGCACCGCGCTCGCGCCGCCGACGTGTTCGGCGGAGATGATGGTGCCGTGGACGACCAGCAGGTCGACCCCGGCCTGCACCAGACTCGGGGTCAGGGCGCGCGCGTTCTGGGGGCTCACCCGCACCGCGACCGTCACTCCGGCGGCGCGCACCTGCGCGACCGCGGCGGCCAGCAGGTCGGGCTGCATCGGCGCGGCGTGCAGTTCCTGCAGCAGTTCGACCGCGGCCTCGGGACCCTTGTGCTCGGCCACCTCGACCAGCTGCTCGATGCGTGCGCTCACATCGGCGTGCCGGGCCCACAGTCCCTCGCCGTTGATGACGCCCAGTCCGCCGAGGCGGCCCAGTTCGATCGCGAATTCCGGCGACACCAGCGCATCGGTCGGATGCGCGACCACGGGGATGTCGAATCGGTAGGCATCCAGCTGCCATGCCAGCGACACCTGCTTCGACGACCGGGTGCGCCGCGAGGGGACGATGTCGACATCGTCCAGCTCATAGGTACGCCGGGCGGTCCGACCCATCCCGATCTCGACCATGTCCCGCACTGATGTCTCTCCTTAGTGTGTTCTGCCACGCCGGTGTGTGCGACGAACTCGCGCGCCGGCGCCACGACGTCGCGGCGATCTCACGCCGACGCGCGTCCATCCTCCCAGCTCCCGGCGTACGCCATACGCCGGGGGCGGTCCGTGTCGGACCGCGGGCATCGGGACGGGCCGGGCGCGGTCACGCGTCGACACGACCGACCGGTATCCCAGGACCGCGTTGGGCCGACACGTCGCGATGACATGCCTTGTCCCGGAAGCATTTCCGTCACCCGCGACACAGCGGCGAGCCAACCGTGTTGCCGTGGCGAGGACTTCGTCGCCCTCGCCCCGGCTCCTACTTGCCGCGGCCGGTGTAGTTCGGTGCCTCGACCGTCATCGTGATGTCGTGCGGGTGGCTCTCCTTGAGACCCGCCGCGGTGATCTGCACGAACTGCGCCTGCTGCAGGTCGGCGATCGACTGGGAACCGGTGTAGCCCATGGCCGCCCGCAGACCGCCCACCAACTGGTGGATGACCTGGTTCACCGGACCGCGGAAGGGCACCCGCCCTTCGATGCCCTCGGGCACCAGCTTGTCCTCGGCCAGCACGTCGTCCTGGAAGTAGCGGTCCTTGGAGTAGGACTTGCCCTGTCCGCGTCCCTGCATGGCGCCCAGCGAACCCATGCCGCGGTAGCTCTTGAACTGCTTGCCGCCCACCAGGATCAGTTCGCCCGGGGATTCGGCGGTACCGGCTAGCAGCGAGCCGAGCATGACCGTCGACGCACCGGCGGCGATGGCCTTGGCCACGTCACCGGAGAACTGGATACCGCCGTCGGCGATCACCGGCACGTCGGCCGCGCGGCACGCGGCCACGGCCTCGAGAATCGCGGTGATCTGCGGGGCTCCGACACCGGCGACCACGCGAGTGGTGCAGATCGAGCCGGGACCGACACCCACCTTGACCGCGTCGGCGCCGGCCTCGACCAGCGCCGCCGCACCCTCGCGGGTGGCGATATTGCCGCCGACGACCTGGATCCGGTCGCCGACCTCGTTCTTGACCTTGGCGACCATCTGCAGCACCTGGGCCTGATGGCCGTGCGCGGTATCGACGATCAGCACGTCGACCCCGGCATCGGCCAGGCTCATCGCGCGCGACCAGGAGTCCTCGCCGACACCCACCGCGGCGCCGACCAGCAGACGGCCGTCGCGATCCTTGGTCGCGTTCGGGTACTGGTCGGTCTTGACGAAGTCCTTGACGGTGATCAGCCCGCGCAGGCGGCCGTTGCCGTCGACGATCGGCAGCTTCTCGATCTTGTGCCGGCGCAGCAGACCGAGCGCGGCCTCGGCGGTGACGCCCTCCTGGGCGGTGATCAGCGGCGCCTTGGTCATCACGTCGGCGACCCGGCGGTTCTGGTCGACCTCGAAACGCATGTCCCGGTTGGTGATGATGCCGACCAGCGCACCGGTCTCGTCCACCACGGGCAGACCCGAGATCCGGAACCGCGCGCACATCGCGTCGACCTCGGCGAGGGTGTCGGTCGGGCGGCAGGTGACCGGATCGGTGACCATTCCGGCCTCGGACCGCTTCACCGTCTCCACCTGCGCGGCCTGATCGGCGGCCGACAGATTGCGGTGCAAGACGCCCATACCTCCGGCGCGGGCCATGGCGATCGCCATCCGCGCCTCGGTGACGGTATCCATCGCCGAACTCACCAGCGGGGTGCGCAGCGTGATCTCGCGGGTCAACCGGCTGGAGGTCTCGACCGAGCTGGGGATCAGATCGGAAGCGGCCGGCAGCAACAGCACGTCGTCGAACGTGAGGCCGAGCATGGCGATCTTGTTCGGATCGTCACCACCCGTATGCGGGCGGACGGCTCGTTCGCCCATCACGGGACTACTCATCTGATCGACCCCTCCTGGACCTCGAAAGCACCGATACGGCACTCCGGCCCGGCATTCCGGGACCTCGGTACCGATCGAGAACAGCTGATGGATGGTGGAGCCGAAGCGTGCGACCCGGCGCCTGTGTATCCATGGTATCGGCCGCCTGTGGGGGCGACCTCGTCGCCTCCGACACAGTGGTGGACGAGGGTGACAGCCGCGCAACAAGCGCGTCAAAATGCCTTCAGCGCTGGCGCGGAGGGGGTGGTTCTGCGTACCGTGGGATTGTGCGTGACCATCTACCACCTGGCCTGCCGCCGGACCCCTTCGCCGGAGATCCCTCCGACCCGTCGGCCGCGCTCGATGCCATTGAGCCTGGGGAGCCGCTGGACCCCCATGAGCGCCTAGCGGTCGAAGAGGATCTCGCCGATCTTGCGGTGTACGAGGCGCTGCTGTCCCACCGGGGCATCCGCGGTCTCGTGGTGAGCTGTGAGGATTGCCGGCAGGACCACTACCACGATTGGGACATGCTGCGCGCCAACCTGCTGCAACTGCTGGTCGACGGCACGGTCCGCCCGCACGAGCCCGCATACGATCCGACGCCGGAGGCCTACGTGACGTGGGACTACTGCCGCGGATATGCGGATGCCTCGATGAACGAAGCCCTGCACGGCGACGGATTCGACGGTTTCGACGCCTGACCCTTCGCCGCGTAGCGCTCGGCTCGGCACAGCCGCGCGCGCTTTCGGCGTGTGAATTTCCACACTTCTGCCGCGACGTACCGCGCGCACTTCTCCCCGAAAACCCCTGAAAACACGAATCCGACCGCCGGGATCGGCGATCGGTTCTCGTATCGGATATGCGGTTCTAGTTGATGCCGGTGTGCAATCCCCCACCGGCCGGCGGCACGACCACCGTCGGCACCGAGGGCACCGACGGATGGACCGGGGCCACCGTCTGCTGCGGCTGCGTCGGCGGGACCACCGCCCCTCCGCCGATGGTGGTCGGCGGATTGGCGGTGGGCTGGTTCGTCGGCGGCTGTTCGTGTGTGGGTGGCTGCTCGTTGGTCGGCGGCTGCTGCTGAGTCGGCGGCTGGTTCGTCGGCGGCTCGGCAGTCGTCGGTGGTTGCTGCTGCTGGTTCGTCGGCGGCTTGGAACCGCTCCCCGGCTCGGTGCCCGGCGTTCCCGGTCCGGAACCGCTCGCACCGGTTTCGGGCGCGGTCTGGCTGCGCATGATCTCCGGGCCCGGGGTGCTCGGCTTGGAGCCGGTGCTCTCGCGCTGCCCTGGATTGGCAGACTGTCCCGGCGTCGTCGGCGCGACCACTGTCGGGGTGGTCGGCGTCGTATTCGCCTTCGGCTCCAGCGACTCCAGCGCGGCGGCCACCTCGGGTGCGGTGGTCTTCAGCTGATCCAGCATGTGCTGCCAGCGCACCTGCAGATCCTGCTTGCGCGAGTTGTCGTCGACCTGAGTCGTGTTGGTGGATGCGCTCTCCAACAGTGCCTTGGCCTGTTCGGGGTGTCCCTGGTCGATCAGCGCCTGTGCCTTGGTCATATCGTCGTCGGCGCGCTGGGCGATCGTGGTCTGCGCCTGCTGGCTGAACACGACCTCCTTCACCCGCCACAACGGATCACCCGGCTGCGCGCCGTAGGAGAAGGCCGTCGTCCCGCCGGCGATCACCGCGACCGCGGCCGCGGCGCCCATCAGCGGACGTACCAATCGCAATCTGCCGCGGCGATGGGCGTTGACCCTCGCCTCCCGCGCTCCGATCTCCTGGTTGACGGCCGCTACCACGGCGTCCAGATCGGGACCGGCCGGCATCGGAGTGTCGACGATATCGGCTCGCCAATTCGCGAGCAGGCTCGCGAGTTGATACTCCTCGGCACTGTCGGTCGCTACGGGACCGTCGCCTGCGATGGCGTCGATCAGCGCATCGTCGCGTCGGACCGCTGCGATATCCACCGGCCCGGAGTCACCGGACTCCCCGGATGCCTCGGCATAGGGACCGCTGTTCGGCGATCCAAGCCGCGCCTTCCAGTCGCCCCGACCGCGCTCGCCATCCCTAGCCATACATTTCACCTGCCCTCGCCACTTGTGACTTGAGTTTCGCGAGCGCCCGATGCTGAGCCACTCGTATAGCTCCCGCCGTACTGCCCACGGCGACAGCAGTTTCTTCTGCTGACAAACCCATGACCAAACGCAGGATCAGGATCTCTCGATGCTTCTCCGGTAGCGTGGCCAGCAGACTGTTCATCTGCCGGCTCGTTTCGGATTCGAGAGCGCGCTGCTCCGGCCCCTGGTCGGTGGATATGACATCTGGTACTTCGGCCATCGCGTCCGCCTTGTTACGGGCGGCGTTGCGATGTGCGTCGGCGACCTTGTGCGAGGCGATTCCGTACACGAAAGCCATGAACGGCCGCCCCTGGTCCTGGTAACGCGGCAGGGCGGTCATCACAGCCAAGCAGACCTCCTGCGCCACGTCGTCCGCGGAGAGCTGCCCACGCTCCGCGGAACCGATCCGCGCACGGCAATAACGAACTACCAGCGGGCGGATGATTTCCAGTACCTGGGCTAAAGCCGAACGGTCGCCCTGAGCTGCAGCAGCTACGGCGGCGTCCAACTCCTCGCCCGAGTGCGTCATCGTCAGAGATATTCCTGGCGTTACAAGTGGCACGGCCGGATTTCGACCGGTGCTTCCACCGGTCGGTGGAACGAAACCAACAATAGCGGCTCAGCTATGTGAGTCGGACAACATGGGGGATCACTGCTCCCCGATTTCCGTCCCGATCCGCAGCCGACCGCCCCGACCAGCCAGAATGCTCGCGAACACAGCGGCTTCGGCCGCTGCGCGGCGGGCCTCGGCCGGCTCGCACACCCCCGACCGCAACATCGCGGCGGCCCAGCGCAGCGGCAGCAATCCGTGTGCGGCGCAGAGAGAATCAACCAGCTCGGCACCGGCGCGACTGCGATCGATGTCACCCTCGGCCGCCGCCGCAGCGGCCAGCAGTAGCCGCGACTTCACTTGATGCCGAACCGATCCCATCCGCTCGGCCGCGCCCACCGCCGCCTCGGCGTGCGTCGACGCCGGCTCGGCGACCAGTCCCAGACCGGGTGCGGCGAGGGCGGTTTCGGCGCTTACCCAGTGCCAGCGCACCAGCGTCCGCAGGTCCGTGGGCGCGCGATCCAGTTCGCCGCGACAGCGCCGCAGCAACCGCGCGGACACCTGCGGCTGCCCGGTACCGAGTGCGTCCGCGGCCAATCCGGTCAGCGCGTCGCAGACCGCCGCAACGCGCATCGGATCGGCGGCACCCACCACCGGCAGGTTCGCGACCAGCGCCGCCGCCCGTCCGTCCAGGATCGCGGCGCGCGCGTGCCAGCCGAGTTGACGGAGCAGCGACGCCTCGGTGGAGGCCACGAGCGAGCGGAATACCGGATCCCTGGTCAACCGGGCAGCCCGGAGCAATTCGGTGCGCGCGGCCGCATACCACCCCCGACCACCGAGGACGATTGCCCGCAACCGGGTTCCGGCGGGATCGGCGGCGACGGGCAGATCCGCGAGCGCGATGCCGGGGCGGCCGCCGAACGCCGCGTCGGCCAGTACGGCGGCGGGCCCGGGGTCCAGCAACCCGTCCACTCCCGGGGACAAATCCAACACCAGCGCACCTTATCCGGAGGCGGCCCGCGCTCCGCACCGCATACGGGCTACTTCTCAGCGAAAATCGGAGGCGCCGTGTTTCCATCAGGTAAATCTGCAACGAGCTAACCGCCGGCGCACCGAAGCAGAATTCGCACGCTTTTCGGATTATTAACCTGCACGCCCCGACGCGGCCATCCGGACTTCTTCCGCGCGCACGAGGCCAGTGTGCCACATCACATATCACACTCCCCAGCGTTGGCAAGTACGACAGATCTTTTCTTCTGCTAAACACCCCGTGAACTGGGAAAACGCGGAAATCCACGGACACGTCGCAATACTCGCGAAACAAGTCAACCGGTCAGTATCGCTTTCCCGGTCCGGAAAGTAAACAGTGTGCGGGTTAAATCTGAGATCTGCCGGAATTGCGATCACTGTCGACGTATCTATTGACGTGATTTCACTGCGCGACCTAACGTACTTCATCGCCGTCGTCGGCGCCGCGCGAAATTGCGGCGACCGCGTACTGCGATCGCCGGAGATCGGCGATACGGTCCGAGCCCGATCTCGGCGAGGTCACTGTCGCCCCCGCCCAGGGTCCGGACAGACCGCTGCTGACAAGCACCGCTCGACAACGCCGACGAGCTCGCACCATGAGGAGTTCACCATGCCCATGCCCACCCACCTCCCCGGTCCCAACGCCGACATCTGGGATTGGCAGATGCGCGGCTCGTGCCGCGGTGTGGACTCCTCCGTCTTCTTCCATCCCGACGGCGAGCGCGGCCGCGCGCGCACCCAGCGGGAGTTGCGCGCCAAGGAGATCTGCCGGACCTGCCCGGTGCTCATGCAGTGCCGCAGCCACGCCCTGAAGGTCAGTGAGCCGTACGGCATCTGGGGCGGCATGTCGGAGACCGAACGCGAGCTCCACGCCCGGCGCAACCGCCGCCGGATGGCCGTCTGACCGGCGCTCGCGAAATTCGGTCGCACCCGACCGATCCGAACCAGCTGGGGCGCCGAATACCTAGCAAACACCCGGCCACTGAACGTGGCCGGCGACACCGGTACAGGCGCAGGTTCTCGGCCACCGCCGATTCGCCTGCCGCATGTTGACCAACAGCCGCACCCAAGCCCCAGCGTTTCGTGAAAGTCATCGGCGTGTCCCGGCGTGTCTCCGCACACTCCTCGGCGTGTCGTCTTACGCGCGAAATCCGCTGGGCTACAGGTGCGTTGCCCGACGCACCCCACCTGGAAGGAGGTCATAGCGACGCGCTACGGTAGTGGCCGATGACACAGAATGGAGCGTTGTGACAACGCGGCCGCCGGCCGCAGAGGACGACTCGTTCCAAGGATCCATCGGGGACGGTCGGGTGGCCACACCGAGTGTGGACTCTGCGATCACGGCACGCGCAAGCGAAAGTATCGAGCTGGCGGCACTTCTGGTGCGCTGCGGCCGGTCCGATCAGCAAGCATTCGCCGAGCTGTACGACCGCACGTGCGCCCGGGTATTCGGACTGGTGCTGCGTGTCCTCCACGATTCCGGTTACGCGGAGGAGACGACCCAGGAGGTCTACCTCCAGATCTGGCGCACCGCAGCCAATTTCGACCCGGCCAAGGGTTCGGCCGTGACCTGGCTGATGACGCTCGCGCATCGGCGCGCCGTCGACCGCGTCCGCGCCGAACAGGCGCACGCCCAGCGTGAGGTCACCTACGGCACCGCGACCCTCGGCCACGAGTTCGACGAGGTCACCGAGGAAGTCGGCCGCCGATTCGAACAGCAGGCCGTACGCGAGAGCCTCGCCACCCTCACCGAAACCCAGCGCGAGGCCATCTCGCTGGCGTATTTCGGCGGCCGGACGTATGCCGAGGTGGCTGCCTACCTCGGAGTAGGGTTACCGACCGTCAAGTCCCGGATTCGGGACGGATTGACACGACTGAAAAAGAGTTTGGGAGTGACGTGAGATGAACGAGAGCCAGATCGATCTCGCGCATACGGTCGCGCTCGGATCGATCGGCGACGAGGACCAGCGCGCGGTGCAGGAGCTGTTCGACTCCGGCGACCCCGTACTGCGCGCGGACTTCGACACGGAAGTGCAACTGACCAGAGAAGCTCTTACCCTGTTCGCCTCGGCGTCGGCCGTCCAGCCACCCGCCACCCTCCGTACCCGACTCCTGGCCGCGATCGCCGACGATCACGCCCCCGCCGCACGACACATTCGTCCCCCCGCTCACCGCAACGGTGAGGAAGCCGGTCCCACCGGTCTCCACTGAGCTCCGGCCTCAACCGAGCCTCGAGGTAGGCGCAACGCTCCAGCGAGTATCCACCCGCAGCCCCCTCACGAAAACGCCAACGGCCCGTTCACGTTTCGAACGTGAACGGGCCGTTGCGGTCACAAGGCTCCCGTCACCGAGACTCAGGCCCGACCCAATCTCACCGAGACTCGGGCCCGACCCAATCTCGCCGGGTTGCGGGCCGACCCAACCCCGACGGGTTGCGGCCCGGCTCGTCGATCGGTGCCCGTTGCGTACGCGACGAAGGAGCAAGCAACGGGTGCCGATCGACGAGCCCTAGGGGGCCACCGCGGCGGAGCCGCGAATTCGACACAGCCCCGCCGCCCGCTTCGATAACTCAGTGCGCGTGGCCGTGGTGGTTATCGGCCTCGTCCTCGGCCGGCTTGTCGACCACGGCGCTCTCGGTGGTGAGCACCATGCGCGCCACGGAGGTGGCGTTGAGGACCGCGGAGCGGGTGACCTTGACCGGGTCGACGACGCCGTCGGTGATCAGGTCGCCGTAGGTCAGGGTGGCGGCGTTGAAGCCGTCCTTGCCCTCGCTGACCTTGCTGACCACGACCGCGCCGTCGATACCGGCGTTGGTGGCGATCCAGTACAGCGGCGCCCGCAGCGCCTGCCGCACGACCTCGACGCCGATGGCCTGGTCACCGGTCAGCGAGTCGCGCAGTTCGATCAGCTTGGTCGCCGCCTGCACCAGCGCGGTACCACCGCCGGAGACGATGCCCTCCTCGACCGCGGCCTTGGCCGCGCTGACCGCGTCCTCGACCCGGTACTTGCGCTCCTTGAGCGCGGTTTCGGTGGCCGCACCGACTTTGATGACCGCGACGCCGCCGGACAGCTTGGCCAGCCGCTCCTCCAGCTTCTCGCGGTCCCAGTCGGAGTCGGTGGCCTCGATCTCGCCGCGCAGCTGCGCGACGCGGGCGTCGATGGCCTCCTGGGTGCCGGCGCCGTCGACGATGGTGGTCTCGTCCTTGGTGACGACCACGCGGCGGGCGTGGCCGAGCAGGTCCAGACCGGCCTCGCGCAGGCTGATGCCCAGGTCGGGGTTGATCACGGTGCCACCGGTGACGACGGCCAGGTCGTCGAGGAACGCCTTGCGGCGGTCACCGAAGAACGGCGCCTTGACCGCGACGACCTTGAGGGTCTTGCGGATGGCGTTGACGACCAGGGTGGACAGCGCCTCGCCCTCGATGTCCTCGGCGATGATCAGCACCGGCTTGCCGGATTCGGCGATCTTCTCGAGCAGCGGCAGGAAGTCGGGCAGCGAGCTGATCTTCTCCCGGTGCAGCAGCACCTGGACGTCCTCGAGGACGGCTTCCTGCTTGTCGGGGTCGGTGACGAAGTAGCCCGACAGGTAGCCCTTGTCGAACTGCACGCCTTCGGTGATCTCCAGGTCGGTGCTGACCGTGGAGGACTCCTCGACGGTGACGACGCCGTCCTTGCCGACGGTGGTCAGGGCCTTGCCGACCATTTCGCCGATTTCCTCGTCGCGCGAGGAGACGGTGGCGACCTGGGCGATGGCCTTCTCGCCGGAGACCGGCTTCGCGGCGGCCAGCAGCGCCTCCGACACGACGTCGGCGGCCTTGCTCATGCCGGCGCCGAGGCCGATCGGGTTGGCGCCGGCGGCGAGGTTCTTGAGGCCGCCCTTGATGAGGGCCTGCGCCAGCACGGTGGCGGTGGTGGTGCCGTCGCCGGCGACGTCGTTGGTCTTGGTGGCGACGCTCTTGACCAGCTGCGCGCCGAGGTTCTCGAACGGATCCTCGAGGTCGATGTCGCGCGCGATGGTGACGCCGTCGTTGGTGACGGTGGGGCCGCCGAACGCCTTGGCCAGCACCACGTGCCGGCCGCGCGGGCCGAGGGTGACCTTGACGGCGTCGGCCAGCTTGTCGACGCCGCGTTCCATTGCCCGACGAGCCTTCTCGTCGAACTCGATCTGCTTTGCCATGGTTGAGATGTCCTTGGGGTGGGAGTGGTGGACGGGCCTGCGACGACCCGCGGCCTGGAGCAGCGACCTCGACGATCCCGGGCCACAACGATCACTGCCCCGGCGCCCATGCGTGGGACACCGGGGCAGTGATCGTTACGGTGCGATCCGGATCGCGACGGCCGCGTGGGTCATCGGTCGGTCATCACTTGTCGACGACGGCCAGCAGGTCGCGCGCCGACAGGATCAGGTACTCCTCGCCGTTGTACTTGATCTCGGTGCCGCCGTACTTGCTGTAGATGACGACGTCGCCTTCCTTGACATCCAGCGGAATGCGCTTCTCGCCGTCCTCGTCCCACCGGCCGGGTCCTACGGCGACGACGGTGCCCTCCTGGGGCTTCTCCTTCGCCGTGTCGGGAATGACCAGGCCGGAGGCGGTCGTCGTCTCGGCCTCGTTGGCCTGGACGAGGATCTTGTCCTCGAGCGGCTTGATGTTCACGCTCGCCACGTTGAGCCCTCCACTTTCAGGGGATTCGGTCGTCCGGGGCTGTTCCCCGGACTCACGGTTTGGTCACGGTGTTGCTGCGGCGTTCGTGGAGCCTTACCACTACCGCCGTGCCGACCCTGCGCACAGCCCCGTCGTCGCGGGTGCCGGGACCCTTGCCCAAAGTCGAGCTGGCACCTGACTGAGCACAACCAGTGCCGACTAGCACTCTATACACGAGAGTGCCAGCGCTCAAGGGTGGGCAGTGCTGACAACGCGACACGCCCGAGGGCGTGGCAATTGCTCCGAAAAATCTGTAACGTTCGGATAACGGATTGTGACAGTATGTAAGACGGTTCCGTGATCGGTCATGCCGTACGACAGTTGTGTCGTTACGGCGCGTCCATCGGCCGTAACCGTCACGCGATCCGTTGAGTACCACAGCTTCACCCACTCGCGCGACAACCTCGCGCACACCTGAGACGAGAACAAGACCGCACGTGATCGACGGCCGGTCCCGACCCTGAAAACGGATCGCACCTGATGGGACCGAAAGCCTGACGGAATGGCGCCTCACCGGACCGCCCCCGACGGAGGAAGACCCGCCCCGATCCGCGCGCGGAGTATTCGCCGCACAGCGGATGCCCGTGATGTCCGTTCGAGATGGTCGGTTCCACCAAGGCCGTCCGCTCGACCAGCTCGAGAAGGGAGGTGAACATGCGAACATCCCTCGGTATCTCCGCCGGGAACGAGGTCGTCTGCTCGGCCGTCGTCACCACCACGCCCAACGGCGCCCAGAAATTCGACTACCGCGTCGTGTCGGCGGATGTGGCACATTCCGATCCGGGTGATCTGGTCGCCTCGTCGATCGAGCTGATGACCACGCAGATGCCCCGCGACTACCTGCACCGGGTCGGCACGCACACGCCCGGCGCCTCGGCGCCCCAGACCCAGCCCGTCCCGGCCGGGGCCATCGCGGTCGCCTACCGCGATCGTGAGCAGGCGATGGCGATTCGCGCCGCGATCGGCAAGCAGCGCCGGGATGTGCAGCTCATCCCCGAAAGTACTGCGGCACTCACCTATTTGCGCGAGACCGGCCTCCTCGACCGCTACGAGACGGTGGCCGTGATCGACCTCGGTGCCTCCGGTACGACGGTCACCGTGGCCGATCTGGCCGACGACACCGTGCTGCGTTCGGAGCGCACCGAGACGATCAGTGGCGCCGCGGTGGACGAGCTGATCTATCACCATCTGCTGGACTGCCATTTCGCCCGCAGGGGCACCCGGCCCAACCGGACCATGCTGATCAATCGCAGCCGGGCCGCCAAGGAGCATCTGTCCATCGCCCCGGCGGTGACCATCGATCACGTCGCCGGGCAGCCGCTGAAGCTGACCCGCGCCGATTTCGGTGAACTGATCGCCGATCTGCTGCACGAGGCGGCCGTCTACGCCCGCGCGGTCTTCGCACGAGCGCCGAAATCCCCGGAGGCAGTGGCGATCATCGGCGGCGGCGCCAATATCGCCTCGCTGGTCGAGGGACTCGACGCACTGCTCGACATTCCGGTGGTCTCGGTTCCGGAGCCGGAGGCGGTGACCGCGAAAGGCGCGGCGCTGGTGGCCGATTCGGCCCAGCCCTCGACCTTCTCCCCGATCGCGCTCGGTAGCGACGGATCGGCCGGAACCTTCACCAAACTGATCGGCACCCTCGTCGGTGCGGTCGTGGTGGTCGGTCTCGTGGTCGGCTACGGCGTCAAGGAGCTCGTGCCGACCGCCCACCAGGATGTGACCCCGGCGGGGACGACCGGTACTCAGCTGACCACTTCGCCCGCGTCGTCCCCGATGCCCACGGGTACATCGACGGACGGCACCGGGCAGAGCCGGACCGAGCATCCCCCGACGAGCTCCACCCAGCCCGGCAGTTCGGCACCCGGCACGTCGCCGGGCAGCTCGCTGCCGACCACCCATGCCGATCAGGTGCCGCCGATCACGCCGACGACCAGCGCGCCGGTCCTGCGGCCGGATCCGAATCTGCCGCAGATCCCGCTGCCCAACCTGCCGCACCTGCTCGGCCCGCTGCTGGGAACCACCACGCCGCAACCGGTTACGCCCGAGACGACCACACCGGACAGTCCCACCCAGGGGGCCGCGCCGACCAAGCCGGGCAGCACCCGAATTCCGGTACCGCCGCACTCGAGTTCCGGGTCTGCGGAGACCGACCCGGCCCAGTCCGCCGAGCCGGGTGAATCCACTCCCTCCGGGCAGCCGACAACGCCCAGCACGACCGTTCAGCCCCAGAACTGAGCCGGCGGAATCCTTTTCGGGACGGCCTCAGCGAATCTGGCTGGTGGACACCGAAAGACCCGGGTCGGTCGCGACCGTCAGCGGAGACGGTTCGGCGCCGCCCGCGATCACGTGGGCGCCCAGGGTGGCGATCATGACGCCGTTGTCGGTGCACAAGCGCGGCTTCGGCACCCGCAGGGTCAGACCGGCGGCCGCGCACCGCTCTTCGGCCATCGACCGGATCCGGGAGTTGGCGGTCGCGCCGCCACCGAGCACGAGCGTGTCCACACCGACATCCTGCGCCGCGCGCACGGCCTTCATGGTCAGCACGTCGGCCACCGCCTCCTGGAACGAGGCCGCGATATCGGGGATCGGCAGTTCGGTCCCGTTGCGCTGGGCCGCCTCGACGTAGCGGGCGACGGCGGTCTTGAGACCGGAGAAGGAAAAGTCGTAGCGCGGATCACGCGGCCCGGTCATCCCGCGCGGGAATGCGATCGCGGCCGGATCACCGTGGACCGCAGCGGCATCCAGCGCCGGACCGCCCGGGAAGCCGAGGTCCAACAGCCGCGCCACCTTGTCGAACGCCTCGCCGGCGGCATCGTCGACGGTGCTGCCGAGTTCGACGATCGGCTCGGCCAGATCGGTCACGTGCAGCAGATGGGTATGCCCGCCGGAGACCAGCAGGGCCACGCACGGCGGCATCGGTCCGTGTTCGAGAGTGTCGACGGCGACATGCCCGCCGAGATGGTTCAACGCGTACAGGGGGATATCCCAGGCCGCCGCATAGGCTTTCGCGGCCGCCACGCCCACCAGCAGCGCACCGGCCAGGCCCGGCCCGATGGTGACCGCCAGCGCATCCGGCTTGGCGATCCCGGCCGTCGACAGCGCACGCCGCATGGCGGGCACGATGGCCTCGAGATGGGCGCGCGAGGCGATCTCGGGAACCACGCCACCGAACCGCGCGTGCTGATCGACGCTGGAGGCGACCTCGTCGGCGAGTAGTTCGCAGGTGCCGTCCGGATGGCGGCGCACGATGCCGACACCGGTTTCGTCACAGGAACTTTCGACACCCAGGACGATCATGACAGGACCTCGGAGTCGTGGGCGCGCTCGACGCCCGGGTGCGGGAATCCGGTCACCGCCGGGCGGCGCATGGTGAACGCGTCGGCGCCGCTGGGCTGGTAGTAGCTCTTGCGCAGGCCGATGATGTGGAAGCCGTGCTTCTCGTAGAGCGCGATGGCCGGGGCATTGTCGGTGCGCACCTCGAGGAAGACCGGCCCACCGCGCCGCCCGGCCTCGGCCAGCAACGCGCGCAACAGGGCGGTCCCGATGCCGCCGCGGTGTACGTCCGGATCGACACCGATGGTGTGAATCTCGGCCTCGGGATGGTCGGGCGTGCCCAGCAGCGCGATGCCCGCGTACCCGAGCATGCGCCCCGCGTCGTCACGCGCCACCAGATAGCGATTGTGCGAACCGGCCAGCTCCGAGCGGAAGGCCACGTCCTGCCAGGGATCGTCCTCCGGGAACAGCAGCAGTTCCAATTCCACGCAGCGCGCGATATCGGCCGGGCCCATCGGTTCGATATGGACCACCGGCGAGGATTCGGTACTCATCGCACCGCCTGATAGCTGCGTTCGACCGCATCGGGTCGGCGCAGATACAGCGGGACCAGCGGCTGCGGCGTCGCGCGCGCGAGGATGTCGTGGGCGGCACACCGCACCAGCCCCGCCGCCGACGGGGTCTCCACCGGCAGCACCGGAAGATCGAAAAAGTCCACGTGCGAGGGTGATCCGGCGATCGCGGTCGCATCCCCGGAATCCAGATCGACCGGTTTGCACACACCGGGACCGTCGACGCGGCCGCCGCGGCGATACCGCGCCCAGTACACCTCGCGGCGGCGGGCGTCGGTCACCACGAGCAATTCGGCGCCGGAGCTCTCGTCCTGACCGGCCGGGACCTCGGGCCATGCCTCCGCGGCGATGGCGTCGAGACTGCAGACGCCGTGCACCGGCAGGCCCAGGGCGTCACCGAAGGCGGCGGCGGTCGCCATTCCCACCCGCAGGCCCGTGAACGGGCCGGGGCCGATACCCACCACGACAGCCCCGATATCGGTGCGCGTGCGGTCGGCCTCCTCGAGGCAGGCCAGAATCTGCGGAGTGAGCACCTCGTTGTGGGCGCGCGCGTCCACGGTCACCCGGGAGGCGAGAGTGCGGACCTGCGGCTGTGTGGCGGCCTGCTCCAGTTCCACCAGTCCTGCTGTAACGGCAGGCGTCGCGGTGTCGACAGCAAGTACAAGCATGATTGCCTCAACGATACCGGTTGGTCACCTGCTGTATGCCATCAGCGCCGTCGGCGTATTCGCATGTCGCAACCGCGGGGCAAACCGCTGTCGGCCGGATGTGCGCACGTCGTGACGAGGCGACCGCGTGGCGCTCGTCAACGATTAAGTGCCGCAACAACTGCCGGGGTGCCGGTGCGGAGGTCCGTGATCCGGGCCCGGCGGCCGGGCCGGATTCCGCGCTGCCGCGTATTCGCCCGACGCGCATCGGTGGCGAGCATCACAACCGATCAGTACTGACCGACCCACTCCCAGGTGGCGGTGCGCGTCTCCGATTCCGCTTCACGATGCAACCGCACCCGCAGATGACGGTCCGCGAGATGTTCGACGACGCCGAGGCCCCACTCGACCACCACCACCGATTCGTGCAGATCGGCATCGAGATCCAGGGCGTCGAGCTCGTCGAGATCACCGCCCAGCCGGTAGGCGTCGACATGCACCAGCGGTATCGATCCCGGCGCCGCGCCCGCGCGATGCTGCCGCGCGATGATGAAGGTCGGTGAGCTGACCCGTCCCTCGACCCCGAGCCCGGCCGCGATCCCCCGGGTAAGCGCGGTCTTTCCCGCGCCCAGCGGGCCGTCGAGCACCACCAGATCGCCGGGCCGCAGCTCGGCGGCCAGTTCCCGGCCCAACGCCTCGGTATCGGCGACCGTGGGCAGTTCCCGGCTCTCGGCCTCGCCCTGTTCCTCCGGGGCTTGCTCGCGATGCTCAGCCATTGCTCGCCTCCCGCCCCACGCCGTAGTCGACGCACGCGCCGCCGAATACGCCCGTGCGCAACAGCAATCGATCCAGCGCGGCATTGATCAGCTCCGGATACTGCAGATGCACCATATGCGCGGCGTCGGTGACCCGGATCAGATCGGCGTCCGGCAGCCGGGCGGCGAGTTCCCGCGAATTGCGGAACGGGATGATCAGGTCGTGGTCGCCGCCGACGACCAGCGCCGGCCGCGGCGCGAGCACCGGCAGCGCCGCCGATTCGTCGTGCACGTGCAGGGCTTCGAGAAATTTCACGATGGTCTCGACCGGCGTGCGATCGATCATCGAGGTGGTGAATCGCGACAGCGTGGGACTGACGTCGCCGTGGAACGAACTGACGTGCAGCACCGGGGTGATCAGCTGACGGGCCGTGACCCGCCCCGCCTGCACCAGCGCCGGCGAGGTGTGGGCGAGCACCCGGAACCCGTCGATTGCCGGACTGCGCAACAACTGTGCCGCACCGGCGCGGGTCACCCCGGCCGCGGTGGTGGACAGCAGTGCGGAGGCCAGCACGCGGCGCTCGAACAATTGCGGATCCCGCGCGGCCGCCGCGAGAATCGCCATCCCACCCATGGAATGCCCCACCAGCACCAGCGGGCCGTCGGGCGCACAATCCTCGATCACCCGCAGCAGGTCGCGTCCCAGCTGTGGAACCGTGCAATTCGCAGTGCTCGGCGTGCCGGAACTGCCGTGCCCGCGCAGATCGAAGAACACCATGCGGACCTCCGCGCCCCACTGCCGCGCCAGATCGCGGCGCTGAAAGTGGAACGAGTGCATGCTGTTACAGAATCCGTGCACGAAAACGACGGTGGCAGCGGGGTTCTCGGCGCCGACGACGCGCGCGGCCAGCGGTACGCCGTCGTCGGCCACCACCCGGCGCGCGGGATCGCGGTCCAGCAGCGTGAAATCCTCGTCGCGCAGGTCGTCACCGCGAGCCGGCCAGGCGACGGCGGCGCCCATTCGCCGCAGGGCCTGCGCACCGGCCAGCGCGCCCAGCACACTCGCCGACGCCACCCCGCCACGCAGCAGTGTGGACCGTAACCGGCGCGCGCTCCGAAACTGATGTGCCCGTTCGGGTTCCATCACACCACCCCTGCCTGTCCGGTATAGCCTCGCACGACACGGCCGCGCGGGGAACACACGATCTCGTAATGGATGGTGTTCATCAGTTCCGCCCACCGCTGGGCGTGCGGATCACCTGGGGCCCCGCCGAACAGCACCGCGCGATCCCCCTCCTGCACTCCCTGCCGGTTCTCGCCCAGATCCACGACCAGCTGATCCATGCACACTCGGCCGATGTTCGGATACTCCGCATCCCCGATCCGTAGCGCGATCCGACCGCCCAGGCCGCGCGGCACGCCGTCGGCGTAACCGGCCGGAATCAGTGCCACCGTGGTGTCGTGCGGCGCGATCCACTCGTGCCCGTAGGACACGCCCTCGCCCTGCGCCACCCGTTTGACCAGGGCGACCCGGGCTCGGAAGGTCATGGCCGGGCGCAGGCCGAAGTCGGAGATCTCCGGAATCGGACTCAGGCCGTAGACGGCGATACCGGGCCGCACCATGTCGAACGCCAGATCGGGCCGGGTGAGCGTGGCCGCGGAGTTGGCCAGGTGCACCACCTCGGGCTGCAGCCCGTAGTCCTTGGCGAGGGCGATGGCCTCGACGAATCTGTCCCGCTGCACGTCGATGATCGGATGCTGCGGCTGATCGGCGTGGGCGAGGTGGGAGAACATCGCCCGCAGATGCACCACGCGCTCGGCGACCAGCTCCTGCAGCAGGGTCAGCACGTGCGGATACTCCGTGGAGGAGACGCCGTTGCGGTTCAGGCCGGTATCGAGCTTCAGCGTGACGGTCGCGGTGGTTCCGGTCGCCCGCGCCGCGCGCTCCACCGCCCGCAGGTGGGCGGTCGAGGAGACTCCGATCTCGATATCGGCGGCGATCGCGGCGGCGTAATCCGCGTCGGAGGTGTTGAGCCAGCTGAGGATGGGCGCGGTGATACCGGCCGCGCGCAACTCCAGCGCCTCGGGAATGGTGGTCACGCCGAGTTCGGCCGCGCCCGCGGCCAATGCCGCGCGGGCGACCTGCACCGCTCCGTGGTTGTAGGCGTCGGCTTTCACCACCACCATCACCGCGGCATCGCCCGCGTGTTCGCGCAGTATCCGCACGTTGTGTGCGATGGCATCCAGATCGACGACGGTCTCCACCTGCGGATCAGCGCTACTCACGGCTACCGATCCTGCCACGCGGCGCGCCGCGCCCACCCGGCGCGCCCGGGTGATATCGGATCGAGCCGAAATCAACCCTTGCTTGGAGTGCACTCCAGCTCATTAGCGTGGTTCACGCGGGCATACGCCGCCCGCCACCACCCATCGACCAGAGGGGTTTCATGAGCAAGGTTTGGTTCATCACCGGCGTCTCGCGCGGATTCGGCTGCGAATGGGCTCTGGCGGCCCTCGAGCGCGGCGACCGGGTCGCCGGAACCGCGCGCAAGCTGGAGACACTCGACGACATCATCGCCGCCTACCCCGACACCTTCCTGCCGCTGCAACTCGACGTCACCGACCGCGCGGGCGACTTCGCGGCGGTCGCGGAGGCCGCCGAGCGGTTCGGCCGCCTGGACGTCGTGGTCAACAACGCCGGGTACGGCCATTTCGGCATGATCGAGGAACTGACCGAAGAGGAGATCCGCGCTCAGCTCGAGACCAACGTCTTCGGGGCGCTGTGGGTCACCCAGGCGGCGCTGCCGATTCTGCGCGAGCAGGGCAGCGGGCACATCATCCAGGTGTCGAGCATCGGCGGGATCAGCGCCTTCCCGAATCTGGGCGCCTATCACGCGTCGAAGTGGGCGCTCGAGGGGTTCTCGCAGTCGCTGGCGCAGGAGGTCGCCGGTTTCGGCATCCACGTCACATTGATCGAGCCGGGCGGCTTCAGCACCGATTGGGCCGGCCCGTCGTCGGTGCACAGCACGGAAAACCCCGCCTACGACGAGGTGCGGGCGGCGCGCACTCGGACCCGTTCGGCCCAGCAGCCCGGCGAGCCGACGGCCACGCGGGCGGCGATCCTGGCCGTGGTCGACGCCGACAAGCCGCCCTTGCGGCTGTTCCTGGGGACCGCACCGCTGCAGATCGCGACCGCCGACTACGAGTCGCGACTGTCGACCTGGCGCGAATGGGAGTCGGTCACGCGGGCCGCCCAGGGCGACTGACCGGGCACGTACCGGGAGGACCGGGGCTGTCGGCGCTTCGGTCCCGGCACCCGGCCGTCCACCGTGGTTCCGCCGTGGCGAAGATGGCGCGGTCAGAACGAATCGGCCGGCAGTCCGTCCGCGGCATCGGCGAGACTACGCAGGGTCCGCACCGCGGCTCGTAGGTGATGCAGCAGCGGAGTGGCCGAAATGGGCGCTGCCGCATCACTGTCGGCATGGGCGGCGAGATTCGCGGCGAGGGCGTGGACACGCGCGGCGGCCGCCGCCGCCCACCCCTGGTCCCGTCCCGCCGCCAGCAGTGCGCCGATGACGCCGGACAGTACGTCCCCGGCGCCCGCGGTGGCCGCCCAGGAACCACCCGCCTCGTTGACCAGCGTCGGCTCGCCGGGGGTGGCGACCAGCGTGGACCGCCCCTTCAGCAGGACCGTGACCTGCCACTTCTCGGCGAGTTCGCGCACCGCCGCCACCCGGTCGGGGCCGAGTTCACGGCCGGTCAGACGCGCGAATTCGCCTGCGTGCGGGGTCAATACGGTCGGTGCGCCGCGACCGGTGACCAGCTCCGGCGTGGCGGCCAGCAGAGTCAACCCGTCGGCGTCGATCACCACGGGCAGATCGGTGGCCAGGACTTCCGCCAGGCGCTCGCGCGCGGCGTCGTCGGTACCCGCCCCGGGCCCGAACACCCAGGACTGCACTCGCCCGGTTCCGGAAATATTCTCGGCCGCAATGACTTCCGGGAATTGCGCGAGCACCTGCGCGGCCGCGGTTCCGGCGTAGCGGACCATGCCGGAGGTGGCGGCCACCGCGGCGCCGGTACACAACACCGCGGCACCGGGATAGGTGCCGCTGCCGGCGTGGATGCCGGTGACACCCTGCGTGTATTTGTCGTCGTGCGGTCCGGGCACCGGCCAGTCGCGACCGATCGACACCGGCTCCAACGCGGCCAGCTGCGGCTCGGGCAGGCGTAAACCGATGGGAACCAGCTGAATTCGCCCACACCACGGCGCGGCCAGCGCGTGCACCGGTTTGTACGAACCGAAGGTGACCGTCACCGCGGCCTGTACCGCCGGGCCGTCCACCGCACCGGTATTCGGATCGACACCGCTCGGCAGGTCGGCGGCGACGATCGGCGCCTCGATCGCCGCCACCAACTCGGCGGCCCGGGGTCGCAGCGCACCCCGGCCGGAGATTCCGATGATGCCGTCGACCACCAGGTCCGGCGTGCCGAGCAGTTCGGCGGCCGATCCCGCACCGGCCTCACGAATCCGGCCGCCCGCCCGGCGCAGCGCGGCGAGTCCTTCCGCATGCGCTCGCTCGGGCGACAACAGCACGGCCGTCACCGCCGCCCCGCGCCGGCGCAGCGCCGCGCCCGCCCAGAGCGCATCGCCGCCGTTGTCCCCCGATCCGACGAGCAGTGTCACCGACCGCCCGGCGACGCCGCCGGTCCGTTCCCGCAGTTCGGCCGCAACCACATTCGCCAATCCGTACGCGGCACGGCGCATCGGCACCCCCGCGGCGACCCGCTCGAACAGTTCGGCTTCGGCAGCTCGCACCTCGTCGACGGTGAAATATCCCCGCAGGGCCGGTGCCATCATTCGCCTCCTCGTAGGGATCGCACAGGGATCGCGCTCGAATCGGAACCTCCAGCAGATTACGCCCGGGATCTCCGGTTCCCGCATGCCCGCGGCCCTGCCGCCGGTTGCGACGCGGCCGGAATCGCACGCGGGTGCCGCGAACCGGACGCCACCATTCGGACTAGGCTCGTGATCATGGCCCACAGCACCGTACGCAGCCGCGCAGCGCGTCTCCTCCCGATCGCCGGAGCGCTGGTGGCTGCCGTGCTGATGGCCGGATGTGGTTCGAACACAACAACATCCACTCCCACGACCACGACCGCGGCCACGCCGCCGGGTACCGCGGCTGCCTCGCCGACCTCGGCCCAACCGGCCTCGGTCACCGTGCGCGTCGAGGATATGAAGTTTTCCCCCGACGCCGTCACGGTCCAGGCGGGCGACACCGTCACCTGGAAGTTCTCCGACAAGGTGCCCCATGCCGTGCAGGGCATCGGCGATGCGGCGATGGGCATCAACAGCCCGATCTTCACCGGCGGCGAGTGGAGCCATACCTTCGCCGTGCCCGGCGTCTACCGCTACCTGTGCCCGCTGCATCCCGAAATGCGCGGCACCGTCACGGTGCGGTAGTCGCGACGCCGTCTCCTACCCGCATCTCGCGGCGGTTCAACGCCTCCACGGCCGTCACCAGTGGGGCGAGTTCGGGATCGGCCGCGGCCTCGCGGAGCGCCTGCGACAGAGCGGCGTCGTTGGTGGGCCGCGCCTGTTCGAGGAGGGCAAGACCCGCGGGCGTGACGTCGGTATAGATGCCCCGGCGGTCGTCCGGGCACAGATAACGCTGCAGGAGACCGCGGTCCTCGAGCCGGGTCACCAGCCGCGTGGTCGCGCTCTGACTCAGCGCCACCGAGTCGGCGACCTGGTTCATCCGCAGATGGCCACCGGGCCCGTCGTGTTGCCGGCTCAGCACGGTGAGAAGTGAGTATTCGCGCACGCTGAGCTCGTGGCCGGCCTGCAGGGCGCGTTCGATCCGCGCCTCGATCCGGTCGTGCAGCACCGAGAGCGCATACCAGCCATCCGCCAATCCGGTCAGCGCGGCTTCCGCGGTCATCGGCCCTCCTCATGTCGTCGCCGTCCCCAGGATAACGCGCTCCCGCAATAGCGGGCGCTTGCAATTAACACGCGTATGCAATTATTGTCGACGCCTGTAATGCCCGACTACAACACCGTGTGGAGGCCTGCACCCATGCCACTCGCACTTCTCGCCCTCACCCTCGGCGCATTCGCCATCGGGACGACCGAATTCATCGTGGTCGGATTGCTGCCCGGGGTCGCGGACAGTTACGCGGTCTCGATCCCGACCGCCGGTTGGCTGGTCACCGGCTACGCCCTCGGCGTGCTCGTCGGCGCGCCGGTGATGACCGGACTCGGCACGCGGGTATCCCGCAAGCGCATGCTGCTGATCAGCCTGCTGCTGTTGATCGCCGGCAACGCATTGTCAGCTGCCGCACCGACTTTCGGCTTGATGCTGACCGGCCGCATCATCGCCTCACTGGCGCACGGCGCCTTCTTCGGCATCGGTGCGGTGGTCGCCGGATCGCTCGTCGCCCCGGACCGCCGCGCCGGTGCGATCGCCATGATGTTCACCGGGCTCACCGTCGCGACCGTGGTCGGCGTTCCGCTGAGCACTCTGCTGGGGCAGCATTTCGGTTGGCGGCTCGCCTTCGCGCTGGTCGCCGCCGTCGGCGCGCTCGCCTTCGCCGGAGTGCTGGCGCTGGTGCCCGATCGGCCCGCACCGCGCGACGCCCGGTTCACCCGGGAGCTGGCGGTTCTGCGCAATCCGCAGGTACTGCTCGCGATGGCGATGACCGTGCTCGGCTTCGGCGGTGTCTTCGCCGCCATCACCTACCTCGCGCCGATGATGACCGAGGTCACCGGATTCGCCGAAACCTCGGTCACCTGGATCATGGTGTTGTTCGGCCTCGGATTCCTGATCGGCAATCTGGTCGGCGGCCGCTACGCCGACCGCCACCTGCTGCCGATGCTCTACATCACGCTGGCGGCGCTGGCCGTCGTCCTGGCCCTGTTCACCCTCACCTCACACAACAAGGTCGCGGCGGCGATCACCGTTGTCCTGATCGGAGCGCTGGGCTTCGCCACCGTGCCGCCGCTGCAGAAGCGGGTTCTCGATCAGGCCGCCGCGGCGCCGACGCTGGCCTCCGCGCTGAATATCGGGGCTTTCAACCTGGGCAACGCGCTCGCCGCATGGCTCGGCGGATCGGTCATCGCCGCGGGTTTCGGTTACACGAGCCCCAGCTGGGTCGGCGTGGTCCTGGCCACGAGCGCACTCGGCTTGGCCGTCTGGTCGGGCGCACTGGAACGTCGCACGACACGCTCCAGCACGGCGCCCGAAGAGCTTGTGGCAGTGGGAGATTGACCGGCGCGCCCGCCGCTATTCGACGGTGACCGACTTCGCGAGGTTGCGTGGTTTGTCGATGTCGTAGCCGCGGGTCTGCGCCACCTCGGCGGCGAAGATCTGCAGCGGCACGGTCGACAGCAGCGGCTGGAAGAGGGTCGGGGCGGCCGGGATCTCGATCAGATGATCGGCGAACGGGCGGACCGTGTCGTCGCCCTCCTCCGCGATCACGATGGTGCGGGCACCGCGGGCCTGGATCTCCCGGATGTTGCTGAGCAACTTCGAATGCAGCACCGCGCGTCCCTTCGGGGAGGGCATCACCACGATCACCGGCAGGCCCTCCTCGATCAGCGCGATCGGGCCGTGCTTGAGCTCACCGGCGGCGAAACCCTCGGCGTGCATGTAGGCGAGCTCTTTGAGTTTGAGCGCACCCTCCAGCGCGACCGGGTAGCCGACGTGGCGGCCGAGGAACAGCACCGTCGACTGATGCGCGAACCGGCGGGCGATCTCGCGCACCTGCGGCGCGGTCTCGAGCACCCGCTCCACCAGCTTCGGCATGGCCTCCAGCTCGCCGAATTCGCGGGCCACCTCGTCCGGATACTTGGTGCCGCGCGCCTGCGCGAGGGCAAGGCCCACAAGGTAATTCGCGGTGATCTGGGCGAGGAAGGCCTTGGTCGAGGCGACCCCGATCTCCGGGCCCGTGCGGGTGTAGACCACGGCATCGGATTCACGCGGAATCTGAGCGCCGTTGGTGTTGCAGATGGCGAGCACGCGCGCCTTCTGCTCCTTGGCGTGACGCACCGCCTCCAGCGTGTCGGCCGTCTCACCGGACTGCGAGATCGCGACCACCAGCGTGGACCGGTCCAGGACCGGGTCGCGGTAGCGGAATTCACTGGCCAGCTCCACCTCGACCGGAACCCGGGTCCAATGTTCGATCGCGTACTTGGCCAGCAGTCCGGCATGATACGAACTGCCGCAGGCCACCACGAACACCTTGTCGAATTCGCGAAGTTCCTGATCGGCGAGGCGCTGCTCGTCCAGCACGATGCGGCCGTTGTCGAAATGGCCCATCAGCGTCTCGGCCACCCCGGCGGGCTGCTCCTCGATCTCCTTGAGCATGAAGTAGTCGTGGCCGCCCTTCTCGGCGGCGGCCAGATCCCAGTCGATGATGAACGGCCGGGTCCGCGCGCCCTCGGTGGCGCCGGCGAAGTCGGTGACCACATAGCTGTCCGCGGTGATGACCACGGCTTGGTCCTGACCGAGCTCGACCGCTTCGCGCGTGTGCTCGATGAACGCCGTCACATCCGAGGCGATGAACATCTCCCCCTTGCCCACACCGACCACCAGCGGCGTCGAGCGACGCGCGGCCACGATCGTGCCCGGATGATCGGCATGCGTGAACACCAGCGTGAACGCGCCCTCGAGCCGGCGCAGGACGGCCAGCGCGCTGCCGACGAAATCGCCGGCCGTGGGTCCGGCCGCATAGGCTTGGGCGACCAGGTGCACGGCGACCTCGGTGTCGGTATCGCTGCGCAGTTCGACCCCGGCCTCCTCGAGTTCGCGCCGCAGCGGGGCGAAGTTCTCGATGATGCCGTTGTGCACGACCGCGACCCGGCCCGCGAGGTCGCGATGGGGATGCGCGTTGCGGTCGGTGGGCGCGCCGTGCGTGGCCCACCGCGTATGTCCCATACCGGTCGTACCGGCGAACGCGGCGGGCCCGGCCTCGGCCAGCTCGGCCTCCAGATTGGCCAGCCGACCGGCCTTGCGCTCCACCGCGATAGTGCCCGCGCCGTCCAGGATCGCCACGCCAGCGGAGTCGTAGCCCCGGTACTCCATGCGGCGCAGTGCGTCCACGACGACGCCGAGCGCGTCCCGGTACCCGACGTAGCCAACGATTCCGCACATGGTGTCCCAGCCTACTTGGGCCGCGTGGACACGCGAATCGGCCTGCTATCGAAGCAGGTGGGGGCGTGTCCGGGCCGCTCCGTTCGTGACAGTGCCGCATTCCGGGCGACTCTCGGTAGAGTTCACCCCCGTGTCGGTGTCTGTGAAATCGCTTCTGAGCATTCTGACCAGCCCTGGTCCGCACCGGGTGATGCGCGGCAACCTCGGCATCGCCGGGCAGCCCGGCGTGGTGTACACCCCCGAAGAGGGCCACAACCTGCCCGCGGTCGTCTTCGGACACGGCTGGCTCGCCGGCGCCGGCAACTATCGCCGACTGCTCGAACACCTCGCGTCCTGGGGTTTCGTCGCCGCCGCACCCGACACCGAACGCGGCCCGCTGCCCTCGCACCTGAATCTGGCCACCGACCTGCTGACCACGCTCGACATCTGCGCGGGCGTGCGGCTGGGCAGCGGCGCGATCAGTGTGCACCCGGACAAGCTCGCCCTGGCAGGGCACGGGATGGGCGCGGGCGCCGCCGTCATCGCCGCCTCGCAGCGCAAGGTCGGCGCCGTGGCGGCCCTCTATCCGGCGCCCACCGCCCCGAGCGCGGAAGCGCTGGCCCCCCGGATCGACACCCCGGCCCTCATCGTCGCCGGCGGTGTCGACATCTCCACCGGCAACTGCACCGCGCAGGCCCTCGCCGCCGCCTGGGGCGGGCCGATGTCCCTGCGCACCGTCGACAAGGCCACCCACAACGGCATCGTCGAGGGCCGCCGCGCCCTCGCCGCCCTCGGCGCCGCCAAGTACGAACCCAAGACCGAACGCATCACCCGAGCCCTCCTGGTCGGCTACCTCAGCTACCAACTCCTGGGCGACAAGAAATACCAGCCCTTCGCCGACCCGGAAGCCGACATCCCCCACACCTCGGCCGTCGACCCCCAAGCCACCGAAGAGCCAGAGCCCGAACACGTTTCGCCCTTGCAGCTCGTGCAGGTAGCCCGCGCCCTGCGCAAGTAGAAGGCCGTCGCCCGGGAGCGCACGAGAACGGTGGGAACCGATCGTCGCCGGGCCGCGTCGGATATGTTGACGGCTGGTTTTCGACGGAGGGGTGGACAGATGGCGGACGCCGAGCAGGAGGCCGCGCGGGCGCGGAACGAGGCGTTGCGACTGGAGGTCGATTCCCTTCTGGCGACCTTCGAACAGCAGAAGCGCGAACTCGCCGACGTACAGGAGCGGTTGGCCGCCACGACCGCCGAGGCCTGGTCCGCGGACAATCTGGTCCGGGTCGTCGCCAATGTCGCGGGCGTGGTGGTGGAGGTCCATCTGGAGCCCGAGGCGTTCAAGCGGTCGACCCCGGAGAAACTCGGCAGGTCGATGGCCGAGGCCGCACAGGCCGCCGCTCGCCGGGCCGGCGAGTTGTCGCAGCAGGCGCTGGCGCCTATCCAGGAGGTCGCCGGTGACGTGCCCGACCTCTCCGACATCCTCCCGGGTGCGCCCAGCATCAAGGATCTGATGAACACCCTGCTGCCCGATCCGGCGGGAAGCGCACCGGCGCAACGGGGCTCGTCGGAGCCGGGGGCGTTCGACGACGAGGACGAGGACGACTACTACCGCAACCGCGGCTACCTGCGGGGGGAGCGATGAGCGCGTTCAAGGTCGATCCGGCCGCTCTGCGGGCGACCGAGCCCCGGTACAACGACGTTTCGGACCGGGTGATCACCGCGGTGCAGAACCTGAAGCGGATCGTCGAGGCCGAGGGCGAATGCTGGGGAGACGACGAAATCGGCGAGAAATTCGCGAAGGGGTACGTCGATCCCGCCGGTAAGGCCGTCACGACCGGCAGTAATCTCGGCGCGATCCTCACCAGCATGGCGGGCAATATGCGCTCCGCGGCCGAAACGCTGCAGGCGCAGGACCAAGCCAACGCCGGCGCGATCGCCCAGACCCAATTCTGATTCCGCGCCGCACATGGGCATCGAAATCCCCACCGAACTGCAGTGGGTCGCGAAATATGTTGTGGGTGCCGGTGATTGGCCCAAGGGTGACGAGACCGCGATGCGGCGGCTCGCCCACGGCTGGGACCAGCTCGCCGACGCCCTGACCGAAATTCAGACCGACGCGGGTTCGGTCACCACCTCCGCTTTGGCCGCCGTCGACGGGAAGACCCACGAGGCGATCAAGGAGTTCTGGGATCAGGTCGCGGGCGACAAAGGCCTGTGGCCGGGGCTGATCGAGGAAGTCAAGGGCCTGAGCAAGGACCTCGACGACACCGCCACCGATATCGAACATACGAAATACGTCATCATCGCGACCCTGGTGATCTTCGCGATTCAGATGATCCAGGCGATCGCCACGGCATGTACGGGTATCGGCGCCCCCGCCGCCGCGGCGGAGGAGGCTGCGGCGCAGGTCGCCGCGCGCCTGACCATCCGCCAGATCATCAAGTGGCTGATCCAGAAGATTTCCACCCGGGCGCTGGCCAAGGCCGCGCTCATCGGTGTGGCGCAGGGCGCCGGTGTCGACGCGGGCGCGAGTCTGCTGCAGATGGCGCAGGGCAAGCGCGGCGGCTTCACCGGCGAGGAAGTGAAAGGGCTGGTCGCCGAGAGCGTTTCGGGCGCCGTCGGTGGTGCGGTAGGCGCGAAGCTGGGCTCCGATGGCCTGGCCGAGGGGCTCGTCGACAAGGCCGGGTCGACTGCCGGAAAGTTCGCCGCGCGCACGGCCGCCGATGCTGTCGGTGGCGCGGCCGGATCGGTTGCCGGAACCGCCGCGAGCGTCCCGTTCGGCGGGAAATTCGAGGTCGACCCGACCACACTCGCGACATCGTCGGTCGCCGGGGCGGCTCAGGGTGCGCTCGGCCAGGTGCACGAGGGGCGGACCACGCCCGCGAGCCACGAATCCGGAACGACGGACGCCGGGGATTCGGGAAGTTCCAGTTCCGCTGCGGGACAGTCTCACTCGACCGACAACTCGACCGACACCCATTCGGGGAACGAGACGAGCCCAGCGCAGCCGTCTCCAGCGCACGACAACACAGCCGCACCGTCCACGGCACACGACAGCGCGCCGACCGGTCCCGCGCATGCCGGTGATACCGACGCACAGCCGTCACCCCACACCTCGTCGCCCGCTCCCGCCGGCACCGAGACGGGCACGACTTCACACAGCAACGATGCGGCGCCGGCACCGGACCACACCACCCAACCGGGTAACGGGAACGGCCTTCCCGAACACACGGAATCCGCTGCGCCCCAACACAACACCGCACCCACCGATACGCCGCAAGCCTCGCACACCCCGACTACCGAGACCGCGCCATCCGGCCACCCGACCCCGGCAGAGCATTCGGTACCCGAGCAGCCCCACACCGGGTCGAGCCTGAACTGGGACACCGATTCGCCGTCTCCATCGGAGACCGGCAGCACAGCGCACGACTCCAGCGGCGCGACGAACCACCCGGCGCCGCACGACACGTCGAATCCGGCGAACGACGCGCCGGCAACCTCACAGCCGGCCGGACCCGGGCACACCGCACCGCAGCATCCGGACTCGGCGCCGGCGAATACGCCGGCGCAGCACGATGTCGCTCCGGCAGCACCCGCCGCATCTCCGCATCCGGATGCCGGGGCGCCCGTTCACCACGACGAATCACCGGCGCCGCAACCCGATTCACAGGCCGGGCCCGCACACCCCACAGCGACACCACACGGAAGTTCGGTCGATCCGGCGGCATCGCCACAACCGGTCGGCGACCGGGCCTCGACTCCGGCCGACACCGCCCCGGCGACCACGCACGCCGCTACCGCCGACTCCCCCACCGCCGCGACGCCGTCGGCGGCTCCCTCGATGGGATCGATGGGATCTCTCGGTTCCTCCGGGGGTGAAGGTACACATCGGTCGAGCACCCCCGCCCACACCCCGATCCACCCGGAGACACCGCACTCCGGGCCCGACACCGCGTCGCGCCCGGACAGTTCCCGTTCCCCGCGCGAGAACCTGCGAACCGAAACACCCCCCGCGAGCAGACCCGAGTCACCGCGTCCGGCGCCATCGACCCCGACCACACAGCGCACGACTGCCCGGCCGGAGCCCGGCCGTCACACCCCCGGCTCGACCGCCGCCGGCCACTCCTCCGCGCGGCCCGGACCGGAATCGACGCCACCGCCGGCGCGTACTCCGGAGCCGAACCGCCCGCAGACTCCGCACGTTCGAAACGAACACGCGCAGAACAGACCCAACGGCGAGCGACCGCCCGGCGCTGCCGCGAACCGTTCGGAGACTCAGGCTCCCAACGGAACTCGTCCCGAGTCACCCGTGCCGGCCGATGCGTCCGGTCGTCGTTCCGAACACTCGGACCGCCCGGGTGCCGCAGACGACCCGTCCCGTGCAACCGGCGAGCATCGCCCGTCCGACGATTCGACCGCCGCACCCCACAACCATTCCGACCCGGAACCAGCCGAGGTCCCGCGGACCGGCACCGACGGAGGTGCGGAAGCGGAACCGCCGACGGCACCATCGCAGCCGCCGCACCGCCCGGGCTTCGACCCCGCGGTCCACAACTACGTCGCTCGTCACAACGACGGCCGGATGATCCACATGGATCCGTTCTATTCCGGCCGATACAACCCTCACATCGACCGCTACCAGCCGACGCTGGAGGAAATCTCCGCGGCCCGCGCCCACCCACCCGGGGAAAGCCCGCACGATGTGGAAGTCCGCCGCTGGGAAGAACACCGCGCCGGAGCCGCGGAAGCGCCTGCCGCCCAAGAGCAATCACCTGCCCGCACACCCGAGCACGAAGCTCCGACCGCTCGCGACTCGTCACCGGAGAACACCGCCCGTCCAGAGCGTCCGGCCGAACGCACTCCCACACCGAGGGATCGTGCCGGAACACCGCACGACGGGAACACACCCCCGCACAATCGCACCGGCACCCCCCACGATCACCCCGCCAACGCCCCCGAACACCCGGCCCGGCCGGCCGAACGCCCGGAAACCCCGCCGCTGCGCCGCGAAACCGAACCGGCAACCCCACCCCGCTGGGCCCACCACGACCCGAACTTCCTCGACAACGCCATGCGCCCCCCGGAATGGATGCGGCGCAGCGCAACCCCGTCGCACGGCACCCACCCGGCACCGCATCCCGAATCACCCCGCCCGAACGGCGCCCACCCCCACTCGACACCTCGCCCGGAAGCTCACCGATCGACCGGTCGACCGAACACACCCGAATCATTCCGCCCGAACCACGCCCGCCCGACTCACCCCCACCCGGAAGCCCCACGGCCGAACGGATCCCACCCGGAGACGCCCCGCCCGAACCACCGCCCCGGCGAGCCGGCACCTCGCACGGAGGCAGGACCCCGCCCCGGTCCGGAGGGGACCACACCACGTCCAGAAACACCGCGCACCTCGCATCGCCCCGCCGAGCCGTCACCGGCCCGCCCCGAACCCGCCGCGCGAACACAACCGGAGCGGGCGGGCCGACCACATCCCGACCCCTCGGCCGGTCCGGGACGCCGTCCGGTTCCAGGGCCCGAAGCGCGCAACACGGCCCGACCGACAGGCGCCACAACACATCCCGGCGCCCACGGACCCGCCGCCGACAACCACGCCGTGCACCCCTCGACCCCCCATCCGGCGAACCCGCGACCACACGACGGTGTGCCCCACGAGGGAGGCCATCCCGCTGCGCCAACCGATTCACCGCAGCATCGGCCGAACCACCCCGCGAACGAACACGAGAGCTTCGTCGGACAGGACGGATATCGTCACTTCTCGACCGACGCGGCCGGTGAACAATACGGCGAGCGAGTGCTGGGACACGTCCTCGATAGTCTGCCGCCCGAACTCCGCAATGCCGTCCACGCCTATACCGTGCAGTCGCTGCCCAACGGGTTCCTCCGCGCCGGTGATCCCCTCGGGAGCGTCGGGCGTTACTTCCAGCATCTCGAGAACGAAAGCCACGGCGTCCACGCGTTGGCACCACTCAACGGCGGCAGGATGCCCGGGAGTCGCGCCGACCTCGAGAACATGTTGCGCAACCCGCACGCGACGGACGTACAGCGGGCGTGGATCCAGCACACGCTGGCGGCGCCGGATGTCTTCACGCGCGTGAACGAGATGTGGGGAAACTACCAACGCCACAACCAGCTTCACGGATACTTCGGTGAGCCACCGACTGTCGATGCCTTCCGCCGCAGGATCGCCGCGATCGATGCGGCCTTGAACCGTCCGCTGCCCGAACCGATCAGCGCGATCCGCGGGATGCACGACATCTCTTTCCTCACCGCCGGAGACGGCCGACCGCTCGGCTCACGCGATCCACGCGAGCTCATCGGTGCGTCACAAACCGAACGCGGCTATATGTCGACCTCTCTCGGCGCCAATCCCACTGTGGTGGACGGAAGACCGTTCGAATACCGCATGCGGCTCGAGCTGCCGGAAGGTACACACGGTCTGTGGATGGGGCAGCGCAGTGCCTACCCCGATCAGCGCGAACTGATCCTTCCCCGTGAGACCGAGTACCGCATCGTCAATGTGACGCAGATTGGAACGGCCAACGGGCGCCCCGTTTTCGAGATCCATGCCGAGGTGGTTCCGCACTCGGCACCGCCTCGACCGGACGGACACCCAGCGCAACCTGCTCATCCCGATACCTCGCGACCCCAATCACGCTCAAGCGACGTCACTTCTGCCGGGCGCCACGAAATGCCGACGGCCCGCGATACCAACCCCTCACCCGAAAACGCGCGCGCCGCAAGACAGTCGGAGTCTCCCGCACCGAACCGCGCCGCTGCCGAATCGCCCACGCCGTCACCAACCAGCCACCCTCACCATGAAGCCTCGGCACCTTCACGTCCCGAACAACCTCACCGTCCGAACCCATCCACCACGACAGCGCGCGCTGCCGAAGATGTCGCGCCGGAACGAAGCACCGGCATACGTCCCGATTCGGGAGCACCCGCTTCTCGTGCCGGAGACCGGTTTGCACCGTCGCATTCGGCCGAAGGATCGACACCGTCCGCGCGGCCGGCTCCGCACTCTTCCGATCGTGGTGGCACCGAGCCGACGGCACCTTCGGCACACTCCGACCGCCCGATGCTGGACAGCCGTAACCATTCGCGGGAGAGGCCTTCACGAGAAGACGGGACGACCACCGCGGGCGCGGCACAACCGCGTGGAGAGATGCCACCACGACACGGTGGTGAGACGGCTGCCAGCGGCGACCGCGACACGAGACATCCAGAAGACGTCCGGCGTCCCGAACATATGCGGTCCGACCCTGCACGCCGAGACGAGCAGCCGGGTCGATCGACAGCCGATCGCCCCGAAACGCGTTTGCACGATGACAACGTCCCCCACCGGCACAACGAACCCACCGCCGACCAACGGCGCGCATTGCACGCGTATACCGATCCGGACGCCGGTATCTACACCGACCTGAACAATCGACTGCGCGATAATTCGGAGCTCGACCCCACACAGCATCAACTCGCTCAGGACATCTCTGAAGGACTCGGCAACCTGCCCGCCCACACCGGCACGGTGTGGCGTGGTACGTCGTTGTCCCCCGAAGAGCTGGCGCGCTACGTACCCGGCGAAACCGTCACGGAGGCCGCCTTCACCAGTACGTCCCGCGACCCCAGACGCATCTTCACCGGCAATGTCGAATTCGTCATCCACTCGAGCACCGGGCGCGATATCTCCGGCCTCTCGGCACGCCCCGGCGAACGTGAAGTGCTGTTCGATCGAAACACGACGTTTGAGGTTCGAGGCGTTGTACACGACCCCGGTGCCGGCCTTTTCGGCCGCACACGCATCTACCTCTACGAAGCGCCGCCGCAGCACTCGCAACTTCACGACGAGCACCACGGGAGCCACGACAACCCCGCGACCGAACACCCTGCCGAGCCTTCGGAGCATTCGGCCGAACCGGACCATCAGATCCTGCACGGCACCGACCGAACCGCCATCGGAGACGACCCACAGACCCGCCGGGTCTACGAAAATCTTCGGAACGAAGGCGAACACGACGTCATCGTTCATAGCAACCGCTTCGGCCGCCCCACCCCGGGGAACGAAGGGGAGACAGACCCGCACCACATCGCCGAAGCCATCCGCAACAATCCCGATTACCAACCGGGCACCCCCGTCCGCCTTGTCGCTTGCCACGCAGGCAATGACATCGGCTGGGCACAACGGCTGTCCGACGAACTCGGTGTCCCGGTTCGCGCTCCGTCCGACACCGTCGGCGTTCGCCAAGCCCCGGACTCGCCGGCCGTGGTTCACGACGGCGGGCACTGGGTGACCTTCCACCCGAGCAGCGAAGATTCCCCAACGCCCGTTTCCACGCATCATCCTGAAGAGGCGCGATCGGACAACGCCGCGCGCACAACCGACGGAAGGCGCGATGGCTGGGACATCATGGCCGACTCGGTGCCAGGAAGAGAAGAACCGAGCGATCACGCTGATTCGGCGTCGGAGGACTCGCCTACCAGCCGCGACGACAGCGATGTCAACGATCACGAAATGCCTGCCTCGTTGGCATCGGACCTCCAGCAAATCTTCGACACGAGCTTGGAGACACCGGCCGGTCGCGCCTTCTACGAGCCGGACGACCAAGACATGATCGATTCAGCGATGAACCTCGCGCCTGAGCCAGGCTATTACACGGTTGACATGCATGGGAGCTCGGATGCGACGTATATCGGCGATGAGTCCCTTTCCGCACGACAACTCGCCGACCTCCTCCGAGCTGACCCCAATTGGACGAATGAACCGATCCGATTATTCTCGTGCGAAACCGGCCAGGGAGATAATCCGTTCGCACAGCAATTAGCCAACGAGCTCGGCGTCACGATCGTTGCTCCGACCGAATTGGCCTGGGGGTATCCTAATGGCAGTAATGTGGTCTCTTCGTTGACTGTCGATCACAACGGTACCGAGTTTCCCACTTGGCCGCCCGACGGAGTCTGGCTCGCATTTACACCGAATGAGCAAGGAGACAAACAGTGAAAATTGCGAAATTGTTCGAGCAGCTGGATCCCGAAGGAAAGCCGATATTACCGCTCGATCGGCAGCCATTGAACAGCGATGAGCGGGACTTGGTTCTGCAGTTTCTTCTCGGTGGAAAAATCGCAGCTCGAACCAGCGGACGCAGCATAGATAAACTGGACGAGTCAAGAGGAAAAGTTGTCCCCTCTTCTTTGGCCACAGACGGCACGTGGATATGGTCACGCGCAACTGCATACTATCTGCAGCACCATGGCGTGGCCCCAGAACCAGACTTTCTCAAGCATATAAGAAAATGTAACTACACAGCCGCGCAGCCCGACCCGGACACACTATCGCAGGCTATCGTGACCCTCCAGTCTGCGACGAAGAGGTCGCGGGGGCAGGAACCGGATGACCGACGACAACCTCGTTGATGCATATCGAGAACAGGATGACACTTGATGGGCCGAATCGATATCAACACTGACCCGATCGACTGGGGCGACGACCCGCGCCTCGGGTATCAGGGAGAGCCCTAGCATCGTTGGGACGAGGAAGGCAACAGCTTGAACCAGAGTGGATTTTCAACTAATCCCTCCGAGTGACAAATTGACGGAGGAAGGTTTTCATGACGGAACTGAAGAGTGTAGGAATATTTTCGGAGATGTACAGGAGTGCGGGGCGTGATCTCCCCACATTGCCCGACTCCTATACAACCCGCATCATCGGCGATCGTGAGCAGATCGCGGACTATATGGCGGCCTGCGCGCCGATTTTCGATGTTCTCGAAGATGTTGTCGATCTCGTCGAAGGGCGCGAATGGATCCGAAGTGGCCCGACGCTCGTATCGGATGGCACGTGGATCTGGCGTCTCGACTCGATCCATTACCTACGCCACTATTCGCTCGATATTCCGCAAGAATTTCTCGAGCACGTCCGCAATCGAGAATATCGGCCCGCCACCGATGTCGACGCCTCAGCCCCCGCGTTCGACGATGCGATATCCGCCTATTTCTGAATCGGAGCCACAATGACCGATCAACCGTGGCAACAGTCGGCAAGCCCCGAGGAACAACGCAAGATCGATGAAAAGATCGCGACGCGCATGGGCATCACAGTGGAGCAGCTTCATGAACTCGACCGCCAGGTGGCGGCCGATGTCCGTGCGCGCGATGCGGTGCCTGCGGACGAGCGGGTGACAGACAGCAATCCCAAGTTCACAAAGGGTTTCGGCCCCGACACTTCTGAGAACACCATTCGCCCCGGGGAGATTCGCGAGTACTACCGGAAGTCCGAAGCCGACGACGGCGGCGCGGGCGCGGACCGCACCTGAGGCCGAAAAGCACTGCGAGAGGAATGACCGAGCGATGAACCACCCGTCCTGGCCGGCGGAGCCGTGGAATGCGTATCCGGCGGCTGCGGCTTCCCAACAGCCGCAGGGTCCTTACGAACCTCCGCTGCCACCGACGAATTTCGGCCCGCCCGCTGGCCCACCGGCGCAATACGGCCCGCCAGGCGGCCCTGGCGCACCGATCCCACCTCGAGCCACCTACGAGGGTTGGACCCGACAGCCGGTGCTGTATCTACCCGTCATGCGACGGGGTGAATTCATGGGCTGCCTCTGGGCATCGGTTACCCACAACTCCGCCGGCTTCATTCGCAAGATGTCGGGGGGCGATCCGCTGTCCGACCCCTCATGGACCGCGATCGACACCTGGGCAGACCGCTTGGCCGCCGCCTACGCAGACCGACTCCCGGCACAACAAGCCATACAGCAGTGGATCGGCGCACCGGAACATCCTGAGGGCGGCGGAATCTCCGTCGACACCCAAGTCCAACAAGTAGAAAGCCTGGCCGCCCTTTATGAATTGGTGAATCCGGGTGGCCCACCCCCGCCCAACCCGCTGGTCCAGGACGGCATGTACCCCGACGGCACGCCGGTCGACCGCTCGCAGGGATGGGGCCCACTGGTCAGCGCACCTCTGCGCCGCTATGCGACCACCACATCCAGCGCTGTCCGCTATCTTCCGATAGTCAAAGAAGGCCGACACATCGGCTATCTCTGGGCCTCGGTCGATAACGACGCCGCCGACTACCTCCCCCTCCACTCCGCCGGCAAGACGGCGCAAGTCGCAGCCGGTCTTTGGCAGCTACGACTGAGTCAGGGGTACAGGCAGCGAATCCCGCCACTCCAAATCCTCCGAGACAACCGGCACCATCCCGAGGACCGTCTGTCCGGAATGATTCAGCCGGACGCTGCAGAAGCCGAACTGCCATCACTGGAACACCTGAAGACACTGGCACAGTGACGGCTTGCGGCCGACTTCACGTACAACCCACACAACCGCAGTACATGGATGAAAGGTACGGCTTGTGGTGGCGGCGATCGTCAGTGACACGTTCCCTTTCGTCAATGGGGCTACCGGCGTCGTCCTTGCGATGAACAACGGCGACTTCGTGAGCGGCGGCTCTGTTTCCTGAGCAGATCGGGCGCGGCGATACGATCGAGTCCCGATGACCCATCAGTCCGGGCCGGCCGAGCCGTGGAACACATTCGGCCGGTCGGAACCAGACAGGGCATGCGATCCTCATGTACCTCGCTGCCGCCAATGGACTCCAGCCCATCTGCCGGCCCGCCAGATTATGGACTGGGTGACGTTGTGAGGATTGCCGAGCTGTTCGGGACGTTCGATTCCGAAGGCATGCCCGCACGAGCCCACGCGCGTCCTTTGTTGGATGATGCCGAATGTGAGGCGGTCCTGCGATTCCTCTCGGGTGGGACGACTGCGGCACGAACGAGCGGGCGCACGATCGACAGGATCGATGAACGAGAGGCAAGGTGTGCTGTCGGTAGCTGTTCGAATGCTCCGATCCGCGAAGCGGGACAACGATTTGTGACCGACGCCCCATGCCGGACGGAAGCCTGCCGGTTCAGACCAGCCAGCTCTTGCGGCGGTAGTAGGCGTCGTCCTCGTCTTCGGCGTCGATCGGGGCGACGGCCTGGTTGGCTTTGCGGGCGGCCGCGGCGCGGGCTATCGCTTCGCGTTGCTCGCGGGCCTCTTCCTCTTGGCGCTCGCGCTCCTCGGCTTCGGCGGCGGCCAGGCGTTCGGCTTCGGCGACGCCTCGGTCGATCTCCGCGGCGAGATGTGCGCCGTTGGCGGCGAGTCGGCGTTGAGCTTCCTCGTAATCCTCATTGTGGTTGCGCAGCCAGCGGTTGTGTTCGTACATCACCTCTTCGAGGTGGCGGGCGAGGTCCATCTCAATTCTCCCGGGTGGTCAGCGGTGGACGAGTCAGAGTGGGCCCGCCTCGGCCAGTTCCGCGCCCGAGCCGTTGGGATCGGGCGGCGGCCCCTGCGGCGGGACGGCCGGCGGCTTGTGATCGGTTTCGGAGTCACGGCGAGGCGGCGGGGGTGTAGCCGGCGGGGTGACCGGATTGGCTTGACTACCACCGTTTTCGCTCGACTGACCACCTCCGGCGGGTGGCTGCTGGTCGGTCGGCTTCGGTGGCGGAGGTGCCTGATCATCGTTGCCCGGCTTGCCGACACCGCTGTCCTGCTTCTGCTCGGTGTCATCGGGCTTGCGGCCGTCACCGGGTTGCTGCCCCTCGCCGAAGGGCTGACCATCACCTGCGGGTGAGTCGCCGGGGTGCCCCGCGTCCCCCTCCGCACCCGGCTTCTTGTCCTCGGTGTTGATCACCGGGTTGCCGTGCTCGTCCAGCTTCATGCTGTAGGTCTTCTCGTCGCCCGAACCGTCGGACATCACGACCTTCAGCTCACCGTTCGGACCCATCTCGAACTTCAGATGTCTTCCGGCGATGTCGAATTCGGCATTCGGTTTACCGTCTGCGGCCCCCTTCGCGTCGTGTGGCTGCAACAGCGACTGCACTTGCTGCAGGGCACCGTCGAACCCTTGCTGGATCGCGGTGGACAACGCTGTCGCTCCCTGCGTCAGCGACTGCCCGAGCGTGCTGACCACCGGAGAGAGCTGGGATGCCACCTGACTGATCTGCGCAAGTCCGTCGAGGCCGGAGGTGACCGTCGGCGAGACCGACGACGGGACGGTATTCCCCGGCGTCGATTGATTACTGGGGACCGAATTCGCCGGAGCCGGGCCCGGATTGGCGGGTGCCGGTCCCGGATCGCTCGGAGAAGGCCCCGGGTTGCTCGGCTGGGACGGCTGCGGAGTCCCTGCCGGCATCGGGTACGCCGAGACATCCAATCGGTCGAGGGCGTCCGATATCCCGCCGTAGAGCTGCTCGATCGTTGATTTCGTCCGCGCGCAAAGGTCATTGAAAGACTGGACAGTGTCTTCCACACCCTTGACGAAAACCGTTCGAAGCCAGTCCGTGGCCGTCGGCCCGTACTGCTTGGCAATCTGCATCGACACCACGGGCGCGTACGAACCTGGCTTCTTGTACTCGGCAGCCACCATGATCATCCAGTCGATCTTCTGCCGCCCCGCGCTGCCATCGAAGTCCGGGCCGTCGTCCTTCCAATACTTCTTTACCGCTTCCGCCTTGCCCAAGACCGCATTTCGCAGCGAGCCGGGCGCGAACGCCAAGCCCAACGACACCTGCTTGACCTGGTCGTAGTCCGTCTGCGCGCGCCGGACTTGCTGGTCGAGCAGGGCATGTGCTTCATCTCCGGCAGTGCCCTGCCAGATGGATTGGACGGCGCCGAGTTGCGTCTTCTGAAGTTCCAGTTCGGTATCGGCCTCGCCGACCACGCGGCTGAGATCCTGTGCGACACCGTCCAAGGCGGCAAGGTCCATGCCTCGCTCGGTATCGTATTTGGCACATAAGGATTCGTAGGACGGCATCTCTGCTCGGCCGAATCCGAGAAGTTTGTTGACCTGCGCGTACCGGGGCAGATATTCCTGGAAGAACATCAGCCCGGTGCAACCTTCGTCCAGGATCTTATCCACGGAGGCGTCGGTAGAAACGTTGAGAGTCACCAGCATTCACCACCACGGGCGCGATGCGCACGACATCGGGAACACATCAGACGCGCGCCGCGGCGGGCGTTGTCGGGTTCAGATTCACACCCGTCGCGTTGAACTTTTCGACATTGGAGTCATCGACCGTCGAGTAGGTGTTGGCACTGGTGCTCATCGTTTCCCCCATCTTCGCGATCGCGGTTTGCCAGTTCTTCAACCAGGTGGTCAGGTGCCCCAGCGAGTGGTTGATCTTGACACCGTCGGCAGTGTAGTCACGGCCGGCCTGCGGACCCCCGAAGGTATGCGACGTCAACTCCGTGGTCTTGTTGTCGAGTACACCCGCTGAGCCCTTGAGATTCGTCGCCATCCGCTGAAGCGACACGACGTCCACCTTGACGTGCCCACCCGAAGCCATCGTTAGCTCCCCTCCCTCGCTGACCTGCGGCCGACGCCACAGCCTTCCCGTACTCTCTTGGACGCGCCCGGACAGCAGCCGGTTCCATCACGTACCGGCGGTCGAAAACCGAGGCCACGCCGCTCACTTGCCCATTTTGCCCTTGTCCACCTGAACCCACTCGGTGCGGCCGTCGGGATAGTGGTGGAACTCCCAGGCGGAGTAGTCGCCGCCGTCGTCGACGATGCTGACGTGGTCGGCGTAGCCGTCGTGGTCCATATCGGACCAGACTTCCATCGAGTGGTCGCTGTGGAAGGTTTCGGTGTCCAGGATGCCGTCGGCGTCGATGTCCTGGGACGGGTGGTTCAGCTCCACGGCGCCGATGCCGCCGAGGTCGGAGTGTGCGTCGACTTCCGGCAGGTCCAGGCCCGGCAGATCGCCCGAATGGATCATGTATGTGCTCCTCGAGGGACGTGCGGGAATTTGTTCCATCCTGGCATCCGGAAGCGGCGCTGCGCATCCCCGGCCCGGCATGTTGTGGATAACTTGCCGGCGCCGAGGTGGGCCGCGGGTTTGCCTGTGGATAACTACCGTCGCATCGCGTCCGCTACTGCTTCGGGATGACGATCCACAGCACCAGGTAGACGATGAACTGCGGGCCGGGCAGCAGGCAGGACAGGACGAACAGCAGGCGGATCAGATTGGCGTTCCATCCGAAGTATTCGGCGAGGCCACCGCAGACGCCGCCGATCCACTTGTCGGAGCTCGATCGGGTGAGGCGGCGGGTGGGGGCGGTCATGACGCTCTCCTTCTGTCACGGTCGTGCGTGGTGGTTCCACTGTGCTGTGCGGGCGCCCCCGCGCGCATCGGGCGCGAGACCCATCCCGACCCTGATTTCCACGGCCCGGGCTCAGGGTGGTACCCCCAACCCGGCAGACTCGTGGGTGTGAGTACGACTCTGCATGCGCACGGCCTGTCGGCGGGGCACGGAGACCGGGTGCTGTTCGAGGACCTGGATCTGGTGCTGGCCCCCGGTGATGTGATCGGCCTGGTGGGGGTGAACGGAGCGGGCAAGTCGACGCTGTTGCGGATGCTGGCCGCTCGCACGCCGCAGACGGGCCGGATCACGCTGAGCCCGCCCGATGCGACGATCGGCTACCTCGCGCAGGAGCCGGAACGCCTGGCCGACGAGACGGTGGCCCAATTCCTGGCCCGCCGGACCGGAGTGGCGGCGGCGCAGCGGGCGATGGACGCCGCGGCGGAACAGCTGGCAACCGACGAGACCGCCGCCGAGGACTATTCGGCCGCCCTGGACCGCTGGCTCGCACTGGGCGGTGCCGACCTGGAGCCGCGAGCCGCCGAGGTGGCCGCCGAGTTGGGACTCACCGAAAGTTTGCCGCAGGGCCTCGACACGCCCATGACCGTGCTGTCGGGTGGGCAGGCGGCGCGGGCGGGACTCGCCTCGGTCCTGTTGTCGCGCTTCGACATTCTGCTGTTGGACGAGCCTACGAACGATCTCGACCTGGAGGGCCTGACCCGGCTGGAGAATTTCGTGACCGGGGTGCGGACGCCGTTGATGGTGATCAGCCACGATCGAGAGTTCCTGGCTCGCACCGTCAACCGGATCGTCGAACTCGACCTCGCCCAGCAGCAGGTCGGCAGTTACGACGGCGGTTACGACTCGTATCTGGCCGAACGCGAGATCGCCCGCCGGCACGCGCGGGATGCCTACGAGGAGTACGCCGATACCAAGGCCGGGCTGGAAGCTCGGCAGGTGATGCAACGAAACTGGCTCGAACACGGCGTACGCAATGCGCGCCGGAAGGCTCGCGATCCGCGAAAGGTGGACTCCGACAAGGCCGGTCGCAAGATGCGGGCCGAATCCACCGAGAAACAGGCTTCGAAGGTGCGCCAGACCCAGCGCCGCATCGAACGGCTCGAGGCCGTGGAGGAGCCGCGCAAGGAGTGGGAGCTGCGGATGTCGATCGCATCCGCACCGCGCAGCGGCTCGGTGGTGGCGACGTTGTCCGACGCCGTCGTGTCGCGCGGTGAGTTTACTCTGGGTCCGGTCACCACGCAGGTCGACTGGGGTGATCGGATCGTCCTGACCGGTCCCAACGGTTCCGGCAAATCCACACTGCTGGCGCTGCTGCTGGGCAAGGTGGCTCCGGATGCCGGGGCGGCGTCGCTGGGTTCGGGCGTGGCGATCGGTGAGGTCGATCAGGTGCGTGGCCTGTTCCGTGGAACGGCCACGCTCGCCGACACTTTCGGCGCCGAAGTACCCGACTGGCCGGAGGCGGAGATCCGTACGCTGCTGGCCAAATTCGGGCTCCGCGGCCCGCACGTGCTGCGCGCCAACGACACTCTGTCGCCGGGTGAGCGCACGCGCGCCGCGCTGGCGCTGCTGCAGGCACGCGGGGTCAATCTGCTCGTCCTCGACGAACCGACCAACCATCTGGATCTGCCCGCGATCGAACAGCTGGAGCAGGCCGTCGAATCCTTCGACGGCACGCTGCTGTTGGTCACCCACGACCGCCGCATGCTCGATACGGTGCGCGCGACCCGGCGCTGGCACATGTCCGCCGGACAACTCACCGAGGACCGTTGAATCAGAACTTGCTCGGCGTTGCGATCGCGATGCCTCGTGCGACCGCCCAGGAGACTCGGATGGAACAGATACAACTCGGTGTGGACACCAGGATCACCCTCCTGATCGCCGGCCTTCTCTTCGTCTGGGCCCTGCTGCTGGGCGTGTGGAAGTACCACGGGATGCGGACCTCGGCGGAGGGGCACGCGCACCCCTACGTCGATATCGCACACCGCGCGGCCCTGATGTACAGCTTCGCCGCGCTGCTGCTCGCGGTCTTCGTCGAACTGTCGGACTGGCCGACGGCGGTGAATCTCGTTGCGGCGCTGATCGTTCTCGGCTTCTTCGCCGGTGCCATCGCCTCCTACTGCCTGCACGGGCTGCGGCGGGATACGACCAATCAATTCCGCGGCGACATCGGACTGCCGCTGCGGTCGGCCATGTACGCGTTGATCGTCTGTGAGATCGGCGGCTTCCTCGTGCCGTTCACGGGGTTCGTGCACGCCCGGTTCTGAACCCGGATGTGGTTCAGCCCGCCGCGATGCCGGTGATCAGGGTGCGGCCGGATTCCGCTCGGGTGCTGATGATCTGGGTGAAGGCATGCGGCTGCTCGTCCGGCTTCTGCTGGGTGAGGCGGACCTCCCACTGCCCCTCGTCGCCGGTGCGGGTGATCTGCACGCAGTAGCGGGTGCCGACCGGCACCTGGTTGATACCGCGCTGAATCTGGTCGGCCGGCGGCACCGACGAGTCGTCGGCGACGACGGCGCGCGCGGCATACCCCGACCGCTGGACGTAGTACGCCCGCTCGAAAGCCAGGATGGCGTCCGGGCCGCTCGCGGTGCCTCCGGGGTCGGTACCGGAGACCACTTCCGCGGTGCGCTGTTGCTCGCAGCCGTCGGTGGCGATCGTCGAGGTCGCCGCCGCCGTGGTCGAGGGCGGCGACGGGGTGATGCTCGCCGAGGTGGGCACCGGCACCGCCGCGACCATCGGCGGTTTCGTCGCGGCCGGTTGCGACCGCTTCCCCGTGTGGATGACGGTCAGCACCACCGAGACGACGACGATGCCCACACCGATCAAAGTGAGTGCGGCCAGCAGTTTTTCACCACGCCGATGATCGCGGCGCGGCCCGGCCTGGCGTGGGCGGGGACGTCGCAGCGCAGGGCCGGGGTTACCGCCCGAGCGGTCGACGATGTGCGGAACCAGCGTCGACTTGTCGACCAGGTCGGGATCGGTCAACGGCCCCCCGACCGGGATGCGCCGCGGTTCCGGTTCCGGTTCCGTCTCGGGCTCGGGGTCGGGGTCGGGGATCGTCCGCTGCGCGGGTTCGAGCCACTGTTCCCACTCACCCGACGGATAGACCGCCGGCTCCGGACCGGGCCGCGCCGGCGGCACGGCCACGGCGCCGTGATAGGTCGCCCCGGCCGTTCGGTTCGGGTTCCGCCGGCCCGGCCGCCGCTTGCGGCCCTGCTTACCGACGGGAGTCCGGACCATCGGCAGGCCGAGGTCGAAGGGATTGTCCTGCTGCGGGTCCGGCTCAGACCGTGTCATCGCCGAAGTCGCCGATCACGGCGGCGGGAACCGTTGTCTCGGCCGCCGGCACGGTGACACCGAGCTGACCGTCGCGAGGTTTGTGGTCCTGTCCGCTACCGGCCGGCGGCGGCAATGCCATACCTCCGGCAACCCCGCCCGGATGCGCCGGCTCCGGAGCCGGCGCGGGAGCGGGGGCCGGTGCCGGTGGTTTCGGCATTGGTGCCGGGTCCGCAGGTGGCGGAATGATGGACGACGGTGACGGCGGTGGCGGATCGGATTTGTCGGCCGGGGTCTTGTCGGCGGGCACCTTGTCGGGCGCCGGGGCGCCCGGAATGATCGAGCCCGGCCCGGTCGTTCCGGGAGTCGCCTTGCCGGGGCCGAAGTCGAACAGCTTCGCCGAATCTCCGGAATTACCCGCCGGATTGGTCTTGTCGCCGGTGGCGTGGTCCGGGTTGATCAGCTGCGGTATCGCCTGGTCGACCGAGGAGGCCACCGTGTCGATGGTGTGGGTGCCCACTTCGGCGATCTTGTCGATCAGGTGGGTACCGATATCCACACCGGCATTGATGGCCGAGGTGCCGATCTGCACACCGGCCTGCACCAGCAGCTGCTGCAGTTGCAGCTGCGCGAGCTGAGCCGGATCGATCGGCTGTCCGGGCGCCATCCCGTATTGCGCTGGGACCGTGCCGTATTGGCCCGGAATCGCGCCGTAGGCGCTGGGCAGCACCGTATCGGGGGTATCTCCCCACGACTGCGAGGAGTTCAGTCCGGCGGGCGTGGTTACCGTCAGCGGACCCATCTCGTCCAATCGGCGCGAGTGATCGTCCATTTCGGTGCGCGCGGAGGTGACGGTGGTGATCGCATCGCGCAGCGCCTGGGTGGCTCGGTTGATCACCGCATCGGTATCCGGGGCGGCGGTGGCGTTGCCGAGGATGGTTCGAGCGTCGCGCCGGAAATCGGCGATGATCCGGTCCATCCGGCCGGCCGCCCGTGCGCTGGTCGCGTGGGCATCGGCCAGGACCCCCAGATAGGCCGGGCCCCGATCGGAGATGTCACCGATCTGAGTTTGGGTGGTGCGCAAGGCCGGAACGGCCGCGTCGGAGCCCGGCCCCGTCCAGGTGGATTCCAGCGCGTGGACGCCGTCGCGATGTGGTCCCTCGGTGTCGGCGGCCTGTGTGGACGCGCTGGACAGCGCACCGGTGATGGCCGAAGAAGGTGTCGCGACACCGGTGCCCAGCGAGGCACGCAGCTCCAGCAGCGGCTGGACCAATGTCGCGACGATCGGCGGATCCACGGACGGATCGGATGACGTTGCGGGCGAGGCGGTGTCGTTGCGGGCGGCGGTGGGCCGGCGCCGCAATCCGATCGGACGCCTCATGACCGCGGCTCCGTCCGGGTGATCGTGACGGCCGAGTCCTCGTCGGTGCCCTGCACACCCGCGGTGTAGGTTTTCAGACCCCGCCCGTAGGCCGAGACCAATTTGCCCGCGGTGGACAGCGCCTGTGCGTGTTCGGACACCGCGGCCGCGAATTTGGCGGCGAAATCCGCTCCCACGAGCCCGAGGTCGGTCGCCAGCTGCTGCGGGTCGACCGCGCCGGCCGCCACGGAAGCCGCCGAAGCGAGCTGTTGGGACACGGCATTCGCGATGGACGTATACGCGGCCATCGCCGCGGGATCGACCCGCATCACCGTATCCGGAGCAGGTGCGGTGGCGGTCGGCGGCGGCGCCGGATTCGCGGAGTCGTCGAGCGTCGGAGACTGATCAAGCTTCAGCGGTTCCACTGTTCCCCCTCACGGAAATCAAGCTTCGCTGTCGCGTCATGATGTCCGTCCCACCATACTTCCCGGAGCCGACAGTCGCGCCCCCATCGCCGGGACCGTCGGTGCGCCAACGCCCTTCACGCGACGTGGCGAGGACCCGCGACCGGCCATCGATACCGACTGCGACCAGGCGATATTCGCCGATCGCGTGCGAATGCTGAAGTCGTGGCCGCGGCTCCGGCCCTCGGCAACGGCCTAGACAGCCGCACCCCTAAGCGGCGTACGCACCCCGTCCGTCGCGCCACGCGGCGCGTACGCGGAAGTCAGACCGCGGCGACACACTTGGCGAGATCGTCGGCCAGTTGTTTGGCGCGATGCGAATCGGTCGCCTCGACCATGACCCGGATCAGCTGCTCGGTCCCGCTCGGGCGCAACAGGACTCGGCCGTCGTCGCCGAGGACGCGCTCGGCCTCGGCGACCGCCTCGCGAACCTCCGGCGCGGCCGCGACCGCGGCTTTGTCGGCGACGGGGACATTGACCAGCACCTGCGGCACCGTCGTCATCACGCTCGCCAGATCGGCCAGGCTGCGCCCGGTCTCCACCATCCGCGCCATCAGTTTCAGACCCGTCAGCAGTCCGTCACCCGTGGTGCCGTATCGCGGGAAGACCAGATGTCCGGACTGCTCGCCACCCAGGCTGTAGCCACCGCGGCGCAACTCCTCCAGCACGTAGCGGTCGCCGACGGCGGTGGTGCGCACGGTGATTCCGGCATCGCGCAGCGCGATGTGCAGACCCAGATTGCTCATCACGGTCGCCACCAGGGTGTCCTGGACCAGCTCGCCCGATTCGTGCATCGACAGGGCGAGAATCGCCATGATCGCGTCGCCGTCGACCACGGTGCCGGAGGCATCGACGGCGAGGCAGCGGTCGGCATCGCCGTCGTGGGCCAGGCCCAGATCGGCGCCGTGCTCGAGCACCGCACGCTGGACGTTCTCGAGATGCGTGGATCCGCACCGCTCGTTGATGTTGAGCCCGTTCGGCTCGGCGTTGATCGCGACCACGCGCGCACCCGCCTCGCGGTATGCGGCCGGTCCCACATCGGAGGCCGCGCCGTGCGCGCAGTCGACGACCACGGTGACGCCGGACAGATCGCGGCCGGTGGCCTCCACCAGATGTTCGACGTAGCGCTCATGGGTGCCGGCCAGGCTGTAATGGTCGTCGACACGACCGTCGACGCCGGAGAGGCTGAGCACCCGGCCGATGCCGGCACCGGTCGGACGCACGAAACCCTTGGCGCGGACCAGTTCTTCGATCTTGTCCTCGATGCCGTCGTCGAGTTTGTGCCCGCCCGCGGCGAAGATCTTGATGCCGTTGTCCGGCATGGCGTTGTGCGAGGCGGAGATCATGACGCCCAGGCAGGCGTCGTAGGCGGCGGTCAGATACGCGACCGCCGGGGTCGGCAGGACCCCGACCGAGAGCACACTCATTCCGGCGGCGGTCAGACCGGCGGTCACCGCGGCCTCGAGCATCTCGCCGCTGGCGCGTGGATCGCGGCCGACCACCGCTACCGCGCGCGCTCTGCCCCGGCCCAGCACCTGTGCCGCGGCCGCCGAAATCTGCAGTGCCAGTTCCGGACTCAGCGAGTCGTTGGCAAGGCCGCGGACTCCGTCGGTACCGAACAAACGCCCCATCTATCTCGCCCCTCGAGTTGAATTGCGGTGAGCGCGGAGACCCTGCGTCGCGGACGCAGGCTGCCCGCCCCGGCCTACCGTCGATCGATACAGCACGAGAGCAGGCGCCCGGGAGTGGGCGCCTGCTCTCGTACGGGGTCGCGTCGGCCGTGCTCCCACCGGCACACCGTGTGGGTGCGAGTGGGAGCGGCCGCGCGCTGCAAGATCAGCGCTTCGAGTACTGCGGAGCCTTGCGGGCCTTCTTGAGGCCGTACTTCTTACGCTCGGTGGCACGCGGGTCACGCGTCAGGAAGCCGGCCCGCTTCAGGGCGGGACGGTCGTCCGGGGTGACCTCGATCAGCGCACGGGCGATGGCGAGGCGCAGCGCGCCGGCCTGACCCGACGGGCCGCCGCCGACCAGGCGGGCGTGCACATCGAAGGTTTCGGTGCGCTCGACGGTGACCAGCGGGGACTTCACCAGCTGCTGGTGCACCTTGTTCGGGAAGTAGTCCTCGATGGTGCGGCCGTTGAGCACGAACTGGCCGGAACCCGGGACCAGGCGAACCCGGACCACGGCCTCCTTGCGGCGGCCGACGGTCTGCACCGGGCGGTCGATGACGACCGGCGCGGCGAAGCCCTCGGACTCGGTGTACTCGGCGTCGTAGCCGGCACCCTCGTCGACGACCTCCACGGCGGCGTCTTCGACGTATTCCTCGTTGAATTCCTCAGGAGCGGTCACTGGGCCACCTGCTTGATCTCGAACGGAACGGGCTGCTGGGCCGCGTGCGGATGCGACGGGCCACCGTAGACCTTCAACTTGCGCGCGATCTGGTTGCCCAGCTTGTTCTTCGGGATCATGCCCTTGACGGCACGCTCCACGACGCGCTCCGGCCGGGTGTCGAGCAGCTGCCCGACAGACCGGGACTTCAGGCCACCGGGGTGCCCGGAGTGGGTGTAGAGGAGCTTGTCCTCACGCTTGTTGCCGGAGACGGCAACCTTGTCGGCGTTGATGATGATGACGAAGTCGCCACCATCGACGTTGGGGGCGTAGGTCGGCTTGTTCTTGCCACGCAGCAGATTCGCTGCCTGCACGGCAAGGCGGCCGAGCACTACGTCAGTGGCGTCGATGACGTACCACTGCCGGGTCACGTCACCCGCCTTCGGGCTGTACGTAGGCACAGTGCTTCCCTGTCTGTCGTTGATGTTCTGCCAGCCAGGCGAACGGTCGAGTGATCCCGGCGGCCGGTGGAGACCCGGGGCTCGTGGGACGGCACGGACGAATCCGCGACGTACCGCACGCCGAACGACGACGATACCAGGGTCGGTTCGAGGTCCCGAAATCGCGTCCGGACTCGTCAGATGTGAATGGGCGGTCCCGAGTCGAACACACCGGGGACGGTCGGAACCACGTAGTGCAGATTGTCGACCGCCAGATGCGCACAGGGATGGTCGGCGACCGTCCGCATACCCGGGCCCGGGCGCTCGACGGCGTTCGGTGTGACCGAACAGGCCGGGCTCGGCTCGGGCGCGCGTGAGACCTTGTCCACGGCCGGCCACGAGCCGAAGTCGGATTCCGCGCCGATTCCGGCCGACGATCGCGCATCGACGGCCGCCGCGCCGCCGGGACGCGCATCGGAGTCTCCGGATACCGCCGCCGAGATGTGGTCGGCAAGCGGCCGCGCCATGTGATCCGGTTCACCGTCGGCGTGGATCGCGAGCGCCGCCAGCGCTACCGCTCCGACGATCGTCGGGGCGCCGAACAGATTGTCCTTGACCTTGCTCCACAACTTGCCCTTGTGGGCGTGTTCCTCGTGGTCCGGTTGTTCCCCGGCCGATGACCGACCACCGGATTCGGTGGTCCGCTGATCATCGACCGGGCCGGCCGGGGGGCGGGTGAACCTGCTTTCCACCTGGCCGGCCTCCCGGGTCATCCGGGTGGTCGGCTCACCGGCCGGAAGAGGCTGCGGGCCCGATCCGGGCCCGGCATCACGCGCCGCGTGCCGACCCTGGGCGAGCCCCTGCGGATTCGGCGCCTCAGGACGATCGTGCGGTTCGGCGGGCGGGCGGGCCGGATCCGGCAGCCCCGCATGCCGGCCCGCGTTCTCGCCCCGAAAATCCGATTGCGGCACAACGCGATTCGGGCTGCCCTGATTCGACGCCGCCTGCATCGGGCCGGGTCGCGGCGGACCCGGCTGATTCGGCACAGCCGGATTCGGCTGATTCGGCACCGCCGGGTTCGGCGCGGGAGCCGGACCCTGCTCCGCCTCGGCGTATTCGCTGTCGGTGACCAGCAGATGCGCAGCACCGAGCACCAGGGCGTGCATCGGATGATCGGCGACCCGCAACCGGTTGCCCAGATGGTTCTGGAACGCCAGCCGCAACGCGTCGTTGAAACACACATTGCCGGTGAGCAGCACCGTCGAGGTGTCGGCGCCGATCGAACGGGCCGCGGCCATCACCTCGATGACGACGTTGTCCGCCGAATGCGCGTCCCGCATCGAATCCGGGGTGATCGGGACCCCGACCGATTCGGTGGGCTGCTCGTCGTCCCCGTCGACGGCCACCACCAGGCACACCCGGCCGTCGGAATAGACGCCGGTCGCGCCGACACCGCGGCGGCCGCGCGCGGGCGGCTGTACCAGGCCCAGGGCCCGCACATAACCGGACAACGCCACGGATTCGGGCAGTGGATCGGTGACGACGTCCATCTGCTCGATCAGACGGCAGTACTCCTCGACCTTCTCGTCGGCCCAGTCGTCCGGGAACGGCAACGCCACCACGTCGGGCTTGCCCCGCAACCGGGAGCCGATCGCGGCGAGCGGGTTGTAGAGCCGAGCGCGGAACACCAACTCCGCCGGCCAGGTCGCCCCGGCGATGCGGATCTGCTGATGCCCGAGGATGTCACGCACGTCGGAGACCGCGATGCCCAGATCGGGCCGCTGCCGGTCCACGCCCGCGGTGTGCAGTCGCCCGGACTTGTCCGCCAGCAAATACGCAGGCGGCGTATATGTGCCTTCCACCTGGACCGGGCGGATCGGTATCCCACCGCCACCGGCGGCCACGGACACCACATCCCATCCGAGATGTATCGCCCCAACTCGAGCCGTCACATGCATAAGTGTGCCTGCTGTCGCGTCGGCACGCTCGGGGCAGGGCCGATTAGTGCGGACATCCCTTGTCGACGCTGGTTTCCGGACCCGTTCACGCGGCCGACTTCTTCAGCCGCAGACGCCACCACGTCAGCGTGGACAGCGCCGCGGTGAGCACGATCAACATGCCGGCGTCGAGGAACCAGAAACCGGGTTTGTGCTGCCAGATCGCATCGGGCTGGGCGTTGACGAACAGGGTCCGCAGATCGATGGTCGAGGCGCCGCCGGCGAATCCCCAGCGCGAGGGGAAGACGTACGAAAGCTGTTCCAGCACCACGCGATCGGTCACCGGAATCATGCCGCCGGCCATCACGAGCTGGCACATGATCATGACCACCAGCAACGGCATGACCTGTTCGTTCGACTTGGCCAAGGTCGACAACAACAATCCGACGACCACACACGTCACCGCCGTCAGCGCGATATCGACGTACAACTCGATACCGCCGGACGGGATGAGCGCCCCCTTCCCGGGCGGATTCTTCCCGGCCAGCACGATGGCCACCAGCACGGCCGACTGCAGCAGCGCCGCGACACCGAATACCATCACCTTCGCCAGCAGATATGCCGAGGGCAGCAGGCCGACGGCTCGCTCCCGCAGGAAGATCGGGCGTTCCCCGACCAGGTCGCGGACGGTCAGCGTCGACCCCATGAAGCACGCGCCGAGGATGAGCACGACCAGCAGCTGCTGGGATTCACTTCCTCCGGTGAGCTGCGGATGCAATTGACCGTCCGGCCCGAGAATCGGTGGGGCGGCCGCGAAACCGTTCTTCCCCGGCACGACCAGGCACAGCACACCCAACACGAACGGGAGGACCACCAGGAAGGCCAGGTAGCCGCGGTCGGCGAGGATCAGCCGGACCTGCCGGCGTGACAGTGTCGACAGTTGTTTCCAGCCACTGGATTTCGGCGGCTGCCCCATCACACCGCGCGGCACGGCCGGCGGTGGCGGTGGCAGCGCCGCCTGCCGGGACCGGTAGTTCGCGAAGGCGCGATCCGGTTCGGCGGCGACCCGCGCAAAGATCTCCGCCCAATCGCTGGTCCCGAGAAAGTCGCCGACCCCGGCCGGATGTCCGCAGAACGCGGTCTTGCCGCCGGGCGCCAGCAGCAGCACCTGATCACACATGTCCAGGCAGGCCACCGAGTGGGTGACCACGATGACGGTGCGCCCGGCGTCGGCCAGTTCACGCAGCATGGTCATGACCTGCCGGTCCAGTGCCGGGTCGAGACCCGAGGTGGGTTCATCGAGCAGCAGCAGGGCCGGACCGGTCAGCAGTTCCAGCGCCACGGAGGCGCGCTTGCGCTGACCGCCGGAGAGCCGGTCGACCCGGGTATCGGCATGTTCGGTCAGCGACAGTTCCTTCAGCACGCCGTCGATGACCTGCTGCCGATCGGCCTTCGAGGAGTCCGGCGGCAGCCGCAGTTCGGCGGCGAATCCTAGGGCCTGGCGCACGGTCAGCTGGCGGTGCAGCACATCGTCCTGCGGGACCATGCCGATACGACTGCGCATGGCCTCGTATTCGGCGTGCAGATTGCGGCCCTCGAAGGTGACCACACCGGCCGACGGATGTGTCGTTCCCGCAATGAGTTTCGACAGCGTCGACTTACCGGCGCCCGAGGGTCCGATGAGCGCGGTCAGGGTGCCGCGCCCGGCCTGCATGTTGACGTCCACGAGCAACTGCTTGTTGCCCTCGACGACGAACCCGACGCCGTGCACGCTCAATCCCTGTTCGGTGACCGGCTTCTTGCGGTGCTTCAGCGCGCCTTCCTGCACGACGAAGTCCACGTTGCCGATGGTGACGATATCGCGTTCGCGCAGCGCCACCCGCTGCTCGCGGCGGCCGTTGACGAAGGTGCCGTTGGCCGAGCCCACATCCTCGAGGACGAGGCCCTCGCCGCTCTTGACCAGTCTGGCGTGCCGACGCGAAGCCAGCGGATCGTTGACGACGATCTGGTTGTCGCTGGTACGGCCGATGGTCAGGCCGCCGGCCGGTATGCGGTCGGCCCGCGCGATCGGCGCGGTCGAGGCCCGCGCACGCACCGGCGGCAGTGCCGAGGTGTCGGCCTTGGTGGTCATATTGACGTTCGGCACACCGCCGGAGCCGTGGGCCGTCGGAATCGGTTGAGACGGGCGTTGATTCGGCCGTTGCGCGGGCCGCGACGGCGGCTGCGGCGCAGCCGGGCGGCGCATCTGACCGGATTGCGGTGTGGGTTGGGACGGTTGCCGGCGCTGCTGCTGACCCCCACCGTGCTGATTGCCACCGTGCGGGCCGCTGCCACGCGGCCCCGCGTCCCGAGCAGGCGGATTCGGCGCACGGCCCGGCGACTGCGCCCGGGTGGGCGGTGCGGGCGGCCGGAATTGCGCCTCCGGCAGCAGATGAACCAGCGGGCCCGTGATCGCGTCGCCGAGCCGGACCAGCATCGGCCGATCCACCGGGACGGGACGCGTGATCCGCTGGGCGTCCACGAAAACCCCGTTGGTACTGCCGTTGTCGGCGAGCACCCAGGCGCCCCCCTGCCAGCCAAGTGTCGCGTGCACACGAGAGACCAGCGGACTGTCGACGAACACCGTCACCTCGGGCGCGCGGCCCAGGGTCACCTGCTGAGTGTTTTCGAAGATCCGATCGGTTCCCTCATGGCGCACGGTGATCTTCTGCGCCCCCGGTAATGACATGAGCCGGATAATATGCGATGGCCGTGACATCGGTGGGGCTCGAACGTGCCCCCGATCGCCGGGGGCGGCGCAGGTGACGCAGCGACTACCGGCCCGGGGAGGGATGGGGAGATGGCGAAACGCCCGGTGACGGCGACCCTCGCCGTACTGGTGCTGGCGGTCGGTCTACTGGCCGGGTGCACCATGACGACCGGTGGGCACGCCGTATCCATCTACGACGACCCGTTCCAGGTCGCCGGACTGCCCACCACCAGCGGCCCCAGCGGTCCTCGTTCCGGTGTTCCCGATTCCCCGCTGACCGCGACGGGTGGTGACAAGGGCGCGGTCGACACGTTGGCGCTCAATGCCATCGACGATATCCAAAGTTATTGGCGCGGTGAGTATCACAACGAGTTCGACGGCGACTTCACCCCCGTCACCAAGTTCTATTCCTGGAGTGCGAAGGCGCCGCGCTCGCAGGAGACGCAGTTCTGTAAGGACACGACCTATCACCTGGTCAACGCGGCCTACTGCCGGCTGGACAATTCCGTCGGCTGGGATCGCGGCGTACTGCTGCCCATGATGCAGGACAGCTTCGGGAAGATGGCCGTGGTGATGGTGCTCGCGCACGAATACGGCCACGCCATCCAGACGATGTCGCGCATCGTCACCGCGAAGGATCCGGTCATCGTGAAGGAGCAGCAGGCCGACTGTTTCGCCGGCGCGTTCATGCGTCACGTCGCCGAGGACAAGGCCGCGCATTTCACGATCAACACCTCCGACGGTCTCAACAACGTGCTGGCCGCGACGGTCGCCATCCGCGACGCCAATCCCGAGGATCCGGAATCGGTGCACGGCTCGGCCTTCGAGCGGGTGACCGCGGTGCAGATCGGTTTCACCGACGGCCCCAAGGGCTGCAAGGGGATCGACATGAAGGACATCGATCGCCGCCGCAAGAATCTGCCGCAGTCCTTCGGCGACGACGTCAATCGCGGCGAACTGGCGATCACCAAGGACAGTCTCAAGGAGTTGAGCAAGGCGATGGCGGCGATCATGCCGATCCCGTCCGAACCGACCTACGACTATCACGGCGCCCTCATGCACTGCAGCAACGGCGCCGACACCGTGCCCGTCACCTACTGCCCGGCGACGAATACGATCGGCACCGACATTCCGGCCCTCGCACAGCGCGGCGCGGCGGATACCGATGAGCAGGACGGCTTTCCGACTCGCGTCGGCGGCGACTACAACGCCTACGTCGTGTTCGTTTCCCGCTACGCGCTCGCGGTGCAGCGCAATGCACACCAGCAGTTGACCGGAGCGAAGACCGGTCTGCGGGCCGCCTGTTTGTCGGGCGTGATCACCGCGAAGCTCGCCGATCCGCGTCGCGATGCCGGCCAGGGCGATATCGCGCTGTCTCCAGGCGATCTCGACAAGGCGGTTTCGGGACTGCTCAGCGATGGGCTGGCGGCCAGCGATGTGGAGGGCAAGACCGTGCCGAGCGGCTTTTCCCGGGTGGACGCGTTCCGGGCCGGTGTGCTGGGCACACAGGAGATCTGCGAGGCGCGCTACTCCTGACGCGCTGCCGCCTCCGGCCGCGTCGCTACGGTCGCTCAGCCGAACGGCGGGGGCGCGGCCGGCTCCAACCGCAGTACGCGGTTGCCGAGTTGGATCTCCGAGCCGTGGGCCAGCACCATCGGCTGATTCGGTTGCAGCCGAATCCAATCGCGATATCCGACCGGCTGGGCCCGGGTGCCGTTGGTGGAGCCCCGATCCACGACGGTGATATCCCAGTTCATCAGCCGGATTTCGGCGTGTGCCCGAGACATTCCGCCGGAGGAGTCCTCGATTTTGACCGGCACCAGACCGCGCTGGGCGGCCTCCGAGTTCTCCGGGTCCCGTCCGATCACGGCGTCGGCCGCCAGCAGATAGGTCATGCCGTCGTCGAGTACGAGCATGCCCAGCGGCGGCCGGACGACCTCGACCGGTTGCTGCGTCTGGTCGACCGGCATTCCGCAGACCGTGCAGAACGCCGAGCGCGGATCGCTGGGATGAGCACGAGCGCAGGTGAATCCCATCACCCGCACGGTCAGCGAGGTCGCGCGGGCGGTCGCCTCCATTCGGCGTTCCAGTTCGGGATCGGGACCGGGGGCGGGATTCGTACCGCGCAACCGGGTTTCGGCCAGCCGGGGATCCTCCGCCGGTTCGGGACGCGATATCGCTTGCCGCGCATCGGCTTCCGGCGTCCGATCCGGTCGGGTCGGTGGTGGGGGCAGCTGCGGTTCGGGCCGCTGCGCGTCCAATTGCGACGTGGGCGAAGGCTCGGCGCGATGGTGCGCACCGGCGGCGGGACGGGCGACACGATCACGCGCGCGGGTCCGCTCGCCCTCGAACCAGACCACCGCACCCGCGGCGGCTGCCACGCCCTCCACCAGGGAGCCGATGCCACGTTCGGGCAGTTCCGGAATCCGGCCGCGCTCGTCGTCGATGAACAGCGCCGCCGCGCGGGCCGGCGGTTCGGTGAACCGGTCGACGGTGAAGGCGGCATCCACGCCGCGGTAGTACTCGACACCCCGGGCGCCCGCGAGTACCGCGGTGACCGACCCGTGCAGAAAGATCGCCACCCCACCGGTATCCGAGCCGGACAGAATTCCCAGGTCGACCGGGCTGCCGTCGACCTGTTCGGCCTCCTGCATCAGCCAGCGGGTAGCCTCGCGCGCGATGATCCGCCCGGGTCCTTGTGGGGCATGCTCGGACGCCTCGGACACCAACTGCGCCAACGCCTCGGCGGCCCGCATCGCCGGTGCGTCGGGGTGAACCCGGCCGCGACCACGATGCGCGACGACCACGACGGCCCCCGCGACGCGCACGACGACATGGCTACCGGCGACAACCTCGACCTGCCGATCCATCAACGGAATCGGCCTCCGAGCGAGATCAGCGCAGCGGTCAACACACGGACAAGGTTAAGGCAATCGTTGTCCATGAGTCCCCGCTGTCGGGTCCGGTCCGGTAATTTCGATGTCGGAGAACCGGGAGAGAGCACCGGGAGAAGGGGGCGGTCCATGGGCCGGACGATTCGCAGATCTCTTGTTTTCACCTGCGCCGCACTGCTTGCCGCGCTGACCGGTTGCGGCGTGCAGGGAACCCCGACCGCCGCCGAACTGGATGTCCGCACGCTCGACGTCGGTCCGTATCCGGTCGACCGCCACAGCTACGACGCGACCGCGGGCAGCAAGGGCGCGCTGGCGGAGGGGATGCGGATGTCGCAGGCCGTGGTCCCGGCCGTTCGCATCGACCCGTCGCTGACGGTCGGCGCCGGCGGGCGAGTCGTCGCCGACAGCACCGAGGCCACCCGTCGCCTGCTGGCCGCGGTCTCCAAACCGGTGCTCGACCGCAACAAGATGATCGTCGCCTACGTCGCGGCGGGTTCCGACAAGCCTGGCTCGCTGGACAGCGCGGCAGCGGCAACCTCGGTCACCGATCTGGTGCTGCGTTTCCCGGACGAGTCCGCTGCCCGGCAGGCCGCGCGCGAGCTCGAGGATGTCGACTTCGGCGTGGCACCCGACCTCAATCGCAAACTCGCACTGCCGAAATACCCGGACGCCTATATCCACTACCGTCCCGGGATCCCCACCATCGGCACCTTCATGGCCTACAAGCAGTTCGTGATCTCGCTGTTCGTCGAGCGGCCTCGCTCCGAGGAGGCCGATCTGCTGGCCTGGGTCCAGAAGACCCTCGACGCCGAGGTGCCGGCACTCGATCACTTCCAGTCCACGGCGGCCGGCGGCCTCGACGCGCTGCCGGTGGATCCGGACGGCCTGCTCGCCCGCGCCGTCGTGCGCGACCGCTCGAACCGCACACCCGATGCCGATCGCTTCGCGGTCTATGCCGCACCGGCATTCGTCCACATCTCCTCCGACGAGACCACACGCCAGCGCCTCGTCGACGACACCGGCATGGATGCCATCGCCGTCGCCGACAACAGCTCGGTGCTGCGCGTCCGCGACGCCGATGCGGGTGCGCGCATGATCAAGGGGCTGATCTCCGGTTCCGGTGAGCAGTACGAGCCGGCCGACGCGCCCAAGACGGTGCCCGGGGCCAAATGCCTGACGCTCAACAGTTCGGGAGATCCCCAGAAGGACAGCCGTTTCCGCTGCTACGTGCCCTACCGGCGATACGTGGAGGTCGTCAACGCCAACAGCCGCGACGATATCGATCAACGAGTCGACGCGGCGTATGCGTTGCTGGCCAACAGCTTCTGACCGAGCCCGGGCGGCGCGGGAGCGTCACCGCGCTGGAGTACTATGCCGCGAGACCCAGCCTGGAAGGGGGAGCTGATGTCCACGGTCGATCTGATACTGACCGACAGCCGATTGTGGGCGCGCAGCGAATCCACTCATTGGGACGGCGCTCCCTCGGTGGTCCCCGCCAGCGACGGCGCGAGTCTCGTTGTGGGAGAACCACTTCAACCGCCCTCCCCCGCCGTCTCGGTGGTACGGCTGGCCGCAGCGGACCGCATCGCCTTCGTCCCGATGCTGCCGACCGTCGCCGACGCCTTCGCCGCGATCTTCGGCGCGGTGCTGACGAATCTGCGGCTGCCCAGCGCGTGTGAGCGGCTCACGGTGGTGAGCCCGTCGGAGTGGGGCACGCGCCGCCGCGCCGCGCTCGAGGCCGGCGCCCGCCGTCTGGCCGGCGAGATCAGCGTCGAACCGCTGGCGTTGCGGGTGGCCGGACTGTCCGCGAGCACCTCGCAGCAGCAGCGCATCGCGGTGATGGAACTGAATTCGCTCACCACGACCGTCACCCTCACCGGCCGTTCGGGCACCGAGACCTGGATCGAGGCCTGCGAATACGAGCCGACGATCGGCTCCGCCGACCTGGCCGAGGGACGCGGCGTGGAGGCCGTCGTCGATGTCGTCGATCGACTGCTCGGCGGCCGCAAACCCAGCTATCTCGTGGTCGTCGGTGCTGCCGAACCCGCACTGCTCGACGCGATGCGCGCGGAACTGTCCCGGCGCTACGGCTTCGGTGTCGACCTACGCGCGATGTCCGGTGTGGACCTGGTCCGGGGCGGACCCGCGATGTCCCCCGCGGCTCACCCCGCGCAGTTCGCCCCGCAGACACCGTGGGTCGGCTCGCTGCACGAGCATGCGGCCGCGACCGCGCCGCCACCGAAGCGCCGCACTCCCCTCTTCATCGGCGCCGCTGTGTTCGCGGTGATCGTCGCCGCGGTGGCGGCCGCCGTCGTGCTGACCCGATCCGGCGGCGAGTCGCAGACGGCCGAATCCACCGGTACGCACCCGTCCGCCGTCGCCTCACCGACCGCGGCGGCGGCACCACCCGCGGAGTCCTTCGGGCGGGTCGAGGCGGTGGTCCCGGCGGGCTGGCATATCACCAATCGCTCCGGCGCCCGGGTCGACCTCTCCCCGAACGACGGTGCGCGCGAACGTATTTCGCTGGTCCAGAAGGATCTCGCCGCGGGTTCCGGCATCGAGGACGTCGCCGCCACGCTCGAAACCCAGATCGCCAAACGACCGGCCGGCACGGTCGGGCCGCTGCAGCGCAACGTGATCTTCGGCGGCCGCCCCGGGTTGTCCTACGAGGAAACTCCCGGCGGCGGCACCACGGTGCGCTGGCAGGTTCTGGTGGATTCCGGCCTGCAGGTCAGCGTCGGCTGCCAATATCCTGCCGGCGGCTGGCAGCCCATGGCCGCGGTGTGCGAGAAGTTCGTCGGCGATCTGCGGACGGGGGCCTGACACCTCGGCCCACGGCGACGCCCGCACATCGGGTACCGCCGCCGGTGAAGGGCACCCGTCGGAGACGGGTGCTATCTTCTTCGCAGCGTCGGCCGAGCAGGCACCTGTGTTCACCGGCGTGGAGCCTGTGGGAGGGGACTATGCGAAATTCCGTGCGTGTGCTGGCCGCTGCCGTGGCCGCGCTGGCGCTGGCCGCGACGGGATGCGGCTCCGATCCGGCTCCCCCTCCGGCCGCCGAACCGACCGTCGATCTCAGCGGTCTCGACGTGGGACCGTACGACGCCACACCGCGCGATATGGGCAAGCCCGCCAATCCGGGTCAGGCCGCATTCTTCGAGGCGGAGCGACTCGGCAGCGCGATGCCCCTGCCGATGGATATCGACCCGGCCTTCACCCACACCGGCAAACTCGACACCCTGGTCTTCCTCGATCCGAAAACGTCGGTGATGAAGGACTTCACCGACCTGAGCAACTTCGCCGAAGACGCCCCGGACCTGATCGGCGGCTTCGCGTCCTACGGCCGCGACGACCCGGACAACCTGGGAAGCGAGCTGGTCAACGCGGCCATGATCTTCCCGACCGAGCAGCGCGCGACCGAGGTCGCCGCGGCCCTGGAGCGGCGCGATTTCGGCCGGGACCCGCAGACCCAAGCGGTCGCCATCCCCAATTATCCGCTGGCGCATGCACATTGGGTGCCCACCAAACAGGCGATCAGCAACTGGTATCCGGCGGGTCGGCTGGTCGTCTTCACCGCGGTCTACGACCAGGCCAAGAACTGGTTCAACAAGGTCGATCTCCCGGCGCTCGTCTCGCGCGTGCAGAAAAGTCTCGACACCGTCGTGCCCGCGCTCGCGAAGTTTCAGCCGACACCCCCGGACAAACTGATGGACCACCCGATCGACATCGACGGGATGCTCGGCCGGACCATGATCCGGCCGAAGGAGGCGACCGGCGAATGGCTCAACCCGCCCGGTGTCTACCTCGGACATGCCGGGCTGCACTTCAGTAGCGATCCGGGCGAGTCCCGGGCGTGGTACGACCGCGACGGCGTCGACCGCTTCGCCGATTACGGCAACGAACTGTACCGAGCCCGCGATGCCGTGGCCGCCGCGGATATTCGCGACGAATTGGGCGGAGCGGAAAAACATTTCAAGCAGGCGGCGTCCCCGCGGAATCTTCCGGTCGCGAAATGCCGGGAATACAACGGCAAGGAAACGTTGGCCGTCCGCTTCTACTGCTCGGTGTACTACGGCCGATATGCCTCGCTGGCCTGGGGCGAGCAGTTACTGGATGCGCAGCAACGCATTTCGGCCCAGTACACCATCCTGGTGAAGGCGGATCCGAAATGACCACACGATTCGTCCGGGCGGCGGCCGCCGTGGCCTGTCTCGGCGGACTTCTGGCAGCGACCGGGTGCGGCGCGACCGTCGGCGGCTGGGCCGGCCCGTCGGAAATAGATGTCCGGAAGCTCGATGTCGGCAACTACGATGTGCGGCCACTCGATATCCACGTGGACTATCGGCCGGGCTTCGTCAACGCACCCGAGGCCGCCGGCATGCGCCTCGCCGAGTACGTGGTGACCGCGGATCAGGTCGACCCTTCGCTGACGAAACGCGAGAAGGCGGGCAGCTTCTCCGCCGGCGTCCTGCCCGATGCGCTCGGCAACGAAAACGATATGGAGGCCGTCGCCAAGCGCGACCACATGGTGTACGGGTTCTCGACCGCAGCCAGTGACAAGGACGCGGGCTGGGGTTTCGCCGGCTGGCCGAAGCCCGAGAAGCCCTATTCCATCGTGCTCGCCCTGTCGGTCATGCAGTTCGACGACGCCGCAAGCGCCACCCGGGCCGCCACCGATTTCTACAACGCCGATTTCAACGCCTACAAAGACCAGAACCAGCCGGTGCCACTCGCGAAATACCCTGATGCGCACGCACATTGGCTCCCAGGAACACCGTCGATCCGCTCCTTCCTCGCGCACGGCCCCTATGTGGTGTCGGTACTGGCCCTCACTCCGACACCGAACCTGAACAGCCTCACCTCGCTCACCGAGAAGGCACTGGACGTCGAATTCCCCCTGCTGGACCGGCTGCCGCCGATTTCCGACGAGGACACGGTCAAACTTCCCTGGGATCCGGATTACCTGCTCAGCCGGGCGCTCAACACCGGTCAGTCCGGGCGTCCCCAATACGGCGACGACAACGGCGTATTCGGTCCGCACGGAATTCTGCACTACATGTCCGATCGCAAGGCCGCCGCGCAGAGCGTCGCCGCCCTGAAGGCCGCCGAATTCGCCAAAACCTCCGATGCTCTGGTGTTGCGCGCCGCCGACCCCGCATCGGCGAAAAAGGCTGTCACCGATCGCATCATCTTCCAGGGTGGTGGCCCGGCCGTCGATCCGGTTCCCCAGCTCACGGATTCGGCATGCGTAGAGAACGGTACGAAGAACGTCGACAGCGGGCTGAAGCGCTATACCTGCATCGTCGCCTACCGCAACTACGTCGGCTATGTGACCTCGAATCAGCTGGTCGACGTGCATCAACGCGCGGCCGCGCAGTACGCCCTGTTCGCCAACAGCCAGTGGCAGCCGTGACTCGACCGCCCACCTCGAAGTCCAGTAAGCTCCGCGACGATACGCGGCCCGCCGAACTACCAGGAGTTTGTTACTGATGGTGATGAGTCCCGGCACCATCGTCGGTGGGTATCGGATCGTTCGCCAGCTGGGCGCCGGTGGGATGGGCACGGTGTATCTCGCCAAACATCCCAGCCTCCCCCGCATGGACGCCATCAAGGTGCTCAGCGGTGAACTGTCGTCCAACCACGAATTCCGGGGCAGATTCGAACGCGAGGCCAATCTCGCTGCCGGCCTGGATCATCCGAATATCGTCTCGGTCTACAACCGCGGTGAAGAGCACGGCCAGTTGTGGATCGCCATGCAGTACGTCGACGGCACCGACGCCTCGGCCGAACTGGCCCGTGACCCGCATTCGATGACTCCGCTGCGCGCCCTGCGCATCGGCACCGAGGTCGGTAAGGGCCTGGACTACGCGCACCGCCGCGGACTCCTGCACCGCGACGTCAAACCCGCGAACTTCCTGCTGTCGACCCCCGAGGACGATGACGAGGAACGCGTCCTGCTCACCGATTTCGGTGTCGCCAAATCCGCCGACGACGCCACCGAACTCACCCAGACCGGCAGCTTCGTCGCGACGATCGCCTATGCGCCGCCGGAACAACTCCAAGGCATGGCGGTCGACAGCCGAGCCGACATCTACAGCCTGGGTTGCGCGTTCTACAAGCTCATCACCGGCCAGAACCCGTATCCCGCAACCCAACCCGCGATGGTCATGATGGGGCACCTCTACGAGCCGCCGCCTCGTGCCACCGCCGTCAATTCCGGGCTACCACCGGCGATCGACCACGTCTTCGCGCGCGCCCTGGCGAAGAATCCCGCCGACCGCTTCAGCAGCTGCCGCGAGCTCACCGACGCCGCCGCGAACGCCCTCACCCCCGGCCACAGCCCGATCCGCACCACCACCTCCCCGACCTACCCCATCCAGGTCTTCGCCCCCCGCCCCCAGACCGACCCTCGCACCCCGATCCCCCACCGGACCCAATCCGCAATCCCCACCCAAACCGGCCACCGCCCCGACCCCGACCTCTCCCGCCTCCTCGAACCGAAACCCAAGAGCCGCAAACCCTTGCTCCTCGGCGGAGTCGGAGCACTCGTCGCCGTAGCCTTGGCCGCCGGCATCGGAGTGTGGGCAACCCAGGGCAATTCGGGCGGGACGGGGCCGGCGACCACCTCGGCAGCGGCGGCAGCGACGACGACAGTCACTGCCTATACGTCACTGCCCCAAGCGCGTGCGGCGAATCCTTCCTTCGCGGGAAAGACCATCACGATGCTGGATGTGACAGGCGAGAAGACTTTCAGCGTCTATCTCGGCGGCACCTCACAATCCAAGTTCATGGAAGACCTCGGCTTCGTCTACAACCTGCAGTATCAGAAGAACGGCGACGAAACTTCCCCGCGTCCCATCACGGACCCGTACCCGGAGCTCCAGGCTTCGGCAGACAGCTACATCCTTGCCGTGCGCAGCGACCCGAAGGCAGGCGGCGGAGGCCTGCTGGGTTTGCCGTACAGCATCGCGAGTGCACGAGCAACAGTGATTCCTCTCGATGACCCCGTTGCCGTCTCCGCCATGCGGAACTGGACACCGGCCTCGGAGCAGACACTGTTGGAGAAGCTGGTCCCGATTCTCCACAACCAGGTGAAGTAGGTCCGGTGCCGACCTGAAAAGTCCGGTCGGTCACAGTCGTACGCCTCGAATTGCGGCTGGATCATCGGCCGTGCAAGATCCGAAAAAGAGGGGGGAGCATTGAAATCATTGACAGTTGCCGCCAAGATCATCGCGGCGATCGGGTTGGCCGCCGCCGCCACAACGTCTGCGGCATGCGGAACCGACACGGACACAACGAAAGTCACCGACCCGGTTGTCGATCTCGCACAACTCGACGTCGGCGGATACAGCACCAAACCGGCCGACCTCGGTCTGCCCAAGAACATGTATGTCGCACGCTTCATGGAGGCCAACCGGCTGGGGAGTGCTCTGCCACTGCCGTACGAGGTGGATCCGAAGCTCACTGTGGGGCAAAGCTCCGGAACACACGCATTTCTCGATGTCGGGCCGCAGTTCCACCTCAGCTCGATGTTTCGATGGCTTCACGAAGAGAATTTCAACGCAGCGGCGAAGAACTATGTCGGCGGATTCACCGCATTGGGCAGTTCCAACGAAGCCTATTCGCTCTCATACGAACTTGCGAATTCGGTGCTTCTATTTTCCGATGCCGAATCCGCCCGAAACGCGGCCGGTGAATTATCTAAAGCGGACTTCTACGACGACGGACCGGTTGAGCCGACGACGTTGGCGAAGTATCCGGATACCGTTGCGAGGTGGAAGCCGGCCAAGCAAACGTTGGCAACATGGACAGCATACGACAAATACGTCATAGTGACGATCGTCGACAACTTCGAGAATACCGAACTCGGAGTCTCGGATCTGCCGTCTCTTACAGATCTAGCTCAGAAATCCATTGCCGCTACCACCGACAAGTTACGAAGTTTCACTCCCACACCGGTTGATCAGCTCATGAAGGTCCCCGTCGATCCGGATGGCGTCCGCTCCCGAGCGTTGCGCCGGCCCGAGGGAGACTCTTTTCAAAATGTGCCCGGTACTTTCGATTTACATGGCGCTATGCAGTTGATCGACGAACCGCAGGCTATCGAAAAGCTATATCGTGACAACGGTGTGGACCGTGTCGCCTACGATGCCGGCGAGGTGGTACGCGCCAAGGACAAAACAGCAGCTGAGCGGATATTCGAGCTTCGGAGCGCGCCGGGAAAATTCATGCGCCGAGTGGATTCACCACCCCATCTTCCCAACGCAAAATGCCTCAATTACAAGGGCCCGGACACGAATATCCGATACTACTGCCATGTTCGGTACGACCGGTATTCCGCTATTGTCTGGTCTCAGCAACTTCGAGACGCACAACAGCGCATATCGGCACAGTACTCCATTCTGGCGAACAGCAAATAGGGAGATCGAACGATGCACATTATGCGAGCATCCGGCTGCCTATCGGTCATCGCAGCATTAGCACTGACCCTCTCATCGTGCGGAGCGAGCGTCGGAGGAACTCCGACACCGGGGGAGATCGATGTCCGCAAACTGGACGTGGGCAGCTATTCAACGGACCCGATCGATATGCAATATCGGTACATCCCTCAACTCTATTTCGGAAAACAATTGGCCGCAATGCGGTTGCTCGACAAAATTGCAATCGGTACCGAGATCGAACCCAAATTGACCAGCAACAGCGCGGGCGCAATCGTGGAACCGAAGGACGGGCTGAATAAAGACATGTCCGACGGGCTCGTGACTGCTCTCGAAAGAAACGGCATGCTGTACGGAGTCATGACGGAGAAGCGGCAACAAAAAGAAAACGAGGTGTTCGACGCCGATGAGCTCGTCGATATCTCGGTATACCAGTTCCCGGACAAACAGTCGGCCGATGCCGCCGCCAAAGCCTTCGAAGACGCGGATTTCGCAATAGCGGGAGATCAAAATCAGTCCGTTCAGCTGGACAAGTATCCCACTGCCCGGTCGCATTGGCGCCCCGGGATAAGAACGATCGGTTCGAGAATGGCTGAAGGCAACTACCTTCTGGACGTATTCGCCCGCGCGCCACAACCGGAACTACCGCAGCTCACCTCATTTATCGAGCATATTTACGACGTCCAGATTCCGCTGCTGCGCGATTTTCCACCACTGTCCAAGCGCGATATTCTGCATCTCCCGTACGACCCGAACGGAATGTATCGCAAGACGCTCGCAGCGAAAGGTTTCTATGGCCCCAGCCTGCTCACGTCGGGGTCGTTTACGACGCGTGGATTTCTGAACGTCTCCAATTCGGACGGCAAGATATTGGCCGACAAAGGCAAGATCGAGGCGGTATCCACAACAGAAGGTTCTACAACGCTCTTTCGCTCAGCGGATGCAGCGAGCGCACAGGCACTGGCCGAGGAGTTGCGTCGAAGAGTAAGAAGCTCAATCGATCCTCCACAGGGCGTGCCGGATGCGTTTTGCGAGGAAAATACCGAACAGCAGGTGTTCACCGACAACAGATTCCGCTGTGTTGTTCGGTACGGCCGCTACGCTGCCAGAGTAGCCAGCTCACAAATCAAGGACGCTCAACAACGCGCCGCAGCGCAATACGCGGTACTCGCCACCAGCTGGTAGAGCGACCGCTACGGCTCCCACACCGCGAAAGACGAACGGCCGCACCGCCCGAATTTTCGGGTGTGCGGCCGTTGCCGTCTCGATCGATCGGATACTTCCTGTCAGCCGGCGATCAGCTTGGCCGCCAGAACGTCTGCGCCCTGCATCTGCTCCCCGGCGCCGACAGTGTGGGCACCGAGCTGAGCCAGCGAAGCGCTGAGCTCATCGGACTGCTGACGCCAATTCTGCTGCACGCTCTGGAACGCGTGGGCGGCATCACTACCGGTCCAGTGCGCGGTAATGAAGTCCTGAAACTTCTTTTCCATATCCTCGAGCGCAGCGGTGATGTTCATCGCCTCGGTCTTGATACCGCTACCGGCATCGTCGATCGTTCCGAAGTCGTAGGAAATCTGGCCGAAGTCACCCATCGTTCTTCTCCTTAGGGTCTTCTAGGAATGATGTGATGAGCCGAGCGAGCTGGGTCGGTCAGGCCCAGTTCAGGCTGTCGGAGGTCTTCTGAAGAGTGCTCAAGTTGCCCTCTTCCATCTCCGCATATTTCTTGCCGGCGCTCTCGAGATTCTGCGAATTCTGCATCAGCGCCTCGTTCATCTTGTTGGCCGAGGTCAAGAACTGATCGAAGGTGTTCTGGAAGGCCGTTCCGGCGCTACCCTGGAACGCAGGACCCTGGAGAGTGGTCGCGTGATTGTGCGCGTTGGTAATCATGCGGCCGATCTGGTCGTGCTTGTCTTGCATCTCGCGGACGAAACTCGCGAGCTGCTCGGCGTCGGCGTGAAAGGGCATCGTGGCTCCTTCTATCGGTCACCGCGGGCCGCGGCGAGGAATGGTCTTTATCCTGCTAGTGGTTTGGACGCATGACGGGCGTCCTCGGTTCCATCGTCATGTCCCGCGCATCGGCGCAGTTCGACAGTCGATCGCATGGCTCGAATGCCTGCGGTGTGGATGTCTTGCACCTCCCCCTCTCGTGTTGAACAGCCCGTGTGCCGTCAGTCGGTCCCGCTCAGCGATGAGCATCGCGCCCCCGAGCGTTCCTGTCCTGTCGGCCGGTGGTACCTGGGGCGACGGTCCTGCTGGATATCGCGCATCAGACGTTCACACTGTCCGGATTCTGAGCCTGCCATCTTCTGCGCGGAATTTCCAGCGCCTTCGGATTTTCCGCTGTGGCCGACGGTGATGACCTCGGCCACAGCGGTTTCGACACAGGCGCCGGTGCCCGTCATCAGGGTGCCGGGGTCCAGGCGGTCTGGATCAGGCTGTTTCCGGAACGGGCGACCAATGTGCCGCGGCCGGGCGGCATTTCGCTGAGCCTGACGTTGCCGAGCAGCGCCCCCTCGTCGCGGTTGCCGCTCATCAGCAGGCCGATGGTGCCGATATCCTTCATCCGGCCGATCAGCGGCTCGTACAGCGCTCGTGACGCACCACCCGAGCGCCGGGCGATGATCAGGTGGAAGCCGATGTCCTTGGCCTGCGCGAGATATTCGGTGAGGATCGACAGCGGGTTGCCCGACGGAGTGGACACCAGGTCGTAGTCGTCGACGATGACGTAGACCTCGGGGCCCGACCACCACGAACGCTCACGCAACTGCTGCTGGGTGATGTCGGGGCCGGGCATGCGTGCCTTCAGCACACCGACCAGATCGCGCATCATGGTGTCCAGCATTTCCGCCGACGGCGCATATCCCGCGACATGGCGGCCCTCGACCACGCCGAGCAGCGTCCGGCGGTAGTCACCGATGATCAGCTTGGCATTCTCCGGCGTATTCGAGGCGACGATGTTCAGGATGATGTTGCGCAGCACATTCGTCTTACCGCATTCGGTGTCGCCGAAGATCAGTACGTGCGGTTGCTCGGCCATGTTGAGGAAGACCGGCGCGAGCTCGGATTCGTTGAGGCCGATCGGGATCTGCACGCACCGCGTGTACTGATCCACCGCGCCCGGCCAGCCACCGAGAACGTTGTGTACCAGCTCGTCGCGGTTGAGGACCTCGGGGAGCATGCGCACGCGCGGCGCCGGCCGGCCCGGGGTCGAGGCGACCAAACGTTGCACGGCATCGGCGACACCGGCGCCGAGGGTCTCGGGATTCGAATTCCCGTCCACGCGAGGCAGTGCCGTGAGCATATGCAGCGCGTCCGGGGTCATACCGCGGCCCGGACGGCCCTGCGGTACCAGCGAGGCCACCTTGCGGCCGAGATCGGAATCCATCGGGTCGCCGAGGCGCAGTTCGATGCGGGTGCCGATCTGGTCCTTGAGGGCGGGCCGCGCTTCGGCCCAGCGGTTCAGCGCGATCACGATGTGCACACCGTACGAAAGACCTTGCGTCGCAAGGTTCATGATCGGCTGTTCGAGCGAATCGAAATCCTGGCGAATGGAGCCGAAGCCGTCGACGACCAGGAAGACGTCACCGAAGGGGTCTTCGTGCGCGCCGGCCGCGGCGGGACTGCTCGCCGGGTCGGTGCCGCGCAGGCGACGGAAGTCGGCCATCGATTCGATACCGAGTTGGCGGAACCGCATTTCGCGCTGACGGACGATGGTCGTCATCTCCGAGATGGTGCGGCGCACCTTGTCCACATCCAGGCGGCCTGCGACGGAACCGACGTGCGGCAGGCCCTCCAGGCCCGACAGGGTGCCACCACCGAAGTCGAGGCAGTAGAACTGAACCTGTTCGGCGGTGTGGGTCAGTGACATGCCCATGACCAGCGACCGCAGGGCCGTGGACTTACCGGACTGCGGACCACCGACGACGGCGACGTTGCCGCGGGCGCCGGACAGGTCGACCACCATCGGATCGCGGCGCTGGTCGTAGGGCCGGTCGACGATGCCGATCGCGGTGCGCAGGCTCGCGACCGGGTTGTATTCGCCGGTGAGGATCGAGCGGGGAATGAGCTGATCGAGGGTCGGCGCCGCGTCGAGCGGCGGCAGCCAGATCTCGTGGGCGGTGCGACCGTGGCCCTGGATGCGCGAGACCAGCATGCCGAGGTTGGAGATCTTCTCGGTGCTCTCGTCCTGCTGCACCTCTTCGACCGCACTGGGCTCGGGCGGCAACGGAATTCGGTCGCTCTTGCGGAACGCCACATGGCCGGCGACGAAAGGCCGGGCGTTGATATCGATTTCGCCACCGACGATGCCGGCCTGGGTGACCTCACGCTGAGCGCCACCACCCACATACGCCCCGGAAACATAGGAGGCCTGGAAGCGCTGGATCTCACCGGAGTCCGACTTCAGATATCCGCCACCGGGACTGTTCGGCAGATTGTAGGCATCGGGCACGCCGAGAACCTGACGAGATTCGTTGGCCGAGAACGTCTTCAGGCCGATGCGATAAGACAGATGTGATTCCAGGCCCTTGAGCTTGCCCTCTTCCAAACGCTGCGAGGCGAGCAGCAGATGCACGTGCAGCGACCGGCCCAGACGGCCGATCATCACGAACAGCTCGGCGAAATCCGGGTGCTGACTGAGCAATTCGGAGAACTCGTCGAGCACCACGAACAGGGCGGGCAGCGGATCCAGGTCGGCGCCGGCCGCGCGCGCCTTCTCGTATTCGGAGACGTTGGCGAAGTTGCCGGCCTGCCGCAGGACCTCCTGACGGCGGTTCATCTCACCGGCCAGCGCGTCCTTCATACGATCGACGAGATCGGCCTCTTCCTCGAGGTTGGTGATCACGGCCGCGACGTGCGGGACGCCCTCCAGGCCGAGGAAGGTCGCACCACCCTTGAAGTCGACCAGCACCAGGTTCAGCTGGTCGGGCGAATGCGTCGCCAGCAGCGAAAGCACCAGTGTGCGAAGGAATTCCGATTTACCCGAACCGGTGGCGCCGATGCACAGACCGTGCGGGCCCATACCGTTCTCGGCGGCCTCCTTGATATCGAGGTAGACCGGCAGGCCGTCGGCGCCCACACCGAACGGCACGCGCAGCCGGTCCCGGCCGTACCGCGGCTTCCACCCGTTCTCCGGGTTGAAGGTGCCGATATCGCCGAGCCCCATGAGTTGCGCCCATGAGCTGATGACCTCGGCGTTCTCCTCGACCACGGATTCGCCACCGCGCTGGACGGCCGCCACCCGGAACGGCGCCAACCGCCGCGCGACCTGTTCGGCCTGCCGCGCGCTGATGCGGTCGATGAGGGCGAAGCGTTCCATATTGCCGGTGGCGCCGCGGCCGACGCATTCACCGTTCTCGACGACCATCTGAATGCCGCGCGAAACCGCCAGGCGCGGAGCGTAACTGCACAGATCGATGATGGTGACGCCCTCGTAGCCGGATTCGCGCAGCGAATCCTCTTCGGCCTCGAGCAGACCACCGTCGACGATGATGACGATGTGGACCAGATTCTGATTGGCCGGTTGGTTGCGGGAGTAGCGAACGCGGTTGTGCAGCAACGGATTCAGACCGTCGGCGAGTTCGCGGATGGAACCGTAGACCATGCGCTCGGTGCCCACGCCGTCCTGGGAATCCGGGTGCTGGGTGTGCGGGAGCCATTTGGTCCACTCCCATTCGGCGGCGGTGTCGGGACCGCAGACCACCGCGACCAGCACCTGGTCCGGCGCCTGAAACATGCACAGCTGCAACAACATCGCGCGGGTCATATCGCGCGCCTGGGCGCGGTCGCCGTTGAGCTGGATGGTGGCGAAGCCCTTGACCGCGATGGCGGTGGGCAGGTCCGGGACCGTGGAATGCGTACGTACGAAACGACGCAGCGATACGGCCGCGATCGGCTCGAGCTCCTCGACCGGGCCGGTCTCCGGCGAGACCAGCCGGGTGGCCAGGCGCTGCCCGCCCAGGCCGATGCGCGCGTGGCAGAAGTCCTTGTCCCCCGGACGGCGTTCCCACATGCGGCTGGTGCCGGCCAGCATCCACACCAAACCCGGTTCCGGATGGCTCCATTCGACCGCCGCGCGCTGCTGAGAGGCGGTTTCGTCGACGTCCTTGCGGACCTGGTCCAGGTAGCGCAGATAGTCCTTGCGGTCCTCATTGGCCTCGGCGGCCTTCTGCCCCTTACCCCCCTGACCGGCGAACATGCCGACCATGGAGAAGACCATCATCATCGGGAACATCATGCTCATCGGGTTGGAGGCGATACCTCCACCGCGCGTGAACATGATGGCCATCATTCCGACCATGCCGACGACCATCACGACGGGCATCAGTTTGCCCAGTAAACTGCCAGGTATCGCGCGTGGAATCTCCGGCGGCGGTTGCAGTGTCACTTCGCCGCCCGGTGACCTCGGAACCTCCCGGCGCGCACGACGCTGGAACCTGACAGTGCTCATCGACGGAAGATCCCCCTTCGGCGGCTGTACTGCGGACTCAGTGTAGAGGCAGCGGCCGACATGTCGTACAGTTCGACCAGCATTCTGCACGGATCGGCCGCGCGACCGCAAACCGGAGCGCATGCTGAAACACCTGGTAGAGACGGAGTTGGGGGAAGCGTGACGCACGCGCGACTGGACCATATCGAAGAGGATTCGAGCCGCGGAATCGTCCGGGCGCCCGATCTGGCGCGGGTGACAATTCTGGCCAAGCACACGCAGGTCGATATGGCGATTCCGGTCGACGTTCCGGTCGCACTGGTCATTCCGAGCGTGGTCGACATGGTGGCGCAGCACAGCCGCACCAACGATTTCGACAACAGCGGCGAACAGTTCCAGCCGGCCGAATGGGTGCTGGCGCGTATCGGGCAGCCGCCGTTCTCCAATTCGCTCAGCCTGGGCGAGCAGGGGGTGCGCGACGGCGAGCTGCTCATGCTGGAAAGCGCCGATCACGTCGCGCCCAGTCCGCTGTTCGACGACATCATGTATAACGTCGCGATCGCCGACACCGACCATTTCCGCAGCTGGTCGCCGCAGGTCGCGCGGATCACCGGATCGATCATCGCGGTGCTGACCATGCTCGCCGGATGCACCGGCCTGCTGGCCGCGCCGGATGCGATGGCGGGCTGGATCACCGGGTCCATCGCCGCGGTGCTGACGATTCTGCTGGTGGTGGCCGGCACGGTGATGAGCCGCATGTACGGCGACACCGCCTCCGCGCTGGTTCTCGGTGGTTGTGCGCTGCCGAGCGCGTTCGCCGCGGGCATGTTGATCGTGCCCGACCATTACGGCTGGGCGAATCTGCTGCTCGGCTCGGTACTCGTCGGCGCGACGGCACTGCTGGCCTGGCGGGTCAGCGGGGTCGGTCTGGCCCTGTTCATCGGCGCCACAACGCTTTCCGTCTTCGCCATCCCCGCCGCGCTGGTCGGCCTGCTCACCTCGCAGCCGGTCAAGGCCATCGGCGCGGTCGCCGCCGCGCTCGCGCTCGGCGCCCTGTCGCTGGCACCGCGAGTGTCGATGCTGCTGGCGAAACTGCCGCTGCCGCCGGTGCCTTCGCCCGGCACCCCGATCGATCCCACCGAGGACGATCCCGACGACCACCGCGCGCTGCCCACGATGGACGTGCTGCGCACGAAATCCGAACGCGCGCGGATGTATCTGGCCGGCCTCGTCGGCGCGACCACACTGGTGACCGTGATCGGAGCGCTCGCCTCGACCGATCCGTCCGCGGACAGCCCCTACTGGCCCGGCATCGCGCTGGCGCTGGTCTGCGCGGTGGTGCTGATGTTCCGCAGCCGCACCTACGTCAGTGCCGAGCTGGCGGTGGTGCTGCTCGCCGGCGGTGCGGCCATCCTGCTGATCATGACGGTCGGCGCGGCCTTCGTGGTGGAACAGCCGCTCGCGGTGTTCGGCGCCGCCATGGTGATGCTCATCGCCGCGCTGATCCTGGGCACCATCGTGCCGAACCAGTCGGCGACGCCGCCGATGCGCCGCGCGGTGGAGCTGCTGGAGTACGGGTTCGTCGCCGCCGTCCTGCCCCTGGTGTTCTGGGTAGCCGAGCTGTACACGCTCGTTCGATCGCTCTGAGCCGCGCATGAATCCGAAAATGTTCGGGCGCAGAGCAATTCGAGTCGCGGCGGTCGTCGCGGTGCTGGGGCTGAGCGCCTCGACCGGTGCGGGGGCCGCGATCGCGGACAAACCGGTGGTGAACCCGGGGGCGCTGCCGTCCGGCGGTAACCCGGCGCCGCCGGACGCCACCGAGCAGCCGGCGAATTCACCCTGTGCCAGCACGAGCACCGGCGGTGACGGCCCGACCGTGCCGACCGCGCAGCGCAGTCTGGAACTGGACAAGGCGTGGCAGTTCAGTAGGGGCGCAGGGCAATTGGTAGCGGTGATCGACACCGGCGTGATGCGCCATCCCCGGCTGCCGGGCATCATCCCGGGCGGCGACTATGTCTCCGCCGGCGACGGCACCGACGACTGCGATGCGCACGGAACCTTCGTGGCGGGCATCATCGCCGCGACTCAGATTGCGGGACAAGGTTTTTCGGGAGTCGCGCCGCAGGCGCAGATCCTGAGCATCCGGCAGACCTCGAGCTATTTCCAGAAGAAGGGCGCCGGCCGCGACAAGGGGCCCGACGCCATGCCCGAGGGGTACGGCACCACCCACACCCTGGCGCAGGCGGTGCGCCGGGCGGCCGATATGGGCGCGACGGTCATCAACATGTCCGAGGTGGCCTGCCAGGCCGGGGCGATTCCCGACGACGACCTCGGCGCCGCGGTACATTACGCCGCCGTCGAGAAGAACGTCGTGGTCGTCACGGCCGCGGGTAACAACGACAAGTGCAAGGGGACCAACCCGGTCATCGATCCGCTGGATCCGAGTGCGGATCCGTGGACGAAGGTCGATCTGAACGTCTCGCCCGCGCGGTGGGACGACTATGTGCTGCCGGTGGGCTCGATCGACGACAACGGCCAGCCCTCGAAGTTCACCGTGCCGGGCCCGTGGGTCGGCGTCGCGGCACCGGGTGAGAATCTGACCTCGCTCGATCCGCACTGGGACGATCCGCGCAGCAAGGGGACCGCCGTCGCGAAGGTGGATCAGCAGGGCAAGGCCGAGCCGATCTCCGGAACCAGTTTCGCCTCACCGTATGTCGCGGGGGTGGCCGCGCTCGTCCGTGCCCGCTACCCGGAACTGAGCGCGCTCGACGTCATCAAGCGGATCGAGGCCACCGCCCACGCGCCCGCCGAGGGGTGGAACCCGTATGTCGGATACGGCGCGGTCGACCCGGTGGCCGCGCTCACCGCACAGGTCCCGAACTCGTTGCCGCCCAAGCGGCCCAGTGCCGCCAAGAGCTGGCAACTCCCGGTGCCGACCACTCCCCCGGCCCCCGACCACACCTCCCGCAATGTGGCGCTGATCGGAACCGGTGTCATCGGCGTGCTCGCCGTGCTCGGATATCTCGCCTCGTTCCCGCTGCGCCGCCGCTTCGGTGATCGCGGCGAGTGAGGCTCAGCGCGGCTCGTCGAACCGCCAGCGCGTCGCGCCGCCCGGTTCGACGGTCGACAGCGCCGTCGCCGCGCGCACCGCGATGCGGTAGACGTACCAGGGCGGCGGGCCGGCCGCCGGCGCACTGAAATCGGCGGTCAGGGCCGTGCCCGACTCGTCGACCCGGCACGGCCATCCCTCGCCGGCCCAGTCGACGGCCCGCTGTGCCACCGTCGCCGGGTCGGTGACGCGTTCGGCGGTGCCGTTCACACTGAGGTCGAAGGTATCCAATGCGACGCCGATCGTGCAGCGCGGATCGCGAGAGATGTTGCGGGCCTTGCGTGTTCGCGGGCCGGTTTCGAACCAGAACGCACCGTCGACCCAGAGCGCGCCCACCGCGGTCATATGCGGACTGCCGTCCGGATCGATCGTGGCCAGCCAGCAGGTGTGGCGATCGGGGCCGCCCGTACCGGGCGCCTGCGGGAATCCGGCGTCCAGACCGGCCACGACGGCGGACCAGTCCAGCGGATCCAGCTCGTACAGTTCGGCGAGGTTGGTCGTCTGCATAGTGTCCATGATGGTGCGACGAGGCGCGGCGACCGGATTCATCGGTGCGCGTGCCATCGATTCGTCCGTTATAGGCGATATGCCCTGGTCGGTGCGGGTCAATCCGTCCAAGATCGACACGGGCTGCCCGGCGATGACTCAATATTTCTGACAGCGGCGGTCCAGCGGTACGGCCGTCGCGGGTCGTCGCACGAGGGGCAGGAACAGCCATGACAGTCGCCGGCAGGCAACGTCTCACTCCCGATCAGCGCAATTCGTTCATCGCGGCCCAACTGGGCTGGACGATGGACGCTTTCGACTTCTTTCTGGTCGTCTTCGTCTATGCCGATATCGCCGCTTCCTTCGATATGCCGAAATCCGACGTCGCGTTCATCACCACCGCGACGCTGATCATGCGCCCGGTGGGCGCGCTGCTGTTCGGTCTGTGGGCCGACCGGGTGGGCCGGCGTATTCCGCTGATGGTCGACGTCGCCTTCTACTCGGTGATCGGGTTCCTGTGCGCTTTCGCACCGAATTTCACTGTGCTGCTGATACTTCGGTTGCTCTACGGCATCGGCATGGGTGGGGAATGGGGCCTCGGCGCCGCGCTGGCGATGGAGAAGATCCCCGCCGAACGGCGCGGCTTCTTCTCCGGACTCCTGCAGGAGGGCTACTCGTTCGGCTACCTACTCGCCTCGCTGGCCTCACTGCTGGTGATGAACTGGCTCGGCCTGTCCTGGCGCTGGCTGTTCGCGCTCTCGGTGATTCCGGCCCTGATCATCCTCGTGATCCGGACCCGCGTGGGTGAATCGGAAGCGTGGGAGAGCAGCCGCGAACATATGCGGCTCACCCAGACCTCGTTGCGAGATGTGCTGATGAACCCGGTCGTGATCCGCCGCTTCGCCTACCTCGTCCTGCTGATGACCGCGTTCAACTGGATGAGCCACGGCACCCAGGACGTCTACCCGACCTTCCTGTCCGCGGTCGACAACGGCGGCGCCGGGTTGTCCTCGGCGACCGCCAAATGGATTGCGGTGGTGTACAACATCGGCGCCATCATCGGTGGTCTGGTGTTCGGCAGCCTGTCGCAGAAGTACGGTCGCCGCTACACCATCATCTTCTGCGCACTGCTCGGACTGCCGATCGTGCCGCTGTTCGCGTATTCGACGACCGCGGCCATGCTGTGCCTGGGATCGTTCCTGATGCAACTGGTCGTGCAGGGCGCCTGGGGTGTCATCCCGGCACATCTGACCGAACTGTCGCCCGACGCTATCCGCGGCTTCTATCCGGGCGTGACCTACCAGCTGGGCAATCTGCTCGCCTCGCTCAATCTGCCGATCCAGGAGCGGGTGGCCGAAAGCCACGGATATCCGTTCGCCCTGGCCGTCACCATCGTGCCGGTGCTGATCGCGGTGGCCTTCCTGACCCTGATCGGCAAGGAGGCCAAGGGAATTCGCTTCGGTTCGAACGAGAGCGCACTACCCGAAACGCCCGCCCGGCAATAGCCGGGCCGGCTAGTTCTGCGGTTGCTGCGCCGACTGGTCCTGCTTGGAACGCACCAGCTGCTTGGCCGGATTCGGATCCGGCGCCACGCCGTCGTGGGCCACCATGGCCTCCTGACGACCGAGCGTCGGACCGGCGGCGAGCAGGCCGACGATCTGATACGGCGCGAGTTCGGGTTTGGCCTTGTCGGCGTCCATTCCCAGCGCCTTCTGCGCCGCGGCGTCCTTGATGCCGTAGCGCACGCCGGTGTCGGCGATGAAGAACATGCTGTCGCGGCGCTGGCTGTCGGCCTCGATACCCGTGGTCTGGACGAAAAATCCCGAGCCGGGTGTGGAGTAGAAGGCATCGACGTTCGGGCCGGACCCGTCGGCCTGCGCCAGCGGCGTGGTCTGCGCGCTGTCCGGAATCGGCAGCGAATGTCCGGTCAGCACAGCCAATTCCGCGCGCTTACTGCCGTCGGCCTTTTCGGCCGCACCGGACAGTGGCTTCCAGGACATGCATTCCACCGGCTGATCCTTCGAATCGACGATGGCCGGCGCGGACGTCGGATACTGCTGCACCGGAAGGTCGTTCGACGGCGGCGCCTGGGTGCTGTCGTACTGGCTGATCTCGGGATTTTCCGAAGCCGTCGGGTTGGAGTTGCGGATGATGTCGGCGGTCAGCGGCGAGATGGGCTGCAAACCGTCGTGCAGGACCACGTAGTACTGATCCTTGGTGTCGACATGCACCACATCGCCGATGCGGTGATTGCTCAGCGAATACGCCGGGGTGCCACCGGGATCGACGATTTTCGGCGGCGTGATGGGCAGGACCTCGGGCACCGCGTTCAGCAGACCGGCACTGATCGGACGGGGAGTCATCCCGCGGATCTTCAGCGCCTCGGTCACTTTCGGATCGTTCATATCGACCCGCGCGCGCTGATTGTCGTAGATCAGATAGGCGGCGTCGCGGCCCTGCACCAGCAGCGCCTTACCCGAATCCAGCTTGGTGGCCTTGGAACCCAGCGACGGATCGCCGGCGAGCACCGTGGTGGTCAGCTCGCGGCTGCCGTCGTTCTTCAGCTCGTCGCAGATCGACCATGCGCGCCCCTTGCCGTTGCTGTCGAAATTCAGCGACGACGGCGCGCCCGGAATGCCGATCAGCGCCCCCCGGGGCTTCTTCGACAGCTCGGATTCCTTGATGGACACCGCTTTTGCGGGCTCGCCGACCGCGAGCCGCGCCGACGCGAGGTTCAGCGACGGGTGCACGACGCCGTCGATGACGGCGTAGACGGCGCCGGAATCCTTGCCCAGCAGGATCTTGTTGTCGCCGATCGACCCCTGCGGCCGCAGCAGCGCGAGCACGCCGCAGCCGGCCAGCGCGACGACACCCAGTACCAGCCCGGCGGCATAGGCACGCGATTGCGAGCGCATCGGATCGTGCAGCATCCGCACGTCCCGGCGTACCAGGGCGTGCTCCATTCGCCTGACCAGGAAGCGATAGCCGCTCACCTGCCAGCGCGTAGTGGGCTTTGAAGGCATGAGTCCTCCCCCGAACAGTGCTCGCGTTCGCCCAACACAGTACAGTTCAGCAGGACTGAAGTTCAGCTCGGCCATCGAGGAATCGGCCGACACCGGGTACTTGGGGGACGACGATGGCCGAATCCAGCGGCACCAACAGCCGCCCGCTCCTCGGACGGATCTCGCTGCCGAATCTGCTGGCCGCACAGTTACTGGGACTGCTCGTCGGCGTCGTCGTGCTCGCGGTGGGGGTACCCGGCTGGTACGCACTGGGTGCCGCGATCGTGGCCGGCCTGGTGCTGTTCATCCCGATCGGCAAGCGCACCCTCGCCTCGTGGATCGCGACGGCGTGGCGCTATGTCACCCGCCAGGACTACGACCTCGGTGACACAGTCGATTTCCGTGGCCCGGACGGCCGCTCGCTCGGTCTGTACTGGGAAGGCAGCCGCGTCGTCGCCGTCGTCGAGGTGCTGCCGCCCAAGGGCGGTCTGACCCGGATCGACCGCAACACCGTGCACGCGTCGCATCTGCTGCCGCTGCCCGAACTGGCGCAGTGCCTGAGCCAGCACGACATCCTGCTGTCCGGTATCGACATCATCAGCCACGGCCACCGCAGCCGCTCCGGCACGCCCGCGGGGCCGATCTACGAATCGCTGCTCGGTCCGCTGCCCGCGACCGCACACCGAACCGTCTGGCTCGCAATCAGTTTCGACGCACTGGCCTGTCCGGAGGCCGCGGCCCGGCGTGGCGGCGGCACGGAGGGCGCGGGCCGGGCGGTCACCATCGCCACCCAGCGCATCGTGCGCGCACTCGAGGATGCCGACTGCGCGTCGCGCGTGCTCACCGCGCCCGAGATCCGCAAGGCCGTCTGGCAGATCAGCGCCGGTGTCGACCCGCGGGCGCTCACCCATCGCTGGCGCTACGCGGAACTGGGCAACAGCGTGAACATCGGCGCGGCGGTCGATCCCAAGCAGCTCGGCTCGGATCTGCTGGCCCAGCTGTGGGTCGCGCCGTCGCGGGGAACCACCGTGGCGGTCCGCCTGCGGCCGGGTAGTTCGCCCGAGACGGTGAATATCGGCGCGGCCTGGCGACTGACCGCCCGGGAGCTGCCGGAGAAGACCAAGCGCAAGGGCATGGTGTCGCTGAGCGGCCGGCATCGCCAGAGCCTGCTGGCCCACCTGCCGATCGCGATTCCCGGCGTGGACGACACCGTCCCGATGAGCCAGTACCCGATCGACGTGGTGGGCGTGCTACATCTGCCCTCCTCCGGCTGCGGTCAGCTGATCGGCTCCGACGAGGACGGCAACGGTGTCGCGGTTCGCCTTGTCGGACAAGGCATTTCGACCGTCTACGTAGCGGGCGAGCTGTATCTGGCGCAGCAGCTGGTGTTCCGCGCACTGGCCGTCGGCGAGCGCATCCTCATCCGCACCGATCGCCCGCACGCGTGGGAACAGCTGGTCACCACCATCGGCAATCCCGAGCGGCTCACCATCGCGGTGGAAACCCATCAGAGCGATGCCGGGTTCACCGCGGCCGTGGTCGACGGTGTGCTCGCGCCCGCACCGCACGCCGGTGTCACCACGATCTACGTCACCGGCGATCCGATGGGCTGGCCGGCCACCAATCCGGATCTGTCGATCCACCAGCCGGGCGCGATCGGCAACCACGTGGTGATGCGGACCGGAACCACTCAGGTCGATCTGACGCTGGTCTCGATTCCCCGGGAGACCACCTATATCGGCAGCCCGCGGGGCCGCCGCCCGATGCCGCAGCAGGATCCCCGGCAGCGAGTCGCGCAGGCGCACGGATAATTTCGCCCCACCGGGGCCGAGTCCGGGGCACTGCTTACGTCGGCGCGGCGGCGCGACCCGCTCAGCCCGGATACGGGTCGGTTCTGCGTGCCGTGCGCAAATGACGTGCCCACCAAGCCCATTGCCGCAGGAGCCGCTGCGCGGCGTCGACGGCGGCCCCGTCGGCGGTGTTGCCGTCCGCGTCGAATTTGCGTTTGGCCTCGTGGAAACTCACGGTCTCGCGAATCGACACCATATGGATTTCCGCGACAACCTGGCGCAATTGCTCGACAGCCCGCAGACCGCCCGACAGCCCGCCGTAACCGACGAATCCGATCGGCTTGGCCCGCCACTCGCGCTTGGCGCTGTCGAGCGCCGTCTTCAGCGAGGCGGGGTAGCCGTGGTTGTACTCGGAGGTGACCGCGACGAATCCGTCCGCGGCGCCGATCCGCTCGCGGAATGCCTCGACCTGCGGCGTCGTCGTCAGGTCGGTGGGCAGGGGGGTGTCTGCCAGATCGATGACCCCGACGTCGAGGCCGGCGTCGGCACGGGCCGTGCGCAGGAACCAGTCGGCCACCACGGGCGCGAACCGCTCGGGCCGCACACTGGCGACGATGACCTCCAATCGCAGCGGATCGTCCATGGCGTCAGCCTAGTCGGCACACTCGCCGCAGCGACGGCCTGCTCGCCGCCCGCGCCGGCGGCACCGATACCCTGTGCCCCGGGCGAAAATCTTCGAGCACCATATTGGACGGCTATGGCCGATGGCCGCGACTGACGGGGCGCCGCGGATCGATCAGGAGGGGGCGAAATTCGTGATTCTCGGACATTGGCTGCTGATCGAAACACTCGACGTTCCGCCCACCTGGTCGGTCCTGGCCGTCGACACCGCACCGCGGCGATGGAAGTCGTTGGCGCGCACCGTTCCCACCCGGCTGATGCCGATCCTCACCGCCGCCGCCGCGAGCGGTGAGAGGGTCGAGCGACAGCTGCCGAAGTCCAGACATGCCTGGTCCGGACATCGCGCCTGCGCGATCGCGCTGACCGGACCCGACGACCGGGTGCACGCGGTACAGCTGTGGGTGGGCCCCGGCGAGCCACCCGCGCCACCGCCGGTCGCGACCCACCTGCTCGACGGGCGCACCCGGCGCACGGAAGTGCGTTCCGCGGGTCTGGGCCCGGCGTTCGACCGCAAGCGCAGCGTCTGGATCGGAGCCGAATCCTTCGAACATGTCGAACGTTTCGACGATGCCCTGGATCTGGCCGCGATCGTGGCACGCGCCACACCCGGATCGCGCTGGTGCGGCGAAATCTGCGTGCGCACGCCGGACGGGCTGCGCACGTTGATGATGGCGACACGCAACTCCGCCGCCGATCCCTACCTGTGGCGCGGCATTCTGGCCGATGTCACCGACAGCGTTGCGCCGCAACCCAAGTCGTTCGAGGCGGCCACGGTCGAGACGCTGGTCAGCCGCAATCCCGGAATGTATCTGGCGGTGGTCGACACCGAGCGGGTCCGGGTGATTCGCTGGATCAGCGCGCCGGTGCCGGGACTGGACTGGTCCGGTGGCACGGACGAACGCACGCTGCCACATCCCGGCGACCGGGAGCGAATCAACGCCGCGCGCACGGCGATCCGGGCCGGCGCGCCGTCGTGGACGCTGCCGAACCTCCGGCTCGCGGATACGAGCGGAGGCTGGATCACCGTGGACGTGGAGGTTTCACCCCTACCCCACGGCCCGGACGGGACCGGCGTTCCCCATTTCGCGCTGGCCCGGATCGATCTGCGTGAACCCGCCACTCCCTAGCGGTCGATGCGACGTCAGGGCAGTTCGAACGGCAGCGCCATCCCCGCGTGCACGGTGCAGTGTTCGCAGGTATCCACGCCCTCGACACCGGCGACCGCGCGACGTACGAGGGTTTTGAACGGCACCAGGTTTCGCTCGAATTCGGCGAAGACGGCGGCCGCACTGACACCGTCTCCGGCCTCCAGACCGGCATCGAGATCGGTCACCAAAGCGATGGCGGCATAACACATTTCGAGTTCGCGAGCGAGAACGGCTTCCGGATATCCGGTCATGTTCACCAGTTCCCAGCCCTGTCCGGCGAACCAGCGGCTCTCGGCCCGGGTGGAAAAGCGCGGGCCCTGCACCACGACCATGGTGGCGGCCGGTTGCATCGGCAACTCGGGCACCGCCGCGCGGGTAGCGACCGCACGCAGGTCGTCGCAGTACGGATCGGCGAAGGAGACGTGGATGCCGCCGTTGTCGAAGTAGGTCTGCGCGCGGCCGGAGGTCCGGTCCACCAGCTGGTCGGGGACCGCCACGGTGCCCGGTCCCCAGTCGGCCCGCAGGCTGCCCACCGCGCACGGCGCGAAGATCCGCCGCACGCCGATCGAGCGCAGGGCCCACATATTGGCCTGATACGGCACGGTGTGCGGGGAATACTCGTGCTTGCGCCCGTGCCGCGGCAGGAAGGCGACCTGGCGGCCCTCGACCTCTCCGACGGTGATCGGCGCGCTCGGCACACCATAGGGTGTCTCGACCTCGAGGGTGGTCGCATCGTCGCCGAAGAAATCGTAGAAGCCGCTACCGCCGATGATGGCCAGTGCGGGGCGGGGATCCGAACTCATGCCCGCAATTCTCGCGTACGCCGCGACGGCGGCCCCCGCCGCCTCACCCCGCACCCGCTACCCTGACAGTGCCCCTCGAATAATGTACCCTAGGGGGGTATGGACCATCAGGGCGGGAGCGAGGAACAGCCGGTGACCGAGGATCAGAGCAACACGGTTCGGACCGTCGAGGCGGCCGTGCAGCCCGGGCACGACCACGCCACCCACGGCTATATCACCGCCAAGGACGACTACCTCAAGCGGCTGCGCCGGATCGAGGGGCAGGCGCGCGGCCTGCAGCGCATGGTCGAAGAGGAGAAGTACTGCATCGATATCCTCACGCAGGTTTCGGCCATGACCAAAGCCCTGCAGGCGGTGGCCATGGGCCTGCTGGAGGATCACATCAGTCACTGCGTGGTCGATGCCGCGGTCCAGGGCGGTCCCGAGGCCGAGGCGAAGATCAAGGAGGCCACCGACGCCATCGCGCGGTTGGTCCGTTCCTGAGCCGCGACGACATCCCCGCACGACCGCCGCACCGCTCCGGTTACCGGATGCGGCCGGCGGTCGCGTGAACGACGATCAGACTCGCGCGGGCAGCGCCGGCGCCAGCGCGCGCAGCACCCCGATGTGGTCCTCGTCGGTGACCTGGATGGCGACCTGATCGGCGCCCGCCTTCAGGTGTTCGACCAGCGCGTCGGCGATCTGATCGGCCGAGCCGTGCAGCGCGAGCGCGTCGATCAGCCGATCGCTGCCGGGCGGGGTCAGGTCCTCGTCGCTGAAGCCGAGCCGACGCAGATTCGCCACATAATTGCGCAGGTTCAGGTAGAACTCCGTGCGCGGGCGGGCGGTCAGGCGCGCCTGGACCGGGTCGGTGTTGAACGAGATCTTGTGTTCGGGCACGAGCAGCGCATCGGGACCCAGGATTTCGCGCGCCTGCCGGGTGTGTTCGGCGGTCACGAGGTAGGGCAGCGCTCCCGCGGTGCGGTCGGCGGCCAGCTTCAGTACCCGCGGTCCGAGCGCCGCCAGCGCGAGCTGCTGTTTCGGGACTCCGTTGGCGTCGAGCACGTCGACATAGTCGACGAGCGCGTCGTAGGGCTTGCGGAAATCCGAATCCTGCTCCGGATGTCCGGCGCCGAAGCCGAGGATGAACCGGCCCGGAAAGCGGCGGTCGATGCGATGGAAGGACTCGGCCACCTGTTCGGCGGGCGCCGACCAGATGTTGACGATGCTGGTTCCGACCGTCAGCGTCTCGGTCTCCTCGAGCAGCGCCTCCACGGCCGGTAGATCCGCCGGGGGCGAGCCGCCCAGCCACAGCGTGCTGTAACCGAGACCCTCCAGCTCACGGGCCTGCCCCGGTTCGAAGCCGGCGTAGTACCGCCAGACGCCGAATTTGCCGATACTCGTGGTTCGCGCAGCCTCAGTCATATTCGTTGCGAACTCCGTTGCGCGGGCGACTATTCCGCCCGGCGCCGGAAAAAAATCCCGGTCGCACAATCTGGCACTCGCACCGTGAGAGTGCTAAATTGGGCATCGAACAGCTTACGGCGCTCGCCGCCGAGGCGGGCGTCACCACTGGATATGGAGGTGATTCCTGTGCTGAGGTTCGACCCGTTCCACGACATCGACACCGTCGCCCGGCAGCTCCTGGGGGATGCCGCCGGAACCACGCGCGCGCCACGTTTCATGCCGATGGATCTGTTCAAGGCCGGTGACCACTACGTCCTCAATGCCGATCTCCCGGGCGTCGATCCCGGCTCGGTCGACGTGAGCGTGGACAACGGCACCCTGACGCTGAAGGCGCAGCGCAGCCTGCCCGGTGACGAACATGTGCAATGGATCGCGTCGGAACGATTCGCGGGAACGTACATGCGTCAGCTGTCGCTCGGTGAGGGCATCGACACCGACAACATCAGCGCCACCTACAACGACGGCGTGCTGTCGGTGACCCTGCCGATCGCCGAGAAGGCCAAGCCGCGGCGCATCGAGATCGGCGGTATGGGACAGGGCCCGAAGACCATCGAGGCCGGCCACACCGAGAGCAGCTGACCGGTCGCGGCAGGGATGTGCCCGCGCCCATCGGCGACAGATGAGAGTGCAAGCAGCACACCACCATTCACCGGTGCAAGGCGGCCGGGTGCGCGGGCGGAACCGAGGATCGTCGCAGCGAGAAGGAGGTGAGAGCGCGCAACCCTCGAATAGCGACTGCGTGCGGCCCCGCGATCTCGCGGGGTCGCCGCCTTGTCCGGGCGCGGCGAAGACCGGTGGACGACCGGAGCATCGCCCGTAGGCGGTTCAGTCGCCGCAGCAGCCCTCGGCGGACGGAATCGTCCGCATCTCGCGGGTTTCGGCGTTGCGGGCGGCCAGGTCCGCATCGGCCGGATAGTCGACGGCGATCAAGCTCAGGCCGTGCGCGGGGGCCACGGTGACGGAACTGGACCGTTCCCGTTCCGCGAGAAGACCTTCCACCCATTCGGGAGTGCGGCGTCCCTCCCCCACCGCGAGCACCGCGCCGACCAAGCTGCGGACCATCGACCAGCAGAAGGCGTCGGCGCTGACGTGAGCGGTGAGCATGGCGGCTCCGCCGGCACCGTCCGGGGCCACGCCGGGACCATCGATCGGCGTCACGGCCCAATCGAACCGCTGCAATTCCCGGACCGTCGTCGCCCCTTCGCGCCGACGGCAGAATGCGGCGAAATCGTGCAGTCCCAACAGCTTTCGCGACGCTTCCCGCATGGCGTCGAGATCGACACCGGGGCGGCATGCCACCACACTGCGAGCCAGCAGGGGCGGGGCTCCGTAGGGAGCCGTGGTGAGCCGATACGCGTAGTGACGGCGGATCGCGGAGAAGCGGGCGTCGAATTGCGGTGGCGCCGGGCGGATTCCGGTGACCCGCACATCCTTCGGCAGGAACCGTGCCAGCCGGTGCAGCAGCTTGTCGTGATCGGGCGGCGTGGTCGCGTCGAAATGTGCGACCTGCCCCTCGGCATGAACTCCGGCATCGGTGCGGCCGGCCACCGTCAGCTGAATCGGTTCGCGCAGGACCTTGCTCAGCGACTCCTCCAGCACACCCTGCACGGTCCGCAGACCGGGCTGGCGGGCCCAGCCGGTGAAATCGGTGCCGTCGTAGGCGATATCGAGCCGTACTCGAACCGCAACCGAGGTTGCCGCCGGATCCTGCATGGTCACAGCCATTTCCTGGTTAACATGAGCGAAGCCCGCCGACCCGGAGGGGACGGCGGGCTCACTCGTGAATTCCCGACGCAGATCGAGAGGTCCCCGCACGTGGCGGGGACCAACTCATTCCGCCTTGTCCTCGGCAGGAGCCTCGGTGGACTCCGCCTCGGCAGCCTCGTCGGCCTTCGCCTCCGCAGCCTCGTCGGCCTTCGCCTCGGTGGCCTCTTCGGCCTCGGCAGCCTCGGTCTTGGCCTGCTGGGCGGCGACCCGGCGAGCGCGATCGGCCTCGTTGGTCACGGTCTTCTCCCGGACCAGCTCGATGATCGCCATCGGCGCGTTGTCACCCTTGCGGGGCACGGTCTTGATGATCCGGGTGTAGCCACCCTCGCGACCCTCGAACGACGGTCCGATGTTCGCGAAGAGTTCGTGCACCACGTCCTTGTTGCGGATCACCTTGAGCACCTCGCGGCGGTCGGCCAGCGAACCGGCCTTGGCCTTGGTGACCAGCTTCTCGGCGTAGGGGCGCAGCGCCTTGGCCTTGGCCTCGGTGGTCGTGATCCGACCGTGCTCGAAGAGCGCCGTGGCCAGATTGGCGAAGATCGCCTTCTGGTGCGACGCCGACCCGCCGAAGCGAGCACCCTTCTTGGGCTTGGGCATTGGTTGTTCTCCTTAGGAAAGGCCGAACGGGGCTGCCACCCCGGAAGGCCTAGAGCTGTTCGGTCTCGGCGTAGTCCTGCTCGCCGTTGTCTGCATCGCCGAAGGAGCCGCTGTCACTCCAGGTTCCGGTGGCGGCGTCGTAGCCGACGACGCTCGACGGATCGAAGGAGGCCGGGCTGTCCTTCAACGACAGGCCGAGCGAATGCAGCTTGACCTTGACCTCGTCGATGGACTTCTGGCCGAAGTTGCGGATGTCCAGCAGATCCGATTCGGTCCGCGCAACCAGCTCGCCGACGGTGTGCACACCCTCGCGCTTGAGGCAGTTGTACGAGCGCACGGTGAGGTCCAGGTCCTCGATCGGCAGCGCGAACGAGGCGATGTGGTCCGCCTCGGCCGGGCTGGGCCCGATCTCGATACCCTCGGCCTCCACGTTCAGCTCGCGCGCCAGGCCGAACAGCTCGACCAGGGTCTTACCGGCCGACGCCAGCGCATCCCGCGGGGAGATCGAGTTCTTGGTCTCGACGTCCAGGATGAGCCGGTCGAAGTCGGTGCGCTGCTCGACACGGGTGGCCTCGACCTTGTAGGTCACCTTCAGCACCGGCGAGTAGATCGAATCCACCGGGATCCGGCCGATTTCCGCACCCGAGGCCTTGTTCTGCACGGCCGGGACGTAACCGCGACCGCGCTCGACGACGAGCTCGATCTCCAGCTTGCCCTTGTCGTTCAGGGTGGCGATGTGCATATCCGGGTTGTGCACGGTCACACCGGCCGGGGGAACGATGTCACCGGCGGTGACGGTGCCCGGGCCCTGCTTGCGCACGTACATGGTGACCGGCTCGTCCTCTTCGGACGACACGACCAGGCCCTTGAGGTTCAGGATGATGTCGGTGACGTCTTCCTTCACACCCGGGACGGTGGTGAACTCGTGCAGCACGCCGTCGATGCGGATGCTGGTCACCGCGGCCCCCGGAATCGAGGACAGCAGGGTACGGCGCAGCGAATTGCCGAGGGTGTAACCGAAGCCCGGCTCGAGGGGTTCGATGGTGAACTTCGAGCGGTTCTCGGCCAGTACCTCTTCGGCCAGTGTGGGTCGCTGTGAAATCAGCATGAGGATCTCCTCCTTCAGGGGCGCCCGCTATTTGACGCCCACGAACTGGGGTGTGGATGAGCACGGAAAGTGCTCACCCACCAGCAGCACGAACGGCTTACTTCGAGTAGTACTCGACGATGAGCTGTTCGTTCAGCGGCACATCGATCTGCGCGCGTTCCGGGAGCTGGTGGACCAGGATCCGCAGCCGGTTCGGAACGACCTGCAGCCAGCCCGGGATCGGGCGATCGCCCTGGGTCTCACGGGCGACCTGGAACGGCAGCGTCGGCAGCGACTTCTCCTTGACATCGATGATGTCGTACTGGGAGACCTGGAAGCTGGGGACGTCGACCTTGCGGTTGTTCACCAGGAAGTGGCCGTGCGAGACCAGCTGACGGGCCTGGCGGCGGGTCCGGGCCAGACCGGCGCGGTACACGACGTTGTCCAGACGCGACTCGAGCAGCTGCAGCATGTTGTCGCCGGTCTTACCCTTGCGACGGTTCGCCTCTTCGTAGTAGCGGCGGAACTGCTTCTCCATGACGCCGTAGGTGAAGCGGGCCTTCTGCTTCTCCTGCAGCTGGAGCAGGTACTCGCTCTCCTTGATCCGCGCGCGGCCGTGCTGGCCGGGCGGGTAGGGACGACGCTCGAACGCCTGGTCGCCTCCGACGAGGTCGACACGCAGACGACGCGACTTGCGGGTGATGGGGCCTGTATAACGAGCCATTTTTCGCTAAATCCTTTCCCGCTAGACGCGACGCCGCTTGGGCGGACGGCAGCCGTTGTGCGGCTGCGGGGTGACGTCGGAGATCGTGCCCACCTCGAGGCCCGCGGCCTGCAGCGAGCGGATCGCGGTCTCACGGCCCGAACCCGGACCCTTGACGAACACGTCGACCTTCTTGACGCCGTTCTCCTGCGCCTTGCGGGCGGCGTTCTCGGCGGCGAGCTGCGCGGCGAACGGGGTCGACTTACGCGAACCCTTGAAGCCGACGTGACCCGACGACGCCCACGAGATCACGTTGCCCTCGGGGTCGGTGATCGAGACGATCGTGTTGTTGAACGTGGACTTGATGTGCGCGTGGCCGTGCGGAACGTTCTTCTTGTCCCGGCGACGCGCCTTCTGGGACTTCTTGGGGCCGGAGGCCCGACTCTTCGGAGGCATCGGTTATCCCTACTTCTTCTTGCCGGCGACGGTCTTCTTCGGACCCTTGCGCGTGCGCGCATTGGTCTTGGTCCGCTGTCCGCGCACCGGCAGGTGGCGGCGGTGGCGGATGCCCTGGTAGCAGCCGATCTCGATCTTGCGGCGGATGTCGGCCTGCACCTCACGGCGCAGGTCACCTTCGACCTTGAACTCCGACGCCTCGATGTAATCGCGCAACCGGGTGACGTCGTCGTCGCTGAGATCCTTCGACCGCAGGTCGGGGCTGACGCCGGTGGCGTCCAGGATCTCCTTGGCGCGGGTACGACCGATGCCGAAAATGTAGGTCAGCGCGATCTCCATGCGCTTCTCGCGCGGGAGATCGACGCCCATCAGACGTGCCATGTGGCAGCTTCCTTAACTGTTGCGGAGGTCTGCTCCCTGTCCGTCCCCTCGAATGGGGCCCCGGCCTCCGTTCCGGGGGTAGGTCGTCCGTCCGCTCTCCGCTCGTTTCCGAGGCGGCGAGCTCGCCGACGGCGACTGGCGCTGGGAGGTCTTCTTTTCTGTGCCAATCCGAACTGCGTTCGGTGCTTGGCTGGTGAACCCCTGCGTCGGGGCACAGTCCAGGTCAGCCCTGACGCTGCTTGTGACGCAGGTTGTCGCAGATCACCATGACCCGGCCGTTACGGCGGATCACCTTGCACTTCTCGCAGATCTTCTTGACGCTCGGCTGAACCTTCACGTCCGTCCAATCTGGTTGTGGTCCACACCGGGTGTGAACACAGCTTTTCCCCAGCCGTGTGACTGGGGAAATCTTGGGTGCGGATTCCGGGGTGAATCCACCCCTGAACCTCGCGAGTCCGGCGTCCGGACTCTCCCGGGAATCGCTTCCCGGAAACTCACTTGTAGCGGTAGACGATGCGACCGCGGGACAGGTCGTAAGGAGAAAGCTCCACGACCACGCGGTCCTCGGGCAGGATGCGGATGTAGTGCTGACGCATCTTGCCGCTGATGTGCGCGAGAACCTTGTGACCGTTCTCCAGCTCGATGCGGAACATCGCATTCGGCAGTGGCTCGATAACTCGACCCTCGACCTCGATGGCCCCGTCTTTCTTCGCCATATCCTCCGCGATCCCGCTTACGCTGAAACCCTGTGTGGTCTCAACTCTTCGGCTAGCTTGTCACTGCAGTTACCGGTGCACTCCAGTCGACCCGGTGCCATACTCTTCGTAGTCCCATGCGGACATGCATTCGCATGAGCACAGACGTCGGGTGGGTGCACCGCCGACCAAGCTTACCCGTGCGCTCGCGATCCGGCCAAATGCGGTCCCCTCGCGGCGGTCCTGCACACCGTTCGCGCCGCTTCGGTCAGTGGTCGGCGAGCGGGCCGCGCCCGGTCAGCGGGCCCCACGCCCCGATCAATCCGAGCATCAGCACCAGCGCGACCGTGATCACCGTGAACACCGCACCGGGTCCGTGGTTGTCCAGCAGCGGGAGCAGCACGAACGGCTGCACGGCGGTGCTCAGTTTCGACAGCGAATAGGCCGTACCCGAGGCGGTGCCGCGCACGGTCGTGGGGAACGATTCCGGCAGATACGTGTGCAGGGCGTTGGAGAAGATGTTGCTGGCCAGGGTGAACAGGCCGCCCGACAGCAGAATCAGCGACACGCTCGTCGCGAAGCCGAAGATCAGACCGAACACCGCCATCAGCGCGGCCGACGCCAGCACCAGGTATTTGCGCTCGATGCGCTCGATCAGCGGAATCGACAGCAGCGAACCCAGCGGATAGCCCAGATAGGTAATGGTCAGGTAACCCAGCGAGTTCACCACCGTGAACCCCTTGTGCTGTAAGACCAGCACCGCCAGCGTGCCGAAGCCGTAGTAGCCGAACACCTGCAGGATCATCACCGCGGAGAACAGCAGGGTGCGGCCGCGATTGGCACCGCGCAGAATATCGGCGAACGGCACCTTCGCCCGTCCGTTCGCAGCCGCGGTGTCGCTCGTGACCTTGTCGTGCCGGGCCTGCCAGCGCGGGGACTCGGGCATGTGCCGGCGGGCGACGAACACCAGGGCGGCGCCGAGTCCGCCGAAGACGAACAGCCAGCGCCAGCCGTCCGTGCCGAACGGTTCCAGCGGAACCAGCCACCGAGCCAGGAATCCGACGGTCGGGACGGCGCAGAATCCGATGGTGTAGGCGATGGCGATCATCCGCCCGCGGACCTGCGGCGGCATCGTCTCCGACAGATAGGTGTCGGAGACGGTCATCTCCGCACCGATACCGAGGCCCGCGAAGACCCGCGTCGCCATCAGGAACCAGACGTTGGGGCTGAACGCGCCGAGCAGCGTGAATCCCGCGTACACCCCGATATTGATCATGAACATCCGGCGACGGCCGAAGAGGTCCGAGAGCCGTCCGATGAGCAGCGCGCCGAGGAACTGGCCGACGAAGGCCGAGGCGAGAATGCCGCTCAGCTGATAGGTCGACAGCGCGAGCTGCTGTTTCAGCACGCCGGTGATGGTGCCGGCGAGGAACAGTTCGTAGAGATCGAAGAACAGGCCCAGGCCGACCAGAGCGACAAGTTTGCGGTGGACCGGCCGGACGGGAAGTTCGTCCAACCGGGCCGCGCGGGGATCATCGCCCGCGGTGATTGCCATTTCGATACGCTCCCGACCTCGCAAATAAGGGGCAACCGAACCACGCGGCGCGTCGGCCGACCGGCTTGTCGGCTGTGGGTAGGACGCCCGTCACTGCCGAGAGCCCTCGCGTAAACTACCGGCTGTCCAGGAAATCGGTCCAGCAGATCCCAGGGGGACACCCGTGAGCGTGCGCAGCGAGCGAATTACGGACGCAGCGCCCTCGAACCCGATCGGCACGATCCTCGGCGAGGCCCCGACCACGAACCGCGGTGAGGTACAGCCGTGAGTCGCAACAACAACGATCTGCCCATGCTGCCCCCGTGGCTGTCGGAGAGCGACGTCACGCAAACGGGATACGAAGCGCCGGTCGAGAACCTCCCGCACGAGGAGTACATCCCGGAGGACAGCGGTCCGCGACGGTTGTTCTCCCGCAAATCCGACGACCGGGCGGAGTCCGACAAGAAGGAGTCCGACCGGAAGTGGCGGAAATCCCGCCGCAAGGACAAGGCCGACGCCGAGCCGGCCGCCGGTGAGACGTCACCCTCGTGGGGGCCGCCGGGAACCGCCGGGCCGCACGGCGATGCGCAGCCGGGGCCGGAATCGTTGCGCGGCAACGGTGTTCAGGGCTCCGAGCCGATGCCGTGGCAGCCGTCCGAGGGCTACGGTTCGGACGGCGTCCAGGGTGTGATCCCGGCCGACTTCCGTCCGCAGCAACAGAATCAGTTCGCGCAGCCGCCGGCTCAGCAGGCGCAGGCGTGGAATTCGTCGCCATCCGCAGCGTCCTCGGGCCACGACTTCGGCCGCCCGCCCGCTACCGCACAGCCGATTCCCGCTCCGGCGCCGCAGCAACCGCAGCCGACCACGCCGGGCCCGGACCAGGCGTCCGGCCCGCTGTCCTCCGCGCCGCTGTCCGGCGACTTTCCGGCGGCGCCGCCGCAGACCCCGGCCCGCCCGCCGATTCCGCCCGCACCGCAACATCTGTCGAACACTCCCCTTCCGGCCGCCGAAGGCGCGGATGCGGACCTGACCGTGCGGGTGACCCGGCGGCCCGACCTGCCGCCCCCGCCCCAGCAGTCGGCCCCGACTCCGCCGCCGCTGCCCGAGTGGCCGGACCCGACGCCCCCCGCCCGTTCCGGACCGCCGCCGCGGCTGGGCGTGCCACAAGGGTATGAGGACGCGCCGCCGGGCCCGAACAACGCCGGCGCACAGCAGTTTTCACTGCCCGACACTCCCGTCGCACCGACAACAACCGCGCCCGGCCTGCCGCAGCAGGAGGCGGATGCCCGCCCCGCCTCGGCCGAGATGCCGCCGACCGGAACCACTCCTCCCGCTCCGACGCACGGATCGGCGGCAGGTCCGTTCGGTTCGGGCCCGGACGCGAGTGAACGGGCTGGGAACGTGGGCGGCGGGGCTTCCGGCGTCACCGAGGAGGCGCCCGCCTGGCTCGGCCGCGTGACGGAACAGTCGGCCGCGCAGGCCGATTCCGCGCCCGCGCGCGACGAGGCCGAGGCTTCGGTCGCGCCGACCTCGGATTCGGGTGCGCCCGGCGGGACCGCCGTATCGAATACTTCCGGCGCGGACCTCCCCGCCGCAGCGGATGTGACGGGGAACGGTGGCGCCGGCACGTGGGATGCCTTCGCAACCGGCACTGCCGCAGTTCGGCACGGTGGCGCAGCTTCCGGACCGCGGTCTCTCGACCCGCCGACGGTGGGAACCCATGCGCCGGAGAGCGATTCGGGCGCCTCGTCGGTCGTCGGCGGTGTCGGCTTCTACGGCTCCGGAGATGCCGGCGCCGGTTCGGCAGATCAGCAGTGGAGCGGGCGACATCGGCTCGACTCCGAGCCGGTGCCGGCTCAGGAACCTGTCGTGCGACCCGGACCGGATGCCGGGGCCGCCTGGAACGGACCGGATGCGCCGGCACCGCGCCCCGACACGCATCAGCAACTGCCCGAAGGCACCGGTCCGCAGTACGGCGCGGCGCGGCAGACGACGCAGTACCAGCAGCCACCTGCTCCGGACTTCGCAACGCACACACCGCATTCCGGCCCGATGCCGCAGGCGCCGAATTCCGAATCGACGATGATCGTCGGCCCGCAGGGGGTTTCGCAGCCTCGGATCCCACAGCCGGCCCCGGACGCCCAGTGGCACAGCGCACCGCAACCGCCGCCGCAGGTGCCGGGCCCGGCGACCGGTCCCGAACAGCAGTGGGCCGCACGGCAGGCGGATCAGTATTCCCAGCCGCAGCAGTACGCGCAGCCGAATCCGTATATGCCGGGGCAGCAGGCCCATTCGCCCGAGCAGTATCAGCAGGCCCCCAACCCGCAGGCCCACCAGCCGCAGCCGCAGCAGTACCAGCAGGGTCAGCCGCCGCAGCAGTACCCACCCAACGGCGTGACGCCCTCACTGGAGGATGTGCCGATGCGCCGGGCGAAGAAGGCCCCCGGTTCGGGGTGGCGGCGCGCGGTGCACCACATGTCGGGCGGTGCCATCAATCCGGGTATGTCCGCGGAGGAGCGGCGCCTGCAGGAACTGGTGGCTCGCATCCGGCAGCCGGTGCGCGGCGACTACCGGATCGCCACCCTGTCGTTGAAAGGCGGCGTCGGCAAGACGACCACCACCATGGGCATCGGCTCGATCTTCGCCTCCATCCGCGGCGACCGCGTGATCGCCGTCGACGCCAACCCGGACTTCGGCACGCTGTCGCAGCGGGTGCCGCTGCAGACCCGGTCCACGGTGCGAGATCTGTTGCTCGATCAGCAGATTCGCAGTTACGGCGACGTGCGGCGGCACACCTCGCAGGCCACCAGCCGGTTGGAGGTGCTGGCCAGTGAGCGTGATCCGGCGGCGTCGGAATCGTTCAGCGAGGACGAGTACCGCCAGGTGCTGCGCGTCCTGCAGCGGTTCTACAACATCATCCTGACCGACTGCGGTACCGGACTGATGCATTCGGCCATGGCGGGTGTGCTGGATCTGGCGCATTCGCTGGTGCTGATCTCGTCGTCGGCGATCGATGGCGCCCGTAGTGCGGCGGCGACGCTGGACTGGCTCTCCCTGCACGGGCACGATCACCTGGTGCGCAACGCCGTGGTCGTGATCAATCTGCCGCGCGAGGGGTCGCCGAATGTGGCGATTCAGCATCTGCGCGAATACTTCCTGGCCCGCTGCCGCGCCGTGCACGTCATCCCCTACGACCCGCATCTGGCCGAGGGCGCCGAGATCGATCTGGCCCGGCTGCACAAGAACACCAAGCGGGCGCTGGTCGAACTGGCCGCGACGGTGGCCGACGATTTCGCCACCGACCATCGGCGGTTCGGCGGTTACTGAGTGCCGCGGTCCTGCCAGGTGAGCGGGGTCGCCCGGACTTCGGCGATACTGCGTCCACGGCGGCGCCGGAACAGGCTTCGCAGGGTGCCCGCGTTGAGGTAGCCGACCCGCGCGGCCACCGTCTCCACGGTGGCGTTGGTGGTGCGCAGCAGCCGGGTGGCGCGCTCGAGGCGGATCTCGTTCACGAAATCCCGTGGTGACATCCCGATTTCGGCCTGGGTCGCGCGCTGCAGGCTGCGCACGGTGACGCCGAGTTCGCGGGCGGCGTCGGTGATCCGGAACTGCTCGGCGATATGGCCGCGCACCCAGCGTTCGAACGCCGCCACCAGCGAGTTCCCGCGCGCGATCACCTGCGGGACGATGTAGTCGCGTTGCTCGCCCCCGCTGCCGGCCAACAGCATCCGGGCCGCGCGTTCGGCTTGGGCGGGACTGCGACCGGCCACCGTGGCCAATGCGAGGTCGAGGTGCGCCAGGGCCGCCGCGGCCGTCGCGATATGACCGGAACGGCACAGGATGCGCCCCTCGTCCAGGTCGACGTTCGGATAGCGGCGGCGGAAGGCCGGGCCGAGCCACCAGCTCGTCGTCGCGGGGAGCCCGTCGAGCACCCCGGCCTCGGCGAGGAAGAAGGTTCCGGTGCACGCGGCGGCCAGCCCGGTCCCCGCCAGGTGCGCCTGCGAAATGCGTTCCAGTACCGGCCTGTTGGCGGGCGCGGCGATGAGGTCGACCACCGCGTCGGCATCCATGGCCAGCACGGCGGGCACGATGATCGGGCCGATGTCGGCGGGTACCTCGGCCAACGGTGTGGTGGGAATCAGATGGCCGTGGCCCGAGCGGACGCTGCCGCCGAGCGCGACGGTGTGCACCCGCCACGGCTCGGGTTCCAACTCCGGATCGTCGACGAGCGAGTTCGCCGTGTTGAAGACCTCCAGGACGGCGGCGAGACCGAGGTCTCCGACGCCGTCCACGACGAAGACCGCGACATCCATGTCGCAAACAGTACTGAATGCGTCGGATACGACACTGATATTGCGCGTATCCACCGCTTAAGGTTTCCGGTATGACGGTGTGGGCGAACAGAGGTGCACGATGCGCATCGTGAGCAGTGCGTGTCACCTCTTCGAATACGAGGTCACCGCGGCGGGGCCGTGCGCGGTCGCGCTGGATCCGGCGGCCGTGCGCGCCCGGAAGATGTTCGTGGACTGCCTGGTCCTGCAGGTCGCGGTCGAGCCGGGCGATGCCGCGGTACTTCCGGCGGCGGTCGAGGTCGTGAAAACCATTGCGCTACACAACAACGCCGGCTACATCGTCGTCGAGAGCGTGGCGCCGTGGGCACGAAGCGATCGACGCGCCGGCGGTGGAGCACCCGACGACGTACTCACCGGCCTGGCGGATGCGCTGGACGTCGTGTCCGAGCTGACCGAGCGCCTGGAGGAACGCGGCGAACCGGTCCACCTGATGCCGTTCGGCTGGAACACGATTCGCTTCACCGAACTGGCCGGTGGATCACGACCACGGCGGGTGACCCGGTTGAATCCAGCACCGCTGCCGGCGGATCGGTCACGCCTCAGCCGCGCACCGCGGATGGCGGGCTCGTGCCGATCGCTGGGCTACTAGACAGACTCACCAGGTCGGCAGGCGACGCCGTCCGGCAAGGACCTCACGCACCAGATCGTCGTAACCGTCGGCCAATTCGGCCAGGTGATGCCAGGCACTGTGCAGCGCATCGTCGTTCGCGTCGAGGGTCATCAGCGCGTGGTGCGCGCGGACCGACGCTTCGGCCAGCCGGTCGATGACGGCGCCGATCGTTTCGGTGTGCAAGGTGGCGCCGGAGCCCTGCTGCGGCACGGCGCGGACGATCCAATCGTCGATCGCCATCACCAATTCCATTCGCCGTCTACCGATTTCGATCATCAGGGCGGAGTCCGGATCCGGAGTGGAACCGCCGCGGCCGAGCTGGCGTTCGAACAGCACCGCCAGGTCGCGTGCGAACCACAGGATCGGGCCGCCGATCACGCGGTGCCCCCGGCACGCACGCAACAACAGATCCGAACTCGGCAGAACTTCGGTCGTCAGGAACTCGACGGCCGTCGGTGTGTGTGGTGTGCCGGGCAATGCCACGACCACCATCGGGGACGTCTCCAAACCAGCCACGTTGCCTCGCCGTCGTCGCCGTACAACCAATGGTCAGGACGTTCATTACAATAAACCCCTGAATGTGTGTGTCAAGGGTCACACTGCCCCGTCAACCAGCAGAGTAAACTTTCTTTCCTTGAAGGTACAACCGAGGAGCGAGATGGCCGCCGGTCCGAGGTACCAGCGCATCGCCGACGTCCTACGGGAGGCGATTCGCGACGGCACGTACAAACCTGGTGATCGCCTGCCCAGCCACAACGAGCTGGCCGCACAGATGCATGTCTCGATCACCACCGCGCGCAACGCGATTCAGGTTCTCGTTGCCGAAAACCTGCTGTTCACAGCGACTTCCCGGGGCACGATCGTGCGCAGCCAGGAGGTCCTGGAATCCGTGGTGACCAGCCATATTCGGCGCGACCGCCCCAAGTCGGCACACGACATCTTCTCCGAGACCGCCCGTGCCGCCGGGCGGGAACCGGCCAAGCAGTTCAGCGCCCGGATGGAACCGGCCGGTACGGACGTCGCGCACTGGCTCGGCGTGCCGAAAGACTCCTGGGTCGTCGCCCGCACCGTGGTGCAGTACCTCGACAACGAACCGTGGTCGTGGGAGGTCAGCTACTATCCGCGTGACCTCGCCGAACTCACCGGAATCGACTCCCCGCACGACATTCCGGAGGGCACCACGCGGCGGCTGGCCGCACGCGGATATCCCGAAACGGCCCATCGGGATACGGTCGTCGCGCGCCCCGCGAGTGCCGAGGAGGCCGCCGTCCTGGGTGTCGGAGCCGGCACCATGCTGCTCGACCATCTGCGCATCGGCGCCAGCAACACCCGCGTCATGCGGGTCACCCGCCAGCGGTCGCTGGCCGCGCGCAACCGGCTGGCCTACGAACTCGGTGACGACGAGGGCACCGCCCTCATCCGCAAGACCCTGGGAGCGCCGCCTCCTCCGGGCAACTCCCATTCCTTCGGTAACTCGCTGGTTCCCGGTTCACCATGACGATCCGCATCCGCCGGGCCCGCTCGGCCGACCTCGGCAGCATCTGCCGACTACGGCTCCAACGGACGGCCTGGCTTGCGGCACGCGGGTCGGACCAGTGGACCCGGCAGGGCCGGGGGCTGCCGATCGAACGGTTTGCCCACGCGGTCGGCCGGTCGGTCTCGGCCGGGGAGACCTGGGTGGCGGAGGTGAACGGCGAATTCGCGGGAACCGTCACCGTGAACGATCGCGCCGACCCCGGTTTGTGGTCATCGCGGGAGATCGCCGACGCGGTGATCGTGCACTACATGATCGTCGATCTGCGCTTCGCCGGCTGCGGTGTCGGCCGCGCGCTGCTCGCCCATGCCGCCGCGGTGGCCGTTGCGCGGCAACGCAATTGGGTGCGATTGGACGCCTGGACCAGGAATACCGACCTGCACCGGTACTACCGCGCGGCCGGATTCCGGCTGGCCCGCATCGCCAACCCGGCGGTCAGCGGACCGTCGGCCGCGCTGTTCGAACGCCGCACCGACAGCTGGGACTTACCGGAACCGATAGTGCGGCGGCATCTGCACGCCGACCGGGGCGATCCGGTGCCCTGACCTCAGACCGGCGGCAGATAGCTCACCTGCACCATTTCGTTCTCCCTGGCACGGGATACGAGCGTGCCCCGGCCCGGTGCCAGCTTGCCCGACCGCACGTCGCCGAGCAGTTTGCCCTCGTCCTTGGGCGCCGACATCAGCAGCGCGTCGACCGACAGGTCCTTCATCATGCCCAGCACCTTGTCGTACAGCGCCCGCGAGGCACCGCCGGAGCGGCGCGCCACGATCAGGTGCATACCGATATCGCGGGCCTGCGGGATGAATTCCAGCAGCGGTTCGAGCGGATTGCCCGCACCGGTGGCGACCATGTCGTAGTCGTCGACCACGATGTAGATCTCCGGTCCGGTCCACCAGCTGCGGTCGCGCAGCTGCTGCGGGGTGATGTCCGAACCCGGGATCCGCTGTCGCAGATAGGCGGCGACCTCCTTGATCATGTCGAACGACGTCTGGCCCGAGGTGGAGTAGCCGGCCAGCTGCTGGCCCTCCAGGACGCCGAGCATCGTGCGCCGGTAGTCGATCAGGATGACGCGCGCCTGCTCGGCCGTCGAATTCTCGGTGATGCCGAGCACGATGTTGCGCAGCAGCGTGGTCTTGCCGCACTCCACGTCGGCGAAGGCCATCAGATGCGGCTGGGCGTCGAAATCCATGACCAGCGGCGCCAATTCGTTCTCGCCGAGGCCGACCACCACCCGGGTGGCGCTGCATTCGATCCCGTGCTTCGCGGCCTCGGCGAGCACCTGTTCGCGCGGCACCCGCAGCGGCAGCATGCGGACCGCGGGTGCGCGGCGATCACCGTAGAGCTCGGCGAACTGGCTGCGCGCCAGCGCGATACCGTCGGAGAGAGTCGCCGGATCGGAGCTGGAATCCAGGCGCGGCAGGGCGACCAGCATATGCAGCTTCTCCGGTGTCAGACCGCGGCCGGGGCGGCCCACCGGTACCAGCACCGCGGTGCGACGGTCCATTTCGGAATCGCTGGGGTCGCCGAGGCGCAGTTCCAGCCGGGTGCCGACGAGATCCTTGACCGCCGGGCGGATCTCGCCCCAGCGGGTGGCGCCGATCATGAGGTGGATGCCGTAGGACAGACCCTGCGCGGCCAGTGCGTTGAAGGCCGGTTCCAGCACGTCGAATTCGGCGCGGATGGTCGCCCAGCCGTCGACGACCAGGAAGACGTCGCCGAACAGATCCTGCGACAGCGGGTCCGCCGCCTGTTCGGCCGGACTCCGCTGTGCCAGTTCGGCTTTACGGCGGCGGAATTCGTGGATCGACTCGATGCCCAGCTCCCGGAACCGCTCCTCGCGCTGGTGCAGCAGGGTCACCATCTCGGCGACGGTGCGGCGCACCCGGTCGATATCCATGCGCCCGGCCACCGAGCCGACGTGCGGGATGTCGGACAGCCCCGCCAGCGTGCCACCACCGAAGTCCAGGCAGTAGAACTGCACCTGCTCCGGCGTGTGGGTGGCCGCGGCCGCCATGATGATCGAACGCAGCGTGGTCGACTTGCCCGACTGCGGACCGCCGACCACGGCCAGATTGCCCTGTCCCGCCGACAGATCCACGATCAGCACATCGCGGCGCTGCTCGTAGGGCTTGTCGATCACACCGATCGGCCACCACAACCGGCCGTGCCGGTTCACCGGCGAGCGCCAGTCCGGATCGGGTAGCAGCATGTCCACCGACGGTGATTCGTCCAGCGGAGGCAGCCACACCTCGTGGGCCGGGCGGCCGTGACCGCGCAATCGATCCACGACCACATTGAGCAGTGTCTTGGGCACGGTTTCGGCGGGGGTGCCGGGCGGCAGCTCCAGCTCCGCTTCCGGTGAGCCGGGCGGCGGCGGAAGTTCGGGCCGGCCCAGCGGTCCGCGCGCCGGAGCGGCGGCGACCGGTGTGCGCACCGGGACCGGCGCCGCGGTGAACACCACCGGCTCCTGTCCGCCGCCGCGCTGCCCACCGCCGGTGCGGCCGGGCGCGTTGCCCGCGGGTGATTCGTAGGCGCCGGAGACGTAGCAGGCGTTGAACCGCAGCGGATCGTCGGCATCGCTTTTGAGGTAGCCCGAGCCCGGCACACTCGGCAGGTGATAGGCGTCGGTGATGCCGAGCACCGCGCGCGACTCGTTGGCGGAGAAGGTGCGCAGGCCGATCCGGTAGGACAGGTGCGAGTCCAGGCCGCGCAGCTTGTTCTCCTCGAGCCGCTGCGAGGCCAGCAGCAGGTGGACGCGCAGGGACCGGCCCAGACGGCCGATCATGACGAACAGGTCCGCGAAATCAGGCTTCTGCGAGAGCAATTCGGAGAACTCGTCGACGATGATGAACAGCGCGGGCAGCGGATCCAGCGCCGCGCCGGCCGCGCGGGCTCGCTCGTACTCGGTGACGTTGGCGAAGTTGCCGGCCGAGCGGAGCAGTTCCTGGCGCCGGGTCATCTCACCCGACAGCGCGTCCTTCATGCGGTCGACGAGGGCGATCTCCTCTTCCAGGTTGGTGATCACCGCGGCGACGTGCGCGAGCGATTCGAGTCCGAGGAAGGTGGCGCCACCCTTGAAGTCGACCAGCACCATGTTCAGCTGGTCCGGCGAATGGGTCGTCACCATGGACAGCACCAGGGTGCGCAGGAATTCGGACTTACCCGAACCCGTTGCGCCGATGCACAATCCGTGCGGGCCCATGCCGTTCTCGGCCGACTCCTTGATGTCGATCTCGACGGGAGTGCCGTCGGGCGTGATGCCGATCGGGACACGCAGCCGCTCGCGGTCGTTGCGCGGGCGCCACACCGACGCCGGATCGATCTGCGCGGCATCGGGAATTTTCAACAGCTCCATCAGGCCGGGCACGGCTCGCGATTCGTCGCCGAGGCTCACGATCTGGGCCGCGGTGGCCACCCGATAGCGGGCCAGCGCCCGCGCCAGGGTCTGCGCTTCGGCGATCGTCACCGGGTCGGAGGTGGCGAATTGCTCCACGCCCGCAGCGGATCTCGCCGCGACGGTACCGTCGGCGACCACCAGTTGCAGACCGCGGCGCACCGCGAGCCCGGCCTGCGGCGCGGTGAGGTCGAGCACGGTGACCGAGTCCAGGCCGGCGTCGCTGACGATCCGCTCGGTACCGCTGACATAGCCGTCGTCGATGATGACCAGCAGATGGATGCGCCCGGCGGTGGGCTGGGCGTTGCGCATGAACCGGCCGCGCTCGAGCAGTTCGGCCGCCATGGAGGTCTCGAGTTCGGCCAGCGAGCGATACATCATCCGGGCCGCGCCCATGCCGTCGCGGTCCACCGGATGTTGCAGGTGCGGAAGCCATTTCGCCCACGACCAGGCCTCGGCGTCCGGGTCGGCGCAGATGATCGCGACCGCGGCGTGGTCGGGGCCGTGGAAGGTCACGTATTCCATCAGCATGGCGCGCACCAGCATGCGCGTCTCGTCCGGCCGGCCTTCGATGTTGATCGCGGGGAACGCACGCAGCGACAGGGCCGTGGGCAGGCCGTGCACCACCGAATGGGTGCGCACGAAGCGGCGCAGCGCCACCGTGGAGACCGGCTCGAGGTCCTCGAGCGGACCGGTCTCCGGGCGGGCCAGTTTGGTGGCCAGCCGGTGACTGCCGACCCCGACGCGCACATGCCCGAAATCCGGGTCGTTGGGGCGGCGTTCCCACATCCGGCGGGTGCCGGCCACCGCGCGCAGATCGGCCGGTTCCGGATGGCTCCAGATCAGCGATTGCAACTGGGCGCCACCGGTTTTGCGCACATCGCGGCGGACCTGGTCGAGGTAGCGGAAGTAGTCCTTGCGTTCCTCGTTCAGTTCGGCGGCGCGCTTGGGGCCGCCCGAGCCGCGCATCCCCGCCATCATCCCGACCATCGACATCAGCATCATCATCGGGAACATCAGCATGAAGGGGTTGGCGAGCAGATTGCGCCCCATCATCACCATCATCGCGAGCATGCCGACCACCGCGACCACCATGACCACGGGCATGAGCCGCATCAGCAGGGCGGGCGGCACCGGCCGCGGAATCTCCGGCGGCGCGGTCAGCGCCACCTCCCCGCCCGGTGCCCGCGGCGGGGCGATCCGCGGTCGGCGCACGAATCCGTCGGTGGACATGCCTACTCTCCTCGAGGCGAGTCGGTCCCGGTGGGAGCCGGGGTGGCGGACAGGTATCCGGCGGCCGGATCGTCGGCGACCGCTTGGGGTCGCCTGCGCCGGTAGGGAAGGGCGGCGGCCCAGCCGACGGCCAGCAGGGCCAGCAACGCACCGGAGCCGATGATCGCCACCCGGCGCGGCAGCGGATCGGGCCCCGGATCCGGGGCGGGGGGCGCGATCGCCCGTGGCACCTGCGCGGCCTGGCCGGGTGGCGGCGGCAGCTGCGCGGTGAGCGCCGCCAGCGGGTCGATGAGGCCGAATCCGACCCGATCGTCGCGGCCCGCACCGGGGTTGTGCGCGGTTCGCTCGATCCGGTCGATCACCTGCGCCGCGCTCAGTTCGGGAAATCTGCTGCGCACCAAGGCCGCCAGACCCGAGACGAAGGCCGCCGAGAAGCTGGTGCCGTCGATGGTGAGCGGTCCGTCGTCACCGTGTTCGGTGTCGACCAGGCCGGTTCCGCCCGGCTTGCTGTCGAGGGAGATGATCGACCGGCCGGGTGCGGCGACCCCCACCCACGGGCCGTGGATCGAGAACGGCGAGGTCGCACCGTCCGGATCGGTCGAGGCGACCGAGAGTACGTACGGGGTGAACCAGGCCGGGCTGATGACGGTGCGCACTCCGTTCCAGCCGCTGGTGTCGTTCTGGGCCGAGCAGGCCGACTGGTCGAGATTGCCCGCCGCGGCGACCACTACGACATTGCGGTCGGCGGCGTATTCGACCGCCGCGCCCAGTGCGCCGTCGGCGGTCTCGGAACCGGCTGGGCTGCAGGACACTTCGGAGATGTTGATCACGGTGGCGCCCATGTCGACCGCGCGCACCACGGCGGCCGCCATCGTCAGCACGTCACCGTATCCGCCGGCGGCGACCTTGCCGGTCTCGTCGTTGTTGCGGTTCTTCGCCTCGTACTGCAGGCTCAGCTGCCGGATGGCCAGGATCTGCGCCTCCGGGGCGACGCCGGAGAAGGCGTCGGCGGGACTCGGGCGCGCGGCGATCAAGCCGGCGACCAGGGTGCCGTGGCCGTCGCAGTCCTCGGTGCCGTCGCCGGCGGTCACGAAGTCGCCGCCGGGTTGCAGATCCGGCAGGCGCGGATGGCGGTTCACCCCGGTGTCGATGACGGCGACCTTCTGTCCGGCGCCGCGACTGAACTTCCAGGCCCGGTCCAGATCGAGAATCCGCTGGGGCAGTGGCGGATCCCGCGGAATCGCCCCGGTCAGATACGGCTCGGCGCAGACCGCGCGCTTCTCGGTCTGGTCCGGCGGACCGTTCTTCGCGTTGACGGCCAGCGCCTGCCCGAGGGCGCCCTCGTCGATCGCCGGCGGGGCGACCGCGGTCGCGGGACCACCGCCGAGCAGCGACGCGCCGAGTACCGCCGCGGCAGCGGCCACGCGCAGCCGGCGAGCCGCCCCGCGCGCGAAACCCGCTACCGGACAATCTCTTCCGTAGCGCAGCACAGTCATCGGCCCGATCAGATGTTCCGGGCGGCCGAATAGACGTCCATCAGCCACAGCGACAGCGGCACGATGGCGATGATCAGCAGGTATTCGAAGATCTCGATCGCCCGCCGCACCACCGGCGACACGTCCGCGCGAGGTCCGAGCACACCGAAGGCGACCACCGCCGCGGCGACGATCAGCAACAGACCCGCACCGACCGCGCGCCAATCCTCGTGGGCCACAGCGGCTCCCGCGGTGACGGCGAGCGCCACCGCGGTGCCGCCCGCGATCATCGTCGACGCCTGGGTGAGATCGGCGTACGCCCGGCCACGCAGGCACAGCACCACCGCGGTGATCGCCGCCAGCGCCAACCCCTGCCAGCGCGCCTCGCCCAGCGGATCGGCCCCCAGGACGGCGCCGAAACCCGCTGCGAGCGTGGCGCCCACCAGGACTCCGGACTGGTACCGATTGGCCGCGTGGGCCCGGCGCTCCAGCGCGGCCGCCGAGGGCAGCGCGGTCGCGCCGATGACGCCGATATCGGCGATGGTCGGGCGCGGTTCGTGATCGGTGGGGTCGATCGCGCCCCCGGCGGTCGGCACCGGGGGAACCGGCAGGCGCGCCGCGGCGACGGCCGCCCGGGGAGCCATCGTGATCAGCACCAGCCCGGCGATCAGCACGCCGACGGCGATCTTCGCGATGTCGAAGTCCCACACCATCCGTACCGCCGCGGCGACCGCGAGCACCGCGGCGCTGGTGACCACCGCGGCCACCACGAGCGACCCGGCGCGGGTCATCGAATACAGCGCCAGCGCCACCACCAGAGCCGCCACCGCCGCGAACAGGACGTGCGGTGATCCCACCCGGCCCGGTGTGAGCAGGCCCGCACTCGCGGCCAGCAGCGCAATCGCGAACAACGACAACACGTTCGCGGTGGTGCGCTCGGCCGGATAGCGGCGCGCGACGATCACCGCGGCGCCGGCGGCGAGCACGCCCGCGCCGAGCGCGATGAATCCGTTCCAGATGCCGGCGCCCTTACCGGACACCAGGACCGCGACCGCGACGAGTACCGCGATCAGCCCGGCGCCCAACCCCATTCGGCGCGCCGCCGTCGGTGACCAGGCGTTTCCCGATTCGGCGGTGAGCCGCGAGACGGCGTCGATCACATCGTCGAAGAGCGCGGGCGCCTCCTTGGCGGTCACCGAGCGCAACACCAGCAACTCGCCGTCGAAAACCTCTGCGTCGGTGAGTGATTGGTGCGGCGGGATCGGATCGCGGCCGATCCGCGCCAGCGTCCAGTGCTGTGCGCGCACGGGCGCGCCCTCGTCGTGTTCGGTCAGGTCGGGATTGCGGGAATCGATCAGCTCGACCAGGTCGGTGATGTAGGCCGCGACCGGCACGGTCGCGGGCAGGCCCACATCGAGTTGAGTATTTCCGCCGATCACCGACACTCGGCACAATTCCGGGTCAACGGCCCCCACGCCGCTGCTCGACGACTCGGTCACGGATTACAGAACTCCCTACGATTTTCGTCGCTGTATTGCGACGTTCCAAACTTAACCGAGATCGGCTGTCACGGCAGCCGGTATGCTGAGCGAGAATTAGCACATTCACGCGTTTAGGGGACTGTCCGTATGACCGGCAACCGCCAAGCACAACGCGCCTTCGATGCCGGCGTATTGTCATTGGGCATCGCTATCGACGGCCAGGAATCCACGCCCGATCTCGAATATGCGAAGCTCGCATTCCAGCGCGCCACCGAATGGGATCCGGGCATGTGCGACGCCTGGCTGGGCCGGGCCGCGGCCGGGGAGATCACCCCCGAGGTGGTGTTCAACCTCTACAAGACCAGCGGCTCCACCCTCTACCGCGAGCAGCGCCGGCTCGGCCTGGCGCCGCGGCAACTGGCGGGCCGGTTCGTGGTGGGCCAGTACATCGACTATCCGCTGGCCGGATACACCGAGATCTGGCTGGCGCAGGCGACCCAGCTGATCTCCGCCGGCGATTACGACGAGGCCGAGCAGGTGCTCGACGAGCTGGCCCGGCATCGCGCGGGTCTGCTGTCGCAGCCGGATCAGGATCTCGACGACCGGATCTGCCAGTACGTTCGCGGCCTGCTGCACTACACGACGCAGCGCTGGCCGGATGTGATGACCGTGCTGGCCGGTTCGGCGGACTGGCAGGACTCCTACCTGGCCGCGGGCGCGCACGTGATGGTCGGCACGGCCTGTGCGCAACTCGGCCTGTTCGGCGAGGCGATCCGCCGGATGGAGGCCGCCGAGAGCGGTCCGATTCCGGCAGCGGCCACCACCGCCCGATTCTGCCGCGGACTGTGCCTGCGCGAGATGGGCCGCGAGGACGAGGCACAGGCCCTGTTCGAGAAGGTGTTCTCCGAGGCGCCGGACTTCGCCGCGAACACCCAGGCCATGCGCGACCGCAAGTACCGCCTCACGGTGACCTCGAAAGAACTGATCGACGCGCGCACCGACCGCTGGGATCCGGCCTCGGCGCCCACCGCCGAGCAGGTCGAGACCGAGGAGCGCGGCGATCGGGCCAAGCGCCTGCTCGAGGTCGCCCGCGCGGAGCTGGACGAGCAGATCGGCCTGGCCGCGGTGAAAACTCAGGTGGCGAAACTCCAGGCCACCGCGCAATTGGCGAAGATTCGAGCCGAGAAAGGTATGTCCAGCGCGCCACGCGGACAACACCTTGCGTTCACCGGCCCGCCAGGAACCGGTAAGACGACGATTGCCCGAGTGGTGGCAAAAATTTACTGTGGGTTGGGTTTGTTGAAAACCGATCGACTGGTAGAGGTAAAGCGTTCGGATTTCGTCGGTGAACATTTGGGAAGCACCGCGATAAAAACAAATAAATTGATCGATTCCGCGATGGACGGAGTGCTGTTCGTCGACGAGGCGTACACACTCATTCAGACCGGCCTGTCCGGCGGTGACGCGTTCGGCCGCGAGGCGGTGGACACCCTGCTGGCCCGGATGGAGAACGACCGCGATCGGCTGATCGTCATCATCGCCGGCTACGACGGCGAGATCGACCGGTTCCTGGCCTCCAACGACGGTCTGGCGTCCCGCTTCGCCAAGCGTGTGAAGTTCGAGTCCTACACTCCCGAGGAACTCGGCCGGATCGGTCAGTTCATTGCGAGCAAACGGGATTCGGAGGTCGCCGAAGATGCGCTGGAACTGCTCCAGGCCGCGTGCCGGGAGCTCTACGAGCGCCAGGTGGTGGACCAGAGCGGTGAGCAGCGGCGGGCGGTGGACCTCGCCGGTAACGGCCGGTTCATTCGCAATGTGATCGAAGCCGCCGAGGAGGAGCGCGAATTCCGGCTGGCCACAGACGAATCCATCGACCTGTCGGCGGTGGACGAGACGGTGCTCATGCGGATCGAGGGCGCCGATATGGCCAAGGCGCTGGAGGGTGTGCTCGGCGGATTGCGCTGAGCCGCAACATGATCGGCGGACCGGTCGCCGTGTCGGCGGCCGGTGGCGATCAGTTGTTCTTGCCCGGCGGTGGGATCGGCCGGGCGCAGGCTACCGCGCTCGCGCCCGCGTCCGGGCACTGCGGCAGGCTGTCGTGACTCATCAGAGCGTCCTGCCGGGTCAGCGCCGGGCCCGCCGACAAGGCCTCCACGATCGGCTTCGGCGCCGGCTTCGGAGTCTTCGGCATTCCGAGGACCTTGGCGGTGTCGGCATCCGGGATGCCGTACCGAATCCCGTTGTCGCCCACATAGAACAGCGGGCCGTTGCTCACCGCGCCCGGCTCCGCCCCGACCGACCGCACGAACTCCCCCGTGCCCGGGCGCAGATAGACGCCGTCGATCCGATCGCCGGCGCCGTCCGCGGTCGCCGGGACGACCGGCTCCGCATCCGCGGGCAGGGGCAGCGCGCGGCCGGCGAGCAGGGTGACCGTGGCGCGCGCGTCGTCGGCGGCACGGGTCCACGACAGACAGGCCACCGGATCGGCGTCGGGCGCGAGCACGGACGGAACCTGGTGCGGGAAATCGTCGATCGGCAGCCGGTGCAGAACCGGGATGCCGACGATGCGGTCCGGCGGGACGGTCGAGATCTCGTTCATCCCTTGCGAATTCGCGTCGCGGATCAGGCCCGCGGCGAACGGCGTGACCCGTTGCACGCCGTCGGCGAGGACCACGTACAACTCGTCGGCGTCCACGCCGTGTACTCGGATCACACCGCCGACCGGCACATCCGACAGCTTGCCCGGACCCGGCGTCCCGTGCCGGTCGATGTCCGGAACCGCCAGCGGCGGAACGGGTTCGGTGGCGTCGAGCAGCGCACCGCCGATCGGCCGTGGACGCTGATCCCGCAAACCGAGGGAGCGGACCAGAACGGAATCGCCGGGATCTATCTCGGCCCGCTTACCGTCGTAGACGAGGAAGGTCTTACCGCCGTGGGTGGCCAGCAGCGCCTGGTCCGCGCGCACCGGCACCGCGCGGGCGCCACCGGCCGGATTGTCCAGCGGCCCGGCGATCACCGTGGTGAGCGGGCCCGTCGCGGCCGCACCACCCGTCGCGGAGGGCAGCAGGTTGTCACACATCGTCCAGGTGGACCGCCGGGGATCGCCCGATCCGGGCAGGGCGCCGGGCGCGCCGGGAATGCCCAGTAGCGGACCGCGCGGCTGGGTCAGTTTGCTGTCCTTGACCGAGGCCGGCGAGGCGTCGGCCCCGGAGATGAGACGCGCCGAGGCGAGGTTGAGCACCGGATGCAAGGTTCCGTCCACGAGGACGTAGAGCGCACCGGAATCCTTGCCCATCACGATCTTCGAGTCACCCACGGAGCCCTGCGGGTGCAGGAAGGCCAGGATCGCCGCACCCGCCACGCCCAAAAGTCCCAGTACGGCGCCGATGACGAGCGAACGGAACTGGGTCCGCATGGGGTCGTGCAGCATCCGGACGTCGCGCCGCACGAGCGCGTGCTCGTAACGCTTGAGCAGGAACCGGTAACCGTTGACTTGGGCACGGGTCGTCAACTGCGCCGGCACAACCGCCTCCCGATACCCACTAGCTGATTCCGATGACCCGATTCGAGGGCGCGAACCGATTCCGGCCGCGCTTCGACAGACTAGCGAAGCCGAACGAGTTCGGTCCATTATGTGCGCATGAACTCCACCGCGCGCGGAGAAAAAGTCACACCGCCTCAGGACGATTCATCCGACGCTTCCGAATCGCGCTCGAACGCACCGCAATTGCGTTCGACGGAATTCTGGCTCTTCCACCTGCTGCCCCTGCGCCTGGTGCTTCCGGTGCTGGTCACGGCGGCTGTGAGCGCCTTCGTGGCACGGGTTTTCACACCGCTGTGGTGGGTTCCGGTCGTTGTCGCCGCGGTGGTGGTGATCGTCGCGCTGGCGCCGATTCGAGGCACTTCTCTCGCGCAATCCGTGGCGCGCGGAATTACCTTTCGTTGGCAATTGTTTCGTAATCGTTCCACCGCCGTTCAACATTCGCCATTCAATGTTCCACTGGCCGAAGGCGGAAGTTACGGAATGCGCTGGGACGGTGACCGGCTCATCACCATGTTGCGGATCGACGCGCAGCCGCGAACGGTCACCCGGCTCAGCCCGAGCGGTCTGCTCGGCGACGATATGCTGCCGCTCGCCGAGATCGCACGCTGTCTCGATCAGTTCGACATCCGGCTGGCCGGCATCGATGTGATCAGCACCGGATCACGCAGTGCCGGCACCGGTGCGGTGGCGCGCGCCTACGAGAGCATCCTCGGGCCGCTGCCGGCCGTGGCGCATCGGACGGTCTGGGTGGTCCTGCGGCTGGATCCGCTGGCCAACGCCGCCGCCGTGGATCGGCGCGGCGGCGGGGCGGAGGGGACCTTGCGCTCGGCGGTCGTGGCCACGCGGCGGGTGGCCAATCGGCTCGCCGCGCGCGGTCTGTCGGCGGTCGCGCTCTCGGCGACCGAGATGAATCAGGCGGTCGCCCAGCTGACCCTCGGCGCGACGCCGGAGGAATTCGAGGAGACGACGGACAGTCTGATCCACAACGGTTTTCACCACACCACCTACCGGATGACCCCCGAGGCCCTGGGCTCTCGCGGCATCGCGGAGGTGTGGTCGACGCCGACGGTGACCTCCACGATCACCGTGCGGCTGCAGCGGGTGCCGGATGCCGGGCCCAATACGTCCGCGACCACCGACACCTCGATCGCCGTGACGGCGACCGCACGCTTCGCGACCCGCGACGCGCCGTGCCGGGTGCGCTCCGCCGGACTGATTCCGCTGCCCGGAAAGCAGCGGCGCGCAATGCTTTTCAGCCTGCCGCTGGGCACCGGAGTGCCGGCGCTGCCGCTGGACAGCTACCTCGGACCACCGGACGCCCTGGATCGGGTGCCGATGCCGATCGCCGGCTGCGGACAGCTCATCGGCGCCGACAACTCGGGCCAGGGCGTGGCGCTGCCGCTGGTGAGCCGGCACGTACGTCGGGTCGAGGTCATCGGCTCCCCGCTGGTCGCCAAACAGGTCATCCTGCGCGCGATCGCGTTGGGCGCCAGTGTGGTGGTGCACACCAATCGGCACGACGAATGGCGGCCGATGGTCGGTTACGTCGATATGCCGCAGGCGCTCACGCTCGCCACCTGGTCTGCCGGTTCCCAGCAGGCCAGTTCGTATCGGTTCGCGACCATGGTGGTCTTCGACGGCGTCGCGCCGAGCGGGCACCACTCCGACGCGACGGTGATGCTGCTGCGCCGGCCCGGGCAGGCAGCGGACGGATTCGAACCCGACGTCACCCTGATCGAGGATCCCGAGACGGCCAACCTGGTCACGGTGCGCACCGAGGCCGGGGAGACCCGGGTGTACATGGTGGCGACACCGGAGGAACTGCGCTACGTCGGCGCACACCCCGCCGTTCCGGCCTGACGCCGGCCGAGCCCGCCTCCGGCATGTGAAGCGGCTGCCCGCCGAACCCGGGCGACGACAGCGAAAGGCCCGCCCGATCTGGGACATCGGACGGGCCCTCCGTGGTGAAAACTGCTTACGGGACTCAGCCGCCGAAGCCGTTGGCGACAACCTTGTCGGCGGCGGTCGCGTTGTTCATCGCCGCGGCGACGGCCTTGGACAGCGCCGACACCTTGCCCATGGCGGTGCTGGGGTCGCTGTCGCCGTTGATGTCGCCGAACTGCTGGTCCCACTTCTGCTTCGACTGCTGGAACGCCTCGAGACCGGCGTTGCCCTCCCATGCCTGGGCCAGCTTGGCCGCGCAGTCCTGCAGGTTGCTCGCCTCGGACTGCAGATCCTTGTGGAAGCCGTTCAGCAGGTCGGAGAGCTCCTGGAGAACTGTTCTTTCGTAAAGCATGTCGCTACCTTTCGTACGTGTGCGGTGGAACGGTTGTGCTGGATTCGCCTCAGACGCCGAGGTTGGTCAGACCGCCGGTCTGCGAGATGAGCTGACGGAACTCGTTCTCGTTCTCGCTCTCCAGGCCGGTGTAGGTCTTGTTACCGTGGCCGACCTCCTCGGTCATCTCGTTGAGGATCTGGTTCAGCTTGGCCGCTTCCTCGTCCCAGTCCTGGGCGGCCTTGTTGCACGCCGAGAACGCGTCGCCCTGCCAGCCGCGCTTGGCGGAGTCGACCGCCTCGGTCACGCGGGCGATGGTGGCGCGGATGCGATCGACCGAGTTGGCCATATCGGTCTGCGCCTGCGAAGTACTCGCTGCATCGTTACTGATTTGCTGTCCGGCCATCGTCAGGCCCCTCTCTGTGTTTTCCGGTAATGCGGGTGGTCGGTACTACAGGTGGTCACTGGCACGGGATTTCGCGAGCTAGGGCATCCACCTTCCCCCGGGCAAGGTGCCGATCAGCGCCGTAATCGCCTGTGCGACGCGGTGATCGGATCCCGGCGTGAAGGTGGTCCACATCCGCTGGTCGGATGCGGTGCCCGGGCTGGCCGCGATCCGGCCCCGGGCGGTGTCGTACACCGTCGCGGCGCCGGAGGATCGGGTGGTGATGCCGTCGGCGTGGAGGTAGGCGACGATCTCGGCGTGCGCGTGGCACTGCGAGAGCGCCATGCCGAATTCGATCGCCGCGCGTTCCGCGACGTCCAGTCCGTACAGCGCCTCGGCGAATTCCGTTGCCGCCGTGGCGTTGTCCAGCCGCTGCGCCAGCTCGTCGGTGGCGGCGCTGAAGCTCGCGATATCCGCGGGTTCGGCGGGACCTAGGACCTCCAGCACGGGACGGGCCAGTGCCGCACCGTCGTCGTCCGCCCAGATGGTGCGGACGTCGATCTGGTCGCCGGTGCGGACGGCGACCGCGTGCCCGGCGCCGCGCCGCGCCACCGACACTCGATGCACCCCGGCCGCAGTGACGATCCGCGCCGCGAGTTCGGACTCGGGCCGGGCCAGAATCGACAGGGCCGCACCGAGTTCCGGCTCGACGTCGTCGTAGCGGTCCACGAGCCCGGCGCCGCGCAACCCGCGCAGTGCCTCGGCTCGCGCCGCGGTGAAGGCGTCGATCGAGTCCTGTCGTGGTCCGACCTCCAGCACCAGCGGCAACGTCTGCACGCCGAGCAGTTCGGCGACGGCCAGGACGGCGTCGTTGGTCAGGGTCGCCATAACACTCCTTACGCGGGACTCGCGGTTCCGGACGCGGGCGGCGTCTCGACGCCACCGAGAACCGCTGGGGCGGCGGCCAATCCGGCGTCGATCTCGAATTCGCCGGCGGCGGGTGCGTCCGCCGCCCCCGCCCGGGCGACGCGTTCCTCCTCGGACTGCACGGCGGCGGGGCCGGCCGCGGCGGGAACCGCTTGGCCGGTGGCCGTCCCGGTCTGCGCGGGCGAGGCCTGCAGCGCGGTGAATTCGGTGGGCCGGGTCACCTGGGCGACGGTCTGGACACGGGTGCCGGTGAGGGTGCGCGGCATATCGAAGGCGGCCAGGTTCGGCATGGCGGGCATCCCGGGAATGGCGGGCATCGCGGGTGCCGATTCGGCGGCCACCGCGGCGGCCGCCTGCTCCCCCGCCAGGGCGTCGCCAGTGGCCAGCACCGGCGGCTCGATCTGCTGCCACGGCATCGCGAGCGGTTCGGTGGCGGCCTCGTAGGTGCGCATCACCCGGGCCGCGCCTGCCTTGGCCACGTCCTGATCGGCGCTGATATCGGCGGCGGCGCCGACCAGCGGCGCGCCCATCGCGGCCCCGATGGCCTGCACCGTGTGCATCGCCTGTTCCAGCGCCGCGATCTCCGCGATATGCGGCATCGCCAGCCGGGCCACCTCGTATGCCGCGGCCTGTTCGGCGGCGTGGGCGGCGTTGCGGCCGGCGGCCGTCGCGGCGTCGAGCAGCCAATCCCGCATCCGCGCGATGCGTTCCAGCACTTCGTCACTGCGGTCGGACTGCCAGTGGCCGCGGATCTCGGCGACGATCCGGTCGTAATCCACCACGGCGGCACCGAAGTTCGCGGCCAGCCGCCCCCAGGCCGAAGCGGCCTCGGCCATCGGCACCGATCCCGGGCCGGTCGTCAGTTCGCGTGCCAGCCGCTCGGTCGGCCTGGCTTCCCAGACCACCCCGGTGAAGCCGTCACCCGGCGGTTCGACCATGTCGTCGCGCCCCGATCAGGCCGTGGCGCCGAGGTCGGCGGCGTTGTCGCTGTCCATCCGGGACAGCCCGCGCGACTGCGCCCGCAGGGTGGCGGCCAGTTTGCGCAGCTCCCGCACGCCGAGGTTGCCCGACGAGTCGAACGACGCGCCGACCTCGGTCAGGGTCGTCGCCGCACGCAGCGACACCTCGTCGATACCGGGAGCGGCGACCGACAGCGCCGGGGTGTCGGCCTGCAGGCCCGCCTCCAGACGGTCGGCGAGTGCGTCGAGATCGGCGGCGGTGCGCGCCGCGACTACGGGATCGAATTCCATCGCGAACTCCTAGAGGGTGAGAGCTTTGTCCGGCGGCTCGGTGTCCGGTGTGGTGGTGACCGCGTCGGCGGCGCCGACCACGGGGAGAGAGACTCCGGCGATATCGCCCACGACGTCGTTACCGTGCGCGGCCGTGACGAGCTGTCCGCGCACCGCGTCGCTCGCGCTGCTGGAATCCGAAGCGGCGCGGGCCATTCCGGCCGCGCCCGCGCCCGGCGTCATCGGCATCATGCCCGGGCTACCCGCCGTGCCGGACGAGGCGATCGCGGATTCGGTGCTCGCGGTGACGGCCGCCTCCGTCATGATCGACGGGGTGCGCGCGGCCTGCAGGGATGAGGACATCTCGGATGGCCCGGCGGCCGGTGCGCCGATGCCCCCGGGTGCGCCGGCCGCGGATCCGGATCCGGCCGCCGCCGGAGTTCCACCCGCCGCCGGAACCGGGGCCGCGATCGGTTTCGCGGCGCGGCCGGTGAGGCCCGTGGCCGCCTGCGCGCCCGCCCCGCCGACGGCCGACAACGACTGCACCATCTGCAGTGCCTGCGAAACGTATTGCGTCGCATTGCCCGCCGCGCTACTCGAGCTCGACGCGTTGGTCGCGAGCGACATACCGGACGGTGTGTTGCTGAGCCGGGACGTGGTGCCGGCCACGGACTTCAGCGAAGCCTGCGGCACCGCGACCCGCTGCGCGGCGACATTCGACACCCCGTGCGGCACATTGGTGATCTTGACCTTCTGGCCGGTGTGCGCCATCTTCGCGCTGTGCGCGGTCAGCTCGACCCGCGTCTTGGTGACCACGGCGAGCGCCTCGGCCAGTGTCTGCGCCGACATCGCCAGTACGAACACCTGCCCCGGCGGGGTCACGATGAACGGCGCGGCCGCCGCCAGCGAGGTCAGGTACTTCGAGGTGATGCCCGTCATCAGCGCGTTTCCGGTGAATACGCTGCCGGCCGCGGCGGTCGTGCCCAGCGACATCTGCGCGCCCTGACCCGCCACCGCGGTACCGTCGGCGGCCGCCTGGGTCGATTTGGCCGCCGCCGACAGCGCGCCCGCGCCCTGCCACAGCGACATCGCCGTCTGCATCGCCGTGGTGCCCAGTTGCACCACGGTCTGCAACACGGCCGAGATCTGGGAGAGCACCTGCGTCGGGTCCGCGCCCGGGCCGCCGCCGAGTTTTCCGGTGCCGAAACTGCTGGCCAGATCCGTGATCGGTTTGGTCAGCGCGTGCAGGTCGAGCACCGGCAGCGGCGGCAACTGCGGCAGCGGTGGTGCCGGCGGCAGCTGCGGCAGGCCCGGCAGCCCCATCTCCCGCAGTACGTCGTTGACCGGCCGGTCCACGATCGACCCCATCGCGCTCTGGCGCAACAGGTCGACGATCGACCGGTCCAGGCCCGGTTCCATCACGCGCGGCCGATTCCGCCGAGCAGGTCGGCGTTGTCCTGGTCGGTCGTCGCGTAGGTGGCGGCACTCTGATGCGCGGTCACCGCGGTACCGGCGTGCACCGTCGCCAGCTCGACCACCGAACTCAGGTGATTCGCCTGCGCCAGCGCGTATGTCGCGAGAAAGTCCTGACCGATCAAACCGAAGACCGGAACGGCCGCGGCGATGGCCACCGCCTGGTTCACCGTGCCCGCGGAGAGTGTTTCGGTGGCCATAGCGGCCGCCGTGTCCCCGTAGCGACGGATCGCCTCCGGTACTGCTACCAACTCGCCCATCTGAAAGCCCCTGCCCGGTAAGCCGATTCGCGCTCGCGTAACCGGCGGATCGAACATCTACCGAGCAATTGCAACAGGCGTCGACGTAGATTGGCACGCGGGCAGCTTAAGAACGCGTTACGCGTCAGTGAATCTCGCGCGTACCGGCGCCGTTCTCCTCGTTGAATGCGGCGATCAGATCACCGCGTTGCGCGAACGCACGGGCGGCGGCGCTGCGCGCGGTGGACACTACCACCTGCTCGAACTCCGCTGGGGTGAGCCGATTCACCAACGGTGAGAAAACGAGATCGAGTAATGCGCCGTTACCGTCGACCTCCACCGTGACGGCGCCGTCCGGTGAGGTTTCGCGGGCCCGCACCCCCGCCATCCGGTCACCCAGATCGCGCATGCGTTCCAGTTGCCGCTCCGTGCGGGCGACCAGCTCGTCCATCACCGAAACACCGGACAGATCAGGCATATTCGCCATCGGCTCCCCCTCCTTCGCGTCGTCTCCGGCGTCGTGGGCTACCACTTCACCGACCTCAGCCAGCTCTGCGGTTCCGTGTCGTACTCCTGCTCGTCGATCAGTTCCTGCCGTTCGACCTGCTCCGCCGTGGGCAGTCCGGTCAAGGCGAGCAGGTCGCTGCTCAGCCCGGCCTCGGCGAGTTGGCGCCGCCGTGCGAGTCCGGCCCGATCGGCCGCGCGTGAACACATCCGGAGCAGTTCGGCGGCCAATTCGGCTGGATCGCGGCGCAATTCGCTCGCCTCGATCGAAATCCGCAGCGGCAGGCCCTGTTCGGTTGTTTCGACCGCGATCGAACCCGATCGCGTTGTCGCGGTGGACATCATGCTCCTCGTTGTCGGTCGGAATCGGGCACCGTGGCGGCGGCCGGTCAGACGCGCTCGTCCTTGATCGCGCGGACGACGGTGATGATCTCGGCGTTGATCGCGGCGATCAGTCCCTGCCGGTCCACTCCGGCGGCGGTGCGCGGCGGGCCCGCCTGGATCACGTAGCGGCCGTCGCCGGACAGGTCGCGCCAGTCCAGATGCCGGACGGTACGACCCCGCGGGCCGAAACGCGATACGCCCTGGGCGATTTCGATGGAGCCGGAACGCTCCGGGACGATATCGAGAAAGCGCTGCCCGGCCGCGTCGTCGGGCTCGTCGTAGCTGTCCCAGAGTTGCGGGGCACCGCCCGCACTGTCGGCCGATACGTAGTGCGCTTCGGTGACGCCTGCCGCCGATTCCGGATCGGGCGGTAACAGAATGTGCCCGGAGCCACCGGCCTCGACCGGTGGCAGGGCATCCGCGACCATATCTGCCAGCCGCAGCGGATCGCACTGCACCATGGTGAATCCACCGGCGTGCAACAGGGTGCGGCCGGGCAGTTGGGTGAGCAGGTAGCCGCGATCCTCTCGCCGGGCGGCCAGCAGCCGGACCGCTCCCTCGCCGCGATGCGGGTCGTGGCCGTCGAATCCTGTGACCAGGACGGCGAGATCGGGCCGGGTGCAGTCGCGCACGGCGTCGAACAGGGTGTGGTCGGGACGGGCCAGCATCCGGTCGCGCAGGCGCGTGCATTCGCGCTGGAAGTCGTCCTCCAGCGGAATGTCGGTGGTGTAGACGAACGGACGCGGTGGCCCCTCGTCACCGAAATGCCGCCACATGACGACGAATTCGAGATCGGTGAAGCTCCAGCTGCGGTTCATTTCTCGACGACCGGCTTCACGACCACGGGCGCATCGCCGAGTGCGTCCTCGAGATGCTCGACCGAGTCCAGATAGGCGGGCCGCTTGTGCTCCTTGCCCTGCTGGTTCTGCGCGCCCGCCCCGGCCGCACCCGGTGAGCCGGGAGTGCCCGCCATCGGCGCGGCGCCGGCCCGGCCGGTCGCGGAGTCGACGGTGGTGGCACTCAACGCCGTGCTGAGCGTGCTCGCCCGCGGGAACAACTTGGAGGCCTGCGCCAGATCGCGATTGAGCGCGGGCAATCCCGGCACCCCGGCACCGCCGCCGGGCACACCGCCACCGCCGCCACCCGCACCGCCCCCGGCGCCCGCCAGTGCGGACAGCGGATCCGAGCCGTCCATGCCCGGAATGCCCAGTCCCGGAATATCGCCCAGCCCGGCCTTGGCCAGCGCGTCCTGCTGCTGTTGCTGCGTCAGGGTCTGGGCGACCTGCTGGAACGCCTGCATCAGCTGCTGCGCACCCTGCTGCGCGGCCGACATCAGTTGCTGGACAGCGGACATCACCTGCTGCTGCTCCTGCTGTTGCTGTGCGGCCGCCTGCTGCTGCTCCTGTTGCTTCTGCAGTTGTTCCTGCTGCTTCTGTTGCTGTTGCTGTTCCTTCTGTTGCTGCTGCTGGGCTTCCTTCTGCTGCTTCTCGTATTCCGCGGCCTGTTTCTGCTGCTGCGCCAAGGCCTCGCGCTGCCGCCGGGCCGCGGCCTCCTGCGCGGCCTTGGCCTGTGCGTCGTTGGGTGAGCCGCCCGGAGTCGTACCGCCCGGCGGGGTCGCGCCGCCGGGCGGGGTCGCGCCCCCCGGAGGATTCTGGCTGCCGGGCGGGTTCTGACTTCCGGGGGGATTCTGGCTGCCCGGCGGGTTCTGACTGCCCGGTGGGTTCTGGCCCGTCGGGTCGTACGGATTGGTGGGAATCTGGCCGAATGCCGCCGCGGCCGCGGGCAGTACCGGAACATGCGACGAAGACTGGTTCATCCCGAAGACATAGGTACGCCGGAAACTCTCGCGCACCGTTTGGATCCACTGCTGCTGCGTCTTCGCGTCGGCATCGTTGTTCGGCGGCATGCTGTACTGGGTCTCGTTCAGCCACCCCGAGGTGTAGACGAGCAGATCGCCGGTGCCCCTGATGGCGGTGGACAGCCCCGGAATGCTCTTGCCGTAGGCCTGCACCGCCGCGACCGCGGTCTCCTTACCCGGTCCGCTCCACTTGTCGACGGTCACCGAGTCGATCTTGTTGAGCAGATCCGAGTAGACCTTGTTCACCTCGGTCGCCATCCACCACCAGGTGCCCGCGTGGTTGGCGAGGTTCTCGGCCACCTTGTTGACCCGGATGTAGTTGCCGACCTGAAACAGGTCGTACCAGCTCATGTAGTCCGGCGCTTCGGGGCTGATGGTCGAGGATTGGAACGACTGCAGTCCCGCCTTGTTGTCCATCGCGTTGACGGGATTCTTCAGATCGTCGTTGGTGGCAGGCACTTTCGGCGGGTCGCCCATCGGGTCCAGGCCGTCGGCGTCCCACATGTAATCCGGTTTGCCGCTGACATTGTCCAGCAGCGCGGAGTTGAAGCCGTCCATCTTCCCGTAGGCCTTGCCGGCCGCGATGAAGGTGTCGATCATCTGGCCGAGGATCGTCTTGTGGTCCTCGAAGACCGTCTTCAGATCGGTGGCTTCGGTACCGAACTTCTTGCCCAGCGCGGTGCCCGACGCGAGATTCGAGACCGGCGAACCGGCGGTGAGGTCGTCGGTGTAGAGCTGCAACGTCTTCAGCGCGGCGATCGTGTTCTCCGCGGCCGCGGCCACCTCCAGGGCCACGTCCGGCTCGAATTTCAGCGCATCCTTGCCGGAGGTGTGGTTCTTCGTATAGTCACTCAACGCCGGCCACGGATTGCCCGTAGCGACGGGCGTAGTCGGATCGGGCGCCATCGATCGTGCTCCTCGAATTCGGTAGCAGCGGAAGCTGCGCGTTCACCCCGTCGGCGATACCGTCCGCAGGTCGTCCCCCGCCCGCGCCGATATGCCGAATAGCAAGTCCCACATCATCTTTCGAACATTCTGCGACCTGCGAGCAACACCGGCGGCAACGGCGGTTGAACGCGGGGTGAAACACCGGCGGCGAGTGTCACCCCGCCCGCAATGCGCCGCGCCGCTCCCGGAACCGCTGTTCGAAACCCTCGACGTACACCGACGGCGCGATCGAGGACGAGGACTGTTCCAGCACACCGTCGTCGGCGACGTAGAACACGGCCCGCCCGATCGCCACCTCGTCGGGTTCGGCGGGCACGTACACCATCCAGCCGACCGAGATCCGGTCCGCGTGCAGTCGATCCAGCGGATATCCGTCGGTATCGATCCCGGCCTCGCCGATGTGACCACGCACCCGCTCGAGCGCCTCGGGCTGCGGCAGCGGCGCCGGGCCCGTCGGCGTCGCACCGGCCAAGGTGAGCTGGTTGAATGCGCCGTCGACGTCGAACCCACCGTCGTCGCCGAAGACGGCGACGAGGGTTTCTCGGGTGACCACATTGGCCTCGGCCGCGGCGACCAGAGTGTCCACCGCGGAGCGCAATTCGTCGTCGGCCTCGCCGTCGATCAGGCCGCGGATCACCTGCGCGACGGTGGCCGAGGTCCAGACACCCGGCAACGCGTCGCTGAGGTGATCGGCCGAGGGCGACTCACCGCGATACCACCGCCCGTCCTCCCACCAGTAGCAGAACGACAGCAGCCCGTCGCCGAAGCGCGGATTGAGCACCGAATTCGACACCCATTCCGGTGCGCCGGCATACAGCCGCGGCAGCGGTGCACCGCCGTTGTAGGCGGCATCGAGCGCCGGCGCCTCCCACACCCCGCCGGAGAGCACGGCACGGCCGCCGGGCAGGAGATACAGCGTGCTGCCGCCGCGCCGGGCGCCCTCGAACCAGCCCAGCGAGGGCAACACGCGCGGGCCCCACTGCGATCCGGCGGCGACGAAAGCCGCCGCCATCACCGCCCACCGGCTCCACAGCGTGGGCAGATCGGGAAAGTCGTCGTCCGACAGCACGGGAACCACACCCTCGGCTCGATCGGCGCGCGCCTGCCGGGCCGCGACGGCCGGCGGGCGAGACTGCCGGTCGCCGTGCCCGATGTAGGCGCCCAGCCAGACCGGCACCCGATCGCGCGGATATGCCTGCAGGTCGGCTAGATACGCCTCCGGCGCCAGCAGTTGATCGTCGGGGAACGGTTCGTCACCGTAGTCGTAGTCGACCTGCAGGTGTCCGGCCCGGTCCAATCGGACGAACAGGCGCCACCAGGGACCGCTGTCGAAGGCCGCGGACAGGTCGCGGTGCTCGCGCACCAACTCCAGGACCGACTCGGGCGGATCGGCACGCAGCACGCGGTCCTGGTCGTCGGTGAAGACGACCTCGCCGCCACCGACCACCACCGTGAGGGCGAAGACGGCCGTCAGCTCGTGCCACCCCTCGGGCGCGACCGCCGCCAGTTCGCGCGCGATCCCGTGTGCCAATTCCCTGGCGCGCGCCTCCGGATCGACTGCCGCCGCGATGGATTCGGGCATTCCGCCGCCGAGAGTGAAGCCTACGTCCGGCTCGTCCTCGGCGGCGGAACCCGCGGTGTCGTGCGACGGAAGATCGGCCCGGTCGTCGAGTGCGGGATCCGGCGCGGCGGCCGCGGGTGCGCTGTCCGGTCGGGCCGGCACCGGTGTGGCGTCCTGCGGGTCCGGGGTGTGGTCATCGGGGCGGGTCACGTCGCGGTGTTCTCCTCGTTCGCGTCCACCGTCCGGCGCGGCCGGCTGCGGACATCCTCATCGATGCGATGCTCGGTAACAGTGTGCGGTGCTGCGCTTTTCACCGCACACCCCGGACTTCGGCGAAGATCTGCGTTCGGCGGGCGGGATTGTCGAGCACATCGCGGATCCACAAGCCGAGGTCGAGTTCCGGTTTGCGCCGGCGATAGCGCACCGTGCACACCGCCAAACCCGCTCGGGTCACGGTGAAGTCGGTATGCCGGCGGCCCGCACGCTGCCAGTGCACGATCACCGCCAGATCGTCGGCATCGATCAACTGGCCGGCGACGCGCAGGAAAAGCCGATCGTCGGTGCGGAAGAAGACGAACTCCACGCCGTCGAGATCGCCGTACACCCCGCTGAACGGACCCATCGGCTCGGCGGCCTCGTGCAGCGATCCGGTGAGCGGATCGACCTCCGCGCAACGGTGACCGTTGAACTCCTGCACCAGAATGCGGGGCGCGGCGGGAGTCGGCGAGCCGGTCGGGTGCGCGGGGTGACGTGCCGGAGTGGAGGCGGAGGCCGGGTTGTTGCCGTGCGGCATCGGTGGGGCGAGCGGTGGGAAACCGTTCTGCGGAAAGTTGTTCTGCGGCTGAGCCGAGGGAACCGGTTGTACCCCAGGATGTCCCGTTGCGTCCGCTGCCGGATCACCGAGGGAGAACGGGCGATCGACCGAGAATTGCCGATCGTGGACGTTTCCGTATCCGGCTCCCGGATCGTATCCGGTGCCGTGGCCGTTCCCATTGCCGTACCCGGCGCCGTACCGGTCGGCACCGCCAGGGCCCTGCCCGACGCCATGATCCGGTGGGATCGCTGCGTGTGAACCGTCGGATCCACGCGGTTCAGGGGCCGGCTGCGACGGAAGCTGCTGTGGGACAGCAGGTGCAGACATGTGAGGGATCGCCCCCAGCGGTTCACCGAACGGGTTGAGCCCGGTTGCAGCGGGGTTCACATTCCGCTCGATACCCGCGCCCGGCAGCGGGAACGGTTGTGGGGCGGCATTGCCCGGGGCGCTCGAGTCCGAAAGCCACGGCGGTACCGGGATGCTCGGCTGAGCCTGCGAACCCGGCAGATGGTGGTCGTGGTCGTGATGGTGGTGGTCACCATCCTCGTGGCCGCCGTGCTCGTGATCCCCATTGTGGCCGTGGCCGTCGTGATGATGGTCATGGCCGTGGCCGCCGTGGTCGTGATCATTTCCGTCATGGGCGTGGTGACCGTGGTGACCGTGTTCATGCCCGAGGCCGTGCCCTCGGTGATCGCCGTGGTGATCGGGGTCGTGACCGTGATGGTCGTGGTGGCCACCGTCTGGGTCGTGATGGCCTACGCCGGGCTGTCCCGGGCCGGGCATTCGCGGTGGCTGATGCGGCGGCTGGTGCGGCGGCGGCTGATGCGGCGGCGGCTGATGCGGCGGGGGCGGGGGCTGATGCGGCGGCGGGGTCGGAATCGGCGCTGGCGGGAGGTTGACGTCGATGCGCTTCGGTGTGTAATCCGGCCACTCGAATTCGGCGTTGTGCGGGACGTGCGGGACCGGCGTGATGTACGGCTTGCGTGGATCGCGAGCACGCGGGTTCGCGCCACCCGCACGATCGGGCTCACCACCGTCCGGCGGCTCCTGCCCCGCCCGCCGGCCGGTACCCGTCCCGTCTTCGGACTCCGAATCCGTTCCGTCTCCGTCCGAGCCGGACGCACGCCGACCACCCCCGTGCGGTTGCGTGGTCCGCGGTTCCTCGGCCCGGTCCCCTGGGGATTCTCCCTTCTCTCCGGATTCCCCGGCATCGGCATCGCCCGACGACCCGCGCGCCGTATCCGGTTCGCTCCCTTCACCTTCCGAAGGGATGCCGGGACGCACCGGTGTCACCGGCCGCTCTCCACCGGCGTCGGCACGCCCCGGCGTGCTCCGACTGCCTTCCGGAGCTTCGCCGGTTCCCGGCTTACCGGCCTCGGTGTCGTCCTCATTCGGCCGACTCTCCGCTTCGTCGAGAACACCGTCGGCAGCACCAAGTTCCCGATGCTCGCCGCCGACCGCACCGTCGGCACCACGCGGCTCGACAAGCCCGGTCTTGATCTCACCGTCGGCACCAGGCGGCTCATCGCCTCCAGTCTCCGCAGCACCGTCGGCACCACGCGGTGCGCGGGGCGCACTGTCGACACCACCGGCCCCGCCGGACTCCCGACGCCCACCGTCGACAGCGAGGCTCGGCGTATTCGCTTGGTTCGCACTATTTTTCGCGGAACCGCCCTGTTCGGCACCGGCTTCTCCAGGCGGAGGATCGGCGGGGGCCTGCTGGTCCGGTCGTTGCGGTGCGGCACCGGTCTCCTCCGAAGCGGGGGGAATGCGGTGGGCATTCGATTCCGCGACGGGCGGCGTGGATTCGGAGCCCGGCTGCTGCGGACGAGGGGCCTGGGGCGGCGCTTCCAGGGCGGCGACGAAGGCTCGGCCCTGGGAATCCACGGTCAGGCGGATGTAGCGGATCTCCGCGTCCGGATGGGCCAGGGCCTGTGCCAGTTCCGGATGAGCGTCGACGGCGGCATCGAGTTCGGCACGGTGCGGAGACCCCCCGGAACCGTCGGAGCGCAGGCCGACCACGATCACGATCGGATGGTCGCCCTCGATGATTCCGACCCGGTTCGTCACCGGCCGCGCGCCCTGCGCCGCGAGGAAATCGGGTCCGGCCGCATCGGTGATTCGCTCGGTGAGGGCGATGACCCGGGTGCGTACCTCCTCGTAGGCTCGTGCGGCACGCTCCCGCTCGCTGCCGGTGGCGGCGTCCCGTTCCGCGCGCAACCGGCCCAGGTCGTCGGCGAGACGGGCACGTTCGGTCGCCAGCCGCTCGACTTCGGTTCGGCCCGAGGTCAATTCGTGTGGCTCCATCGGCCCGGGCTGTCGCAGCGGGCCGTCACCGGATGCAGGCCCGGCCCGATTCGCCTCACGGGCCTGTTCGTCGGGCCCGGCCGCGCCGAGGTCGTCCAGCCGGCGGGTGAGATCGCCGCGCAGCCGCCGCAGCGTGTCGGGCAGTTGCCTCGGCTCCACCGCAGCTTCGGGTTCGCCGAGGCGTTCCGCCCAGACGAAGTGCTCACCCGGGTCGGCATCGGCGAGCTGTTCCACGCGGCCCGCACGCAGCAGTAGATCCAGCAGCGGGTCGCGCGCACCGGGGGCGGGCAGGGCACGCAGCGGCCCCGCCTCCCGCGCCGCCACCTCCTTCAGAGCCTCGACCGGGTTGCGGGGCAATCCGGGGAAGCGTGGCCGCGCACCGGTTTCGGCGAGGATCTCGGCGGCGCGGCGTTCGCGCGGCGAAAGCCACGAGGGATCGGGCGCGGGCGCGTCGACCGCATACGGAATCCGCGACATCCGCAGGGTCTTGTCGCCGTCGCGCTCGGGCGCATCGGGCGGCAATTCGTCCGGATGGACCGGCACCCCGTCACGGATCACGAGATGTCCGCTCAGGCGGCGCCGGTTGGTGTCCCAGTCGTAGCCGTACCGGGCCGCTTCCAGGTCCGCGTCGTGCCAGGTGGCGTCGTCGTGGTCGGCGAGGTACCTGGCTTCGACGTAGGCGTCGTCGAGCAGCAGCAGATCTTCGTTGTACGGCGTGGTCCGGCCGTCGCCGTCGCCCTCGCCGGTGAGCCGCAACCAGGCGTCGGCCACATGCGGGAGCCGGTCGTAGGTCTTCTTGACCATCCTGCCGGTCGGGTCGGCGTGGTCGCGCACCCACATCTCGTTGCGCATGAGGTGGTCCTTGACCAACTGGATGCGCTCGGTCAGTTCCGCGCGGGTGAGCGCAGTGCCGTCCGGATGCCGTGCCAGGTTCAGCGTCTCCAGCCGGGCCCCGCCGGGGTCGGCGGGGTCCAGCAGCGGATCGCGGGCCCGGGTCAGCAGGTCGACGATCCGGTGCACATCGGCATTGCCGGCGTCGTCGGCGAATTCGCCGATCACCCGATCCGCCCAGCGCTGCACCGCATCCCAGCGCGCGACATCGCGGTCCTGGCGCGGCGTGGACCACTCCACCCGATCGCGCGGCGGCACGTGATCGGCGGCCGACCACGGCCGATGCGGCGGCTGCAGATCGATCCGCGGCCCGGCACGCCAGCCCTTCCAGCCACGGAACGAGCGCACGACGGGGATCTTGCGCAGCACCGGATGATCCGGATCGAACGCGCCGTCGGGCAGCCAGGTGGTGTGCCCGCGCACCCATTCCCCGATCTCCGGCCGGCGCTGCAGCGGACCCAGCACCCACGGGTGTTTGCGCGCCATGTCGTAGAGCTGCACCCAACGCTTTCCGATGGTGTACAGCGCGCCGTCGAGCGGCATGCCGTGATGGGCTTCCTCGTCCCAGCCCGGCGGCGGCTCCGGTTTCGGCCCCGGACCCTGATGCCACCACAATTCGGCGCGGCCGGCTTCGCTCAGTGTCAGGATCTGCTCGTAGCTCAGCTCCGGCCAGTGATCGGTCAGGAGCCGAAGTACCAACGGCTCCACCATGTTCTGGAACGGTTCGGCGCCCAGGGTGCCGCTGAACCCGTCCGGCATTTTCTCCTCACGCTGCCGATACGGGATGTGGGAGTTGTCCGTACCGCCGAACGCCGCCCACCCCTTGGGCGGCAGCCGCCAGCCGTCGACTTCCTTCTGCCAGTATTTGTCCAGTTTCGTGCCGCGCGGCAGTTCCGGCTGGTAGGCGCGGAAACCGCGGGCCTGGCGCTCCCGGGTGTCGTGCCAGTGTCCGTCCGCGCCGCGCCAGCGCACCATCGTGTCGCCCGCGAACGGCAGCGCGTCTCGACCCAGGCGGCCGTGCGCCGGCAGCCCCGTGCGCTCGACCTCCACCGGCGCCATGGTCTCGACCCGCGCGCGGATCTGACCGGCGCCGTCGCGATCGCCGCCGGCCAGCTCACCGGTGACCGTCAGCCGATCGACGGTGGTGGCCGGATCTTTCAGCAGCGCGGCCAGATCGGGATGCTGTGCCAGCGCATCCAGCAGCGGAGCGTCGAATCGGTCGTCGGCCGGCCGTCGCGGTCCGTCCGGATCGTCGGCGCGGACCGGCACGTCCGGATGGTCGAATGCGGCGCGCCCGGCGACGACGATGAAACGGGCCGGGCGGCCGCCGTTTCCGTCCTCGTCGGGCGCGCGACCGTGGTCCACCCACACGTTCTCGCTGATCCGGCGCACCGCCGGCGTCTCGTCCGTACCCACCGCGGCCCGCCAGTGGTCGGCGACGGCATCGGGCCACGCCCCCGTGAGAGCGACCCGCTCGTCGTTGAAGCGGTCGATCTCGTGTTCGGCGCGCTCCACCGCTTCCTCGGCATCGGCGAGCCGGCGCAGGTTCTCGGGGGTGCGCTGCGCGGGGTCGTCCAGGAGCCGGGACAGCTCATCCCTGATGCGCCGCAACGGTTTCGCCCGCTGGACCGCGGCCCGGTGCTCGTCGGCCACCCGGCCCAGTTCGTCGCGGACCGCTTCGGCCTGCGACGCGTCGTGGCGGGCGCCCTGTTGTTCCAGGTCGTGGATCTCGCGGTCGATGGCGTCGAGCCGGTCCTCGAAATGGAACAGCCGGTCCAGCGCCTCGGCCAGCTTGTCGACGTGGTCGGTCTGCTCCCGCTCCTGCTCCGGATTGAGCTGCTCGTGCCGCGCGACGTCGGGACTGTCCGGGCCCGCGCTGTCGCTGACGTAGCGCCCGGTGTCTCCGCGCAACTGACGCAACGTCTCCGACCAGCGGTTGCGGCTCAGATCCACATCCCCGAACGGGTCGGCGCGATGGTCGACCTTACTGCGCCAGAACTCGAGATCGGCTGCCACATGGGCACGTTCGCCCACCTTCGCGTCGAGTGCCGCCTGCGGATCCGCCGCCGGCTCGGGGTTGCCCGCCGGACGAGGCCCGTCCGCGTGCGGCTCGCCGGATTCCGGCGCGTGCGGCTCGGTTCCGGCTCGACGCGGCTGCTCGAGTTCGGCCGGGCGGTGCGCGGCTCCGCCGAGTTCCGTTGGGGGCCGACGCATATCGCTGAGCCGAACGTGTCCGTCGGCGTCGACACGAACCTGCTGGAACACGAATTCGCCGTCGTCGCCGAGCAACGCGCGGCGGACAGCGGGGTCGAGCACATGATCCGGATTCGCGCCCGGCGCCACCACGACGAGCCGGTCCGGTGCGCCGTCGCGGCCCGGAACCAGCCGCGCCACTTCCGGTTTCGGATTCGCCGGGTCCACTGGGCGTCCGTCGGCACCCAGCGGAAGGCCCTCGTGACCGGCCAGGACGTCGCGGGCAGCGAGTAGCGCGGCGTCGGCCGCCACTCGGTCGCGGGCGGCGACCAACGTCTGATCGTGCACCCGCAACAGCCCCAGCAGGGCCTTACCGAGCGATTCGGTCTCCTCTGCCCGCGCCTCCTCGGCGCGGCGGTCCTCGAAGAACTTCTGCAGGTCGGCCCGTGGGATATCCGCGCGATTCCACAGTTCGTCGGCACGGGCCCGGCGCTGGACGATCAGATCGCGCACCGCTCCGGCCAGCTCGCGCGGCCGCATCCGCCAGGCGTCGTCGATACCCAGATGTTCGGCGAGCCGGACGATCTTGGCGAAGTTCTTGTCCACCTGATCGTTGCGGCGATCCAGTTCCGCGCCGAGGTCGCGCAGCTGTCTGCGCAGTGCCCGGGTGCCCGGGTCGTGTTCGTGCTCGTCGCCGCCGGCGATCCAGTCACCGGGGCGACGCGCCGGATCCGGCCGCACGGCAACGGGTTCCGTCGATGCCGGATGGTGCTCGCTCACCCAGATGCGGCCGTTGTGGTCCAGCTCGAGCCGGTAGTAGACGGCGTCGAACCCCTCGGCCGCATGCCGGATCCGCTCCCGCGCGGGCAACCGGAGCTCGGGATCACGGCCCGATCCGACCCCGACCCACCGGCCGCGCTCGCCGGGGGCGCCGTCCACTCGCATGTGGTTGGGGGCGTCGAACCGGAAGCGGCGGTAGGAGACTCCGGAGATTCGCGGGCCGCGATCGTCGAAACCGGCTCGCAACTGCAGCATTTCGCGTTCGGCGGCATGCTGGGCAGCGGCCCGGCGGGCGGATTCGTTCGCCGACGCCGTGCGGTACCGGTCCACCAGCTCGACGGCCGCGCGCCGCCGCCGCTCGGAGATGGTGTCGCGATGGTTGTTCACCGCGTCCCGGACCGCACGTTGCAGTTCCGGCCGCGACAGCCCCTCCGGATCGACGTCGAACTCGCGGGCGAGCCGCTCCAGCCGGGGCAGATCGACGGTGCGGCGATCGCCGAGTTCGATGGACAGTTCGGCACGCCGCTGGGCCGGCGGTGCCAATCGGTCGCGGATCGCGTCGGCGACCTGATGATCGGACGGCAGCGGCACACCCAGGAGCGCGGCGCGGCGGTCCACCTCCAGCCGCGGTGCGCCGCGGTCGAGATCGCCGATCAGATCACGCAATTCGTTCCGAACCGCCGGCGCGGTGTCGGCGGCATCGGCGGTGCGGGCGATCGTCTCGCGCAGGATCTCACGCCGTATCTCGTCCGGCCGCAGGCCCAGATCGTGAGCGCGCGCGGTCATTCGCGTCCAGGCGCGGACTCGGGTGGTACCGGCATCCGCCAGATCCCGCAGCGCCTTTCGCAAGGCACGCGTCACCGGACGGTGCTCCCGCTGTGGGCCGTCCTGATGCCATGTCTCGCGTGCGGGCCGTTCGCCGCCGGGCGGTGCGGGCGGCTCGGTCCGGTGCGGAAGCGCCACGCTACTCGGATCCTGTTGCGCCGGAACGTTTTCGGATTTGTCGCCCCCTTCCTGCGGCGGGCTGGCGTCGTCCGAACCCCCATTCGTCGGGGGCTTACCGCCGGTCCCACCACCGGCCGCATCGGGTGCCGGTTGCGCGCCGGGTTCCGCCTCGGCCCGCGGCGCGGCACCACCGGGCCGGTCACCGCCCGGCTTCGCGGGTGACCCACCTGTGCCGTCGTCCCCACCACCGGAATCGGCACCCGGCTCCTCGCCGCCGGGTTCGCCGGCGGAGCCCTCGTCACCGGACGGCAGTTGTTCTGCGGGTTTCGCGGTGGGACGCTCCTCGCCGACCGCCGGCTGCTCACCAGCCTTCGCACCAGAACCCTGAGCGCCGGCTGCCGACTGGTCACCAGGCCTCGCGACAGAACCCTCCGCACCAGCAGCCGGCTGCTCACCAGGCCTTTCACCAGGCCCCTCAGCACCGGGACTGTTCCGGCCGCCGCGCTGGGCGGAACCTTGATCACCGCGTGCGGTGGGGTCGGCGGCGGGGCGGCGACCGTCGGCGGACGCCCGTTCGCCGGGAGCCGGCGCGCTGTGGGGATTCGCGGCACGCAGTTGCCGTTCCTCGATCCGGGCGGCCTGGTAATCCCGGGCGGCGCACATCATCTCGCGGCGCAGGCCGTACAGCTCGTTCAAACGCTGCTGGGCGCGGTCGCGGGCGGCGGCCCACTGGTCCGGGCGCAGATCGTTGCGCGCGATGGTGGCCTGATGTTCGGCCGACTCGTCCTCGATCCGGCGCTGGATCGCGGCCTCCAGATCACGCGCGTTGCCGTGGTCCGGAAGGCCGAGTTCTCGTGCGATCCTGCGCAATTCGGCATGTGCGGCGTCCTGTCGAGCAAGCGCGGCGTCGATCGGATCCGGCTGCGCGCCCTCGACTCTCGACGCCCCGTCCCGCGGTTCTCGGCTCCCCGGCGTCTGCTGCGATTCCGGTGCCGGCCCTGCCGGCTGTTTCGTCTGCCCCGTCCCCGGCGACTGCTCGCGGTTCTCGGCCCCGGGCTCGGCGTTCTCCGCCTCGGATCCTGTTTCCGGCTTCGGTGCCCCAGCACCCGAGCGCGGCTGCCGCAGCGGCTTTTCGACTCCGTTCGCCGGATCCGTGGCCGGGTCGCCAGGCACGCTCTCCTGCCCCGGCTCCGAGATTCCGGTGACGCCGTCCTGTTTCGGCGTCCCAGCGTCTTCTCCGTTGCGAGCAGACGGGTCGAGCGGTGCAGTATCGGGCCGTTCGACGGACACCGGCTGGGACGCCTCGGCCTCGGGTTTCGGCTCCGCCTCTCGGCTCCGCTCGCCGGTTTCCGGCGTGCGGCCACCGGCATCGGACTCGGGCGCGGAGTTGTCACCGGTCTCCGCCTCCGCGGCATCCGGCTTCGGCGAGGCGGTCGGCGATTCCGGTTCGGGCGCAGCGGGTTTCGGCTCGTGTGCTCCGGCAGGCGATGGTGTCGGTTCGGTGGGTCCGCGGTGGTCGCCGACGATCTTCCACAGCCAGTCGGCGTGCTGGGCGGCTTGCCGGGCCTCCCATTCCGCTTGATCGGCGCGCATCCGAGCGGCCCAGGTTGTGGGACCTTCGGGACCGTCCGGATCGCGGGCGACCATCTCGTCGGCGAGTTCGCGCATGCGGATGGCATGCCGGGCCGCCATCCGCGCGTCCCAGCTCGCATTCTCCGCGCGCATCCGCATGCCCCATTCGGTGGGGGACTCGATGCGCGGTGCGGTGGCACCGGAATCGGCTGCGGGGCCGTCGTTGTCGCCCGGACGCGGTGGTTCCGAGGGAGTCGAGGCGGACTCGCCCTCGTCGCGGCCGCCAGGCGTCTGCGAAGAGGTTCCATCGGGGTCCCCGCCTCCGGGCTCCGGCGGTGGCGCACCCTCCCCCGGTGAGCTGGGCGGCTTCGACGGCGGTCCCTGCGGCGGGGCGGCCGCCGCGCCGTCGTCGCCCTCCTCGCCTTCGGACAGCTCCACATCGCGTGCCACGGCCGCGCGCAGTTCGGCGTCCAGATCCGCCACCCGCACGTCGTTGTCGTGGAATCTGCGCGTCGCCTCGAACAGCGCGTCGTGCCGGCGGCTGAATTCCTCGAACCGCCTCCGGTAGTCGGCGAGATTCTCGCCCCGGACGGTGCGCGACCCCAGTTCGCCGAACAGATCGTGCAGGGCCGAGCCGTTTTTCAGGTCGTCGGACAGCAACTCCTCCGGCGTGACGCGGAGTTCGTAGGCATGGGCCTCGATATAGCTGCGGACCCGTTCGCGCTCGGTCCAGGCAGCCGCCCATTCCCGGCTGAGCCGATCGATGGTCGCCTGCCGGTTCTCCGGCAGATCGGCGACCGCCTGGTGATAGCGATCGTTCAGTTCCGCCAGCGCCTTCAGATCGGCGGCCCGCTGTCGCAACTCCTCGCGCAGTTCGCGGTGCACCTGCTCCCGCTGCGCCGGAGTGAGCCGCTCGTGCTTTTCGATCTTGCCGTCCCGATAGGCCTCGTAGGCCCGCACGTACTGCTCCGGGGTGGCATCGGTGAGGTCGTGGCCGAGCAGCCGGGCCCAATCGCGATTCGGCCGCGATCCGGACGCGACCGGCCGATCCGGGTCGGGCGTGCCGAACAGCCGCTGCCCGTCACCGATGATCTCCCGCAGGTGGGTCAACGCGTCCGGATCGTGCATCGGCACTTCACCGTCGAATACCCGCGGGTCGGTCGCGGGATCGAAACGCAGACCGTTCGTGAACGGATCCGTGTCCGCGAGGGTCCGGATGAAATCGGTCAGCGCCGCACCGGTGCCGGGGTCGCGGAGCCGGCCGCGGATCAGCGAGGTCAGCTCGCCGGGATCGATGCCCTGTGGATTGCGCTGATAGTCGAGTTCCTTCGAGTACTTCTTCGGGAACACGTCCTCCGGTTCGCCGCCCAGCGCGCGCACGAGATCGTCGCGGGCCTCGACCAGATGCGCCGGATCCTCACCCCGCCCCTTCAGGTAGCTCGCCAGCTTGTCGTAGTACTTGACCAGCTGCTCGACCTGCTGTTTGCGCAGCGCGTTGCGGGTGCCGCGATCGGCGATCGACTCGGCGACCCGCTCCGGCGTCGCGTGTTGCGCATCGTCGATGCCGGTGGTCTGCGCGAGCCGGTCGCGCGCATTGGCCAGATCGTGGAAGGACTCGATGGCGTCGCTGGTGCGCGCGTGGTCCAGCAGCGCCTCGATCTGCAGTGCGCGCAGGTCGTTGGCGCGCAGCTCGTGTTCGATGAGTTCGGGGGTGATCTGGTCGGGGTCCAGGCCGAGCTCGCGCGCGAGATCGTCTCGGACGGAACGTATCTGCTCCGGTGTGCGGGCGTGCGGCGCGACCGGGGCCGGCTCGCCGGGCGGCTGGGTGACGTGCCAGGTGCCGTCGGCGTCGCGGACCAGCAGTCCGTCCAGATGCCGGCCCTCGACGTCCACCGAGATCGCCCGGCCCTCGATATCGCCGACGTGGCGGACGTGCGCCTGGTTGTTCGCGTCGACGACGACCGTCCACTTCTCCGCCCGCACCTCACCGTTGTTGAGGCGGGCGGCGAGCCCGGGATGGCGATCGAGGGCCCCGGCGAGCGTCTGTTCGTGGTCGCCGTGCACATCCAGGACCACCAGCCGGCCCGGCTCACCCGGACGCTGCGGCGGCAGCTCGCGAATATCGTTGGCGGGGAAACGTTCCCGGAACGCCGCCACCCGGTCGGCGAAATCGCGGATCTCCCCCGCACGTTCGTGCACTCCGTCACGCAGGTCGTTCAATGCGCGGTCGAGCTGGTCCGGTTCGAGCCGGGACAGTTCGGCCGCGAGCAGATCCGCCCAGGTAGCCCGCTCGTCGCGGATCTGGTCGCGCCGCAGCGCATTCTCGAAATAGGTCCGCAGGCCCTGGTCGCGGCCCGACTCGTCCTCGGGGTCGTATTCGATACGCTCGTCGGGGTTTTCGACGTTCAGCACATCGAAGTCGCGGCCGGATTCGGCGCCGTTGTTCACGCCGCGCCAGTTCAGCAGGCCGGGATCGTCGCCCTGGGCGATGATCACTTCCTTGAGGAACCGGCCGAGCGGATTGTGGTCGGTGATCGACTGCGGCCGGTACGGGATATCGGCGTGCTCGGCGTTGTAGCGGTGCGCCGCCTCACGCAGGGCCTCGATGACGGCGGCCCGGCGCAGATTCTGGTATTCGGCGGTATCGAGTGCGCGGCGCAGCGTCTCCGGGCTGATATCGGTCAGGTCGATGCCCAATCGATCGGCGGCGGCCCGCAACTCGTCGGCCGGATTGTCGTGCGGCGCTTCGGCTTCGCCGTGCTGGGGCGCGGAATGGCCGGGCAGGTCATGGGGCTGCGATTCATCGACCAGGTGGCCCAGCCCGATATCGCGCAGATACTTGTGCATCGCCGCGACCTCGGCCGGGTCCGCGTCCTCGTTCCAATACGCGTACTCCCGCCCGTCGCGGGTGCGCATCGGAATATGTTCACCCGCTTGCAGATCCATGCGAGCGGTGAGGTGGTTCAGCAGCGGTGCGTGTTCCCGGTTGATCCAGAGCGTGAACGACTCCTTCAGCAACCGCGCGTAATTGATGCTGATGTCGTGGTCACCGAGGGTCTCGAGCACGTGGATGTCGAACAGATGCCCGAAATCCTCGGTCATCTCGGTCTGATATTTGCCGTCCTGACCACTGCCCGACGGATATTTCGGATAGTGCCCCTCGTACCCGCCGGTGAACCGCTGCCACAGCGAACGCAGCCGCCCCGGCTTCGCCGGTTCGACCTCACCGCCGGGCGTGTGCTCACCTTCACCGACCGGCTCGACGGATTCGACCCGCCACCGCCCGCCGCCGTCGGCGACCAGCCGCAACCGCACATGCTCACCGTCGACGGTCACGACGACCTCGCCCCGCCGCGGCGGCTCGCCCGGGGCCGCGCCCGGCGTGGGCGGCTCGCCGGGTGGACGACCCGCACCACCGGCACCGTCGGGCAACTCGGGACTGTCCACGTGCGGTGCGCCATCGAACCCTTCGGGGCGCCGGAAAAGGACTGTGACGCCGGCGTTCTCGCCCAGCCGGCCCTCGAGACCGGAATCACCCGGCAGCTCCGGATCGCCGAAAGTGACCTCGGTATAGCCCAGCTCTTCGGCGAGCTTGCCGGTGAACGTGCGGCGCGCCGATTCTTCCGGCGTGAAGCCGTCTTGCACTCCCGCGTTGAAACTGTCCAGATTGTCGGTCAGCGCCCCGCCGTCGTACCACTCGTCCTGGATCGCTTCGACCCGGTCGCCGAGCTCGTTCATCAGATCCCGGAACATCTCCCGCCCGGACGGCGTGTCCGGACCGACGTTCACCTCGTAGTGGAGCACGCCGTGCTCGTCGACCCACCCCTTGATGCCGTAGGCGGTATCGCCGCCGTAGGTATTGATGTAGGTCGATCCGCCCGGCTCGGGTGGTCCGGCTGCCGGACGAGCGGACTGCCCGTCGGTCGACTCGTCCCGGGGCGGATGCGCGGAATCCCACGCCTCGCCGTAACCGTGCGCGTAACTCGCGCCGCCGTCGGGCGCATGATCACCCACTGCCGGGCGGATGGCGTCGACACCGGCCTGGTTCGCGATCCGGTCCAGTTCGGCGGCCCGCGCCGTCGCATCGCCCGGCAGGTCGTCGCGCGCGGCCGCCCGTTCGCGCGCCGCGGTGAACGCGTCGCGGTAGATCCGCTCCAGCGGACTCGTCGCGATGTCGTGGCCCGCATCGCGCAACTGGGCGAGCGCGTTGAATTCCATTGCGTGCGCGTCGGTTTCCTCGTCCACCATATGGTCGACGTATTCCTCGCGCGACATCCGATCGCGGTCGAGCACACCGTCGGCGGCACTGCGCTCGTGTGCCCGCTCGGCATGGATGGCGGCGTGGACCAGAGCGGCCATCTGCTCGCCGTCGGTGCCGCCGATATCGAGGGTGAGCCGGTTGCGGGCGGGCTCGTACCGATGACCGCCCCCGGAGTCGTGTTCGATGGTCACACCCCGGGCGTGCAGCGTGTCGACCGCCCAGGCGCCCACCGGCACATCGGCCAGTGTGCGCTCCAACTCGGTGACGATCGCCTCGGAAGCCCGGGCCGCGAGGTCCTGCGGCTCGACGGTTTCGGCCGGTTCTTCCCGGGCGGGCCCCGGTTGGTCGGCCCGCTCGTAGCGGATCTCGCCGTTGTGGCGGGTGTCGACGGTCAGGTATTCGGGCTCGACACCCGGGCGGGCCACTCGCTCCACGATCTCGGGCGGCGCCGCCCGCATGACCCGCTCGTGATCGCCGGGCCCCGCGGCGACCATGATCCGTTCCGGTTCACCGGGAATCATCGCGAAGTGGTCACCGAACACTTCGGCGCCCGGGGCATCGGCGATCATGTCGCCGAGCAGCCGGCGCGCGACGTCCGCGGCGGCGGTAGCCCGCAGCCGGTCGACCTCGGCCAGCGCGTTGTGATGCCGATCGACGAGATCCGACATCCGCCGCAGATCGTGGGCCAGCCGACGCAATTCGGCGCGGCGTTCGGGTGGCAGCCCATCGCGGCCGAGTTCGCGCTCGACGGTGCGCAGCTGATCGGAGATCAAGTGCTGCACCATATCCCGGCGCATCGTCGGGTCGTAGGGGATGCGATCGGCCACCCGGTCGGCGACGTGGGCCAGCTCCTGCGCATGCTCGTTCAACCGTACGGTGGCGATATGCCGCTCGAGTGCGGCCGAGCGGATGCGGTCGCGGACCATCGGATCGTCGGGCACGTAGCGGATGCTCTGATCGGTCGGAGTGCGGGCGCCGTCGTGCGCGCGATCCCAGATATCGCGGTAATGATCGGCGTAGGTTCGGCCACTGTCGTTCGGCGGGACGTGCTCGAGGTAGTTGCGCAGATGGTCGACCGCCACCTCATGTGCGATCTCGTGCGCTCCCGGCCCCTCGAGTCCGCGCAGCGCGCGCTCGTAGGCATGGCGGTAGGCGACCTCGGCGGGGTGTTCGGCGATGTCGTAGCCGAGTTCACGCAACTCCGCCGCCAGCTGGAAGCGGCGTCCGGAGGCCATCGCCTCCTCGTGCACCATCTCGCGCACATAGTCGTCGCGCGACAGCTCGAGGGGGCGATCGGCGGGGGATTCGCCGTTGAGATACCGCTCGGCGTGCACGCTCTCGTGCGCGAGGGTGAGTGCCTGAGCGATCTGGCCGCGTCCCTCGGCGTACAGGACCGCCGTGATGTCGCGGCGCCGGAACGACCCGGATCTGCCGTCGCTGTGCGACCCCTGATCGATGTGCTCGCGATAGCGGCGATCGGTGAGTTCGCCGAGAATCCTTCTGCCGGTGGGTGTTCGGAGCAGCAGTTCGTGCACGCGGCCGACGTTGTCGTCGAGCGCCTGCCGGATGCGCACGGCGGACGGATCCTGCTGCCGCGCAAGGGCTTCCCGATGTTCCGGGGTGAGCGGATGGATGGGGCGCCCGCGGTGGTCGAACAGGATCATGTGGGTGTCGTGCAGATCCGAAGGCACACTCGCCGGGTGGTCGGTCACCACCCCCGTACTCGGATCGCGCACCACGATCCGCCCGCCACCCTCGTGGACCATGACGTAGGCGTGCGCACCGACGACTCGGCGGCCGGGACCGGCGTGATAACCGTCGACCACCAGTGCCGACGCCCCCTTGCGCATCCGCGAGAGCCGCCGGGCGATCGCATCGTGGTCGCCGACCTTCACCATCCGGCCACCGGCGTCCGCCTGAACCTCCGCGGCCGTCATCCCTTCCGGTCCGACGGCGCGCTCGGCCAGCCGGATCGTCTTGCTGCCGGTGAGATCGCGAATCAGCTTCAGCGCCAATTCGGCACAGCGGCCGCGGGTCGACTCCGGCCGCGGGGTCGCCGGTTTCGCCGCCTCCGGAGCACCGGTGTGATCGGGCTGCTCGCTCCGCGCGGAACGCGCCGGCTGATGGTCGCCGACCGGCGCCGGCATGGGCGGGGCGCCCGGCACAATCTGGTCTTTGGGCCGGTCATCGCTCGTCTCGTCGCGGTCGTGCCGGGTGCCGCCTTCGCCCGCCTCGTGAACCGGTTTGCGCACCGTACCGTCGTGGTTCGCGTCGGCGGCGGGGCGCCGTCGTGGTCCACCCGGTTCCGCATTCGATTTGTCCTGCGCCGCATCGTGTTCGGATCGGGCCTCGTCCGGATGCGACGGGTCTCGCGCCGGATCGCCGGTGTCGTCGCGCGGCGTAGCCGCATCGTCGGCCGGGTCGTGCCGCACACCCGGCTCGTCCGGATGGTTCGAGACGCCCGAATCCGCGTCTCGGGGTACCGCCGCATCGGCGTGAACCTCCGAGTCGGCGTCCCGGAAGGCAACGGACTCGTCGGCCCCAGGTACAGCCCTGTCGGAATCGCGGGTAGGCGCGCGGTCGTCCAGCGGGAGGGCACCGTCCGAATCACGCGGACCGGCATGTTCGGCATCCCTCGGGCCGGCATGCTCACTGACCGGAGGCTCGGTGCTGTCGGAATCGCGCGGGTCGGACGCGTCGGTGTCACGCTGCTCGGGGTCCCGCCGGCCCGTCTCCTCCGTATCGCGCGGGGTGGAGGTGTCAGCATCGCTCTGCTCGGGGTCGCGTTGGACCGTCTCCTCCGTATCGCGCGGGGTCGACGTGTCGGCATCGCGCCGCTCGGACTCCCGTTGCGCGGGCTCGGTCGAATCGACCTCATGGCTCGTCGCGTCGTCACGCGTTCCGGCCTCGTCCGCATCCCTCCGCGGCGCGGGCTGACGTTCGGGTGCGCGTACCTCGTCGCGGGACGCCGGTCGGTCCGGCCGCTGCGCGGTGGGCTGCTCGGATTTGCCTGGAGTGCGGGTGTTTTCGGGACGGTCGCTCGCGCGTGTCGGTTCGGAACCGCGTGGCTGGTCCGTGCGCGGGCCGGCACCGGCGCGGTCTCGCGGCTGGGCGGAATCCGCGCGGTCGCGTGGCTGGGCGGTGTCCGCGCGGTCCGGTTTGGCGGTGACCCGCTCGCCCTCGCTCGCGCCGGGCCGGGTCGCGGCGCGCGGGCCCTCGGAGTCGCCGACTCGAGCCTGCACCCGCGGATCGGCAGCGGGGCGGGCCGCGGACGGGTCGGCCGCACCGGCTCTGCCCTGCGGCCGGGCATCGGTAGCGGAACCGCGGCCGAGATCGGAGGCAGCACGTCCGTCGATGCCCGCCTTGGCGTCGGGCGTGCGCACCTCGCCGGTCCGGGGCGCCTCGGCACCGCCGGACGCGGGTCCTCGAGCGTCGACCGGCGACGCTCCGGATGCGGCCGTGGAGCCCGTCGACGCACCGGCTGTCGTGCTCGAACCGGTCGACGCTCCGGTGCCCGTCGCGCTCGATCCCGACGACGCGCTCGATCCCGACAACGCGCTCGGCCCCGACGAAGCGCTCGATCCCGACGCGCTCGGCCCCGACGAAGCGCTCGGGCCGGACGATGCGGCCGGTCCCGAGGCGGCGGCGGAACTCGCCGACTCGGCCGGTCCGGACGATGCGGCAGGACCGGCGGCCGTACCCGCTTCGCTGCCGGCGGGTGCGGCCCCCGATGCATGGGACGCCGATTCGGAGGCGGGAGCCGTTGTCGGCGTGACGTTTTCGTGCGTACCGCCGCTCGGCGGCGCGGCGGTGCCCGCGGTCGTGGAATCGTGCGTGCCGCCCGGCACCTCGCTGCGAGCCGGCGGAGTCGGCGACGAGTCGGATACCGGTCCGGTGGATGTCGCGGATTCGGACGGCGAACTCGAGCCCTCCGACCCGGAACGCTCCGTCGGCGGAGTCGACGGTGTGGTCTCGGAGGTATCCGAACGATCTTGTGGCGCAGTCCGTTCCGGCGTACCACCGGCATCCGATGCCGTGCGCTCGTGAGTGCCGGCCGTCGTAGTCGGCGCACCCGCGTGGCTGTCGTGACCGTTCGTCACCGGCCCGCCGCGCACGGACCCGGAGGATCCCGGCTCGCCGTTCGCACCGGTAGTCGAATCACCGTGCGGCACAGATCCATTGCTGTTGGACAGGTCGACATGGGCGTTCGGCACGGTGCCGTCGTGGGTGGAGCCGTGCAGATCACCGATATTGCCCAGATCCGGCCGCGGCGCGTTCAGCTTCCAGAACGGCGAGTTCTCGAAATGGCTGTGCGCCATATTGTGATTCACCGCCGACGCCCCGCCGGTGATCGCTCCGGCGCTGAACATGCGCCAATCGACGTGCGTATTCTTCAAATTCTTCAGCGCGGTGTCCAGATCACCGTGCGCCAGATCGGAGGCGAACTGCCAACCGACCGACCCCCCGAAGGCCGCCGCCGAGTTGACCAGGCCTGATCCGGCGCCGATCCCGGCGCGGGTGAGATTGACACCCCACTTCGAGGTGACGTCGCCGACCTCGTTGCGGAAGGCGTTGCCGAACTTCTTGCCCATCGCCTCACCGAAGGCGCCGCCGGCCGCGCCACCGACACCCGCGGCGAAGGTGGTGACCTCGAGCTGCTGCCAGTCGATGCTCTTGCGGTGCCCCTCCCACACCTGCCACTGCTGCACCGCGAAATCCTGGATCGCGCCGAGGGCCGCATTCAGCAGCACATGGCGGAACATGAAGCGCACCAACGCGTTCTCGGCCAACCGGCCCGCCCAACCGGCCATCGCGTCGAGTACCCGGCGCATCATCATCCGCACGGCGACACGGGTTGCGACGATGATGCCCGCTTCCTCCGCGGGAGCCGTCGGCGGGAAGATCCACACCGCGGCGATATCGGCGGCGGTGATCACCAGCGTCGAATAGAACATCAGCTTGGTGTATTCGATCTGCGTACCGCCGCCGTAGACCGAATCCCCGACCTGATCGAAGTATCCCGCCAGCGCCTCCAGCGAATCCTTGCCGTGGCGCATGCTGTCGAAGGTGTCGATCATCTGCTGCTGGCCGTCGCCGGACGGGTACGCGGCCAGGGTCGCGGACTTGGCGTCGTCCATCAGGCTCAGAATGTCGCGCAGTTCGCCGGCGGCGGTGTGCCAGTCGCCTGCCAGCGACCACATATCGTCTTCGTTGCCGTGCGGCCACTCCATCCCGATGGCCGCACCCAGCCACTCGAGCCAGCTGGGAAACTCGATCATGCGCTGTTACCCCGGGTCACCAACTGGAGTCGGTGACCCGGCGTTCCGGTTCGACCGGATAGGTCTCCGCATCCGCGAACCGGAGCTCGTCCTCGCCGTAGGCGGCGGTTCGATCCGGTGAATCCGGCGGCGCCAGTGAGGGTTCCGGTGCGGTCGGCAGGCGCATATCGGGCATGCCCTCGATCAGATCGGTGAGTTTGGGCAACCGGGCCCGGCGTTCCTGCAGCGGCGCCACCAGTTCCCGATGCCGCTGCGCCAGATTCTTCGACGCCTGCTGGGCAGCCTCGGTCACCGCCCGAGCGATCTCGGAATAACTGAGATCCTCGATTCCGGCGCCGAATTTGGTCTCGATGACGGTACCGTCGGCATTCACGCTGACCGTCACCCGGTTCTTGCGCACCGACGCGGTGCCGGTCAATTCCGCACGGTCACGCTGGATTTCGGCGATCACGCGCAGTTGCTCTTTGGCCTCGCCGATGATTCCCGCCAGCTCGGCCTTCATATGCTCGTTCGTCATGGGCGCTCGATCCGCGGCTGTTCGATCACTTGAAGCCGTAGGTGTTGCCGTGCTCCATGGTCTCCAGATAGGTGGCACTGTCGTTCTGGCCGTCGGAGAACTTCTCGAAGGCGGTGGAGAAGTTGCGCGCGCCGGTGACCATGTTGTCGTGTGCGGCGAGGTAGCCGTCGCCGCTGCCGGTGCCGGCGAACTGCTTGCCCAGACTGTCGTCCCCCCAGCAGTTTCCGTAGCCGGTGGTCTTACCCTGCAGTTTCGTCAGCACCTGTTCGATGTGGTCACGCACATCCTGCGTCTTCCCGGCGGCCGTGCGGAGTTTCGCCACCTCGACCTCGATCTCGTCCGCCATCGTCCGTCCCTCCATCGCACTGCCGGCCGGCGCCCGTCGACGCTGGTCTTCGACGATGGCAGTCCCGGGAGAATCATCAGTGGCGCCGACGTGAACTCCGGGTGGCCGGTCCCGAAAGCCACCGCGAAACCCACCGCGGCGGCCGGTATCCGATGATGGAGGGCATGCGAATCCTGGTACAGCGCGTCAGCTCGGCCCGGGTCACGGTCGACGACGAGGTGGTGGGCGAGATCGACCCGCCCGCGATGGGAGTGCCGCACGGCCTGCTCGCCCTGGTGGGCGTCACCGGCACCGATACCGCCGCGCTTGCGAAGACGCTGGCGGACAAGTTGTTTCGCCTGCGCATTCTGGAGGGCGAGCGCTCGGCCGCCGACCTGGGCGCGCCGATCCTGGTGGTCAGCCAGTTCACCCTCTACGCCGATACCGCGAAGGGCCGGCGGCCCTCCTGGTCGGCCGCAGCACCCGGATCGGTCGCCGAACCCCTGGTCGGCGAATTCGCCGCCGCACTACGCGATCTCGGCGCCACCGTCGCGACCGGCCGCTTCGGCGCGCACATGCAGGTGTCACTGGTGAACGACGGGCCGGTCACGCTCCTGCTCGAGGCATGAGCGGCGCGCTCACTCGTCCACCTCCTGATAGTCGTTCATCCGCTGCACGATGTGCTCGGCCTCGGTGTCGATCCAGTCGGCCAGTCCCGCCGAGCCCATCCCGACGGCCACCGGCGCCGGTTCCTCCAGGGGAATCACATAGCGACCGTCGTCGGGCAGATCGCGCCACAGCCGGGCCACCGAGATGCGGCCGCGGGGACCGAATTTCGATCTGCCCTGGGTCAATCGAACGGTGCCGGTGTGGGTCGCGGGAATGTCGAAGAAGGCCGCACTGGTGAGCCCGCGGTAGTCGTCATCGTCGTCGGCGACCATCGAACCGCCACCGGAGGACCGGCCGGTGCGCTCGCCGATCTCGATCTCGATCGGTCCACGCCGACCCGGTCCGGCCGCCGGCAGCAGTCCGACGACCGTCTCACCGAGCGCCCGCGGATCGCAGGCGGTGATGGTGAAACCTTCGGCGTGTCTGAGGGTTTCGCCCGGCAACTGCACCACGACGAACCCGCGGGAGCCGAGCCGCCCGGCATAGAAGCGCACCCGCTTGTCCGGATTGTCGAAATCCGAATCCTCCCACGCCTCACCGCCGACCAGCACCTCCGGCAGCACCATGGTGTCCACGATCGCCTCGAAGGCGCTGTCACCGCGGTTCTCCAACTCCGCTCGGATGCGACGCCATTCGCGCTCGTAGTCGTCCAGATACGGGATGCGGCTGGTGATGCTGAACATCGACGGCACCAGACCGAAGAATCGGGTGTCGCACAACACCTTGAATTCCAGGTCCGTCAGGGTCCACCTGTTCACATTTCCTCGTTCATGGTTCGATCACCGGCTTGACCCGGAACGGGGTGTCGCCCATCGCGTCGTCGAGCCAGTCCGTGGACGTCAGGTATTTCGGCCGCCGGTGCTGACCCTGCGGTCCGGAATTGCCCGCGCTCGACGCCGGGGTACCCGCCATACCGGGCTGGCCGGGTTGTCCGGGCTGACCGGCCTGCTGATCGTACGAATCATGGTGTCCGGCACCATAGGTGGAGACGTCCGCCGGTAGCGATGCGCGCGGGAACTTGTCCGGTTGCCGCGGTTGATCGAGTTGCTGGGGCGGTGTCGCATCGTCGGGCCCGACACCGCCACCGGCTCCACCACCGTCACCGGCTCCACCACCGGCGTCGGCGCCTCCCCCGCCGGCGCTGTCGCCGCCGGGGTCCAGTTGTGCCGCGATATCCGACAGACCCTCCATACCCGGGGTGTGGCTGAGGTCCCGCAGCCGTTCCGCCAGCGAGTGCAGCGGATCGGTGTCGCCCGTACCGGCCAACAGTTGATCCAGGCCGGGAATCCCGGAAAGCAGGTGACTCAGATCCGGATTGCCGGAGAGCAGTTGGTCCACCCCGGTCGATCCCGAGACCAACTGGTCCAGACCGGGGATACCGGACAGGAGATGACGCAGATCCGGATTGCTCGCCAGCAACTGGTCGAATCCAGGAATGCCGGAGAGCAGTTGCCCCAAGCCGGACAGGCTGTCGTGGGCCGTCTGCCCGAGCTGGTTCAGTGCCTGTTCGCCGCCCGAGAGCAGCGATTCGAGCGGATTGGAGCCACCTGTGCTCCCTCCGAGCAGCGACGCGAGCGGGTTCGAGGTGCCCGTCCCGCCGGATAGCAGCGACTCCTGCGGATTCGCACTTCCCGTCGTCGCCGAATTACCGAAGGACGGCACCGTCTGACCGGCGCTGTCGCCGGTGGTGCCGGTTCCGGCCTCCGTATTCTGTTCTCCCGCAAGGCCGGACAGGAGATCGTCGAGTGACGGCAGCTGCTGCTGACCGTTCTTGGCCGCGCCCGCCCCGGACTGCTGGGTCTTGCCGAGACTCGACGGAATCGACGACGAACCCGTCCCCGAGGTGGATCCGGTGCCGGTCGACGAGCCGGTGCCACTGCCGGTCGGGCCGGAGTACGGCGTGCTGCTGGGACCGGAACTGCCACCGGAGGATCCGCCGGTGTCGCCGAGTCCGGCGGAATTGAGCAGGTCGCTCAGATTCGGGAGTTGCTGGTTGGACTCGCCGCTGCCCGGCATGCTGTCGTAGTTGCTCGGCATCGGCGAACTCTTGCCGGTGCGACCCGAACCCGAGCTCGCCCCGGATCCGGCGCCGTAACCGCCGCCCGTACCACCTCCGTAGCCGCCGCCCGTGCCACCTCCGTAGCCCGAGCCGTAGTCGGAACCGCTGCCGTAGCCCTCGCCGCTGCCATAGCCTTGGCCGCCGCCATAGCCCTGGCCACTCCCGTAGCCGTCGCCACTGCCGTACCCGGATCCGCCGCCGTAACCGGAACCACTGTCGTAGCCCGAACCACTGCCGAAACCGCCTCCGTAGCCGGAGCCACTGCCGGAACCCGAACTGTGCGAACCCTCTTCGTATCCGGCCTGGTAGCCCTGCTGGTAGGCCTCCTGCAGCTGCTGCGATGTGGCGCCACTACCCGACCCACTGCCGTAACCCGAGCCGCTGCCATAACCCGACCCACTGCCGTAACCCGAGCCGCTCCCGTACCCCGAACCGCTGCCGGAGCCGTAACCCGAACCGCTGTCATATCCCGAGCCGCTGCCGGAGCCGGATCCGCTGCCGTAACCCGAGCCGCTCCCGTATCCAGAACCGCTGCCGTAACCCGAACCACTGCCGTATCCAGAACCGCTCCCATAGCCCGAACCACTGCCGTAGCCCGAACCCGAACCACTGCCCGAACCACTGCCGGAACCCGAGCCCGAGCCGCTGCCCGACCCGGATCCACGACCCGACGTGCTACCCCCGCTCGCCTGGCCCGGAATGGCGATCGTCGGAATCGTCGAGATCGTCGATTTCATCGGTTCCGCGTAGTACTTCTTGTAATTCGCGCGGTATTCGTCGGTGTGGTGATGTTTGCAGCCCGTCTTCTCCGGCTGTCCGGGAGTGGGCATCGACTTGCGCGTGGCCTCGAGCCAGTCGCTGGTGTACCGCAGACTGGCACCGGTCACCTTGATGGCGTCGATCAGATCCTGCGTACTGTCCCTGTAATTGCGCACGGCGGTCACCGCCGCGGCCGACGCGGTACCGGTCCAGCTGGCCTGCAACTTCGCGATCTGGTCCGCGTAGGTTGCCATATTGCTGGAGAGCAGCTTCGACATCGAATCCCAGAATCCGGACAGATCCATCGGCGGCTGGGCGTGAATCGTCTGCCCCAGCTGGATCATCTGGTCCCAGTCCAGACTGTCCGGGTTCTCGATATTGATGGTGACCGAATCGGTCTTACCGCCGTAGCCCTGGATCGCCTCCGGGAAGCTCGGCATCGACCAGCTGTCGTCGACGAGATCCTGATTGAGGTCGGCGACCAGACTCCCACCGTTCGAGGAGAGTTTCGGCGGCGTCACATTGCTGGTGACGTCCTTGGGTTTGGCCAGCGTGTCGAAATTGAACGTCGAACTGTGCTCGTGCGCCGCGAAGGTCTTCCCCGCGGCGACGAAGGTGTCGAACTGATCGCGGACCACATTCGCGTGGGTCATCAGCGAGTTGTACAGTGCCGCACCGTGATTGCTGTAGACACCGGCCAGATCGCGGCTGGACTGCAGAATACTGAAGGCGCCGACCTCGTGCGCGCGGGTGTCGTGGACCGATTGCGCCAGTGCTTCCAGATTGGCGATCAGCTGCGCCGCGGCATCGGTGGCGGCCTTGATGTCCTTCGTATCGAACTGCAGCACACCGGAATTCGCCGCACCCAGAATTTGGGTCCATTCGGTGGTATCCGCATTCGGCAACGTCATGATCAGCCTCCGAGGCCTTGGGTCGAACCTTGTTCGGCGGCTCTGAACTGGTCGGCGGCCGACCGCTCACCCTCGGCGAATTGGAACAGGGCATCGGCCATGCTGTAGCCGCCGTCGACCATATTGGCCCGCGTCGCCTTGTATCCCTTGTCGCCGTCGGCGAACTTCTTGCCGGACTTGTCGTTTCCCCACGGCTGGTTGGTGGAGTCGTTCTCGATTCCGGCCAGCGTGCTGTGCAGGGTGTCGATCACGCCCCGAACCTTGTGTGAGACTTCCTCGGGCAGGTCGGCGGCTCTGGTCAGCGCGTCGACATCCACCTCGATCTTCTCCGCCATTGTCAGTCCCTACCTGTGTGCCTACATCTGGAACGGCTTGTCGACATTCGGGTCGCCCCCACCCGGATCGCTCGCGCCCGGATCGTCCGAGGCCGCCGCGCGCGGCGCGGGCGGAGGATCGGCCGCGTCCAGCCACGCTTCCTCGCCCGGTGCGTCCGGGGCGTCGTAATGCGCCGGCATCGGACCGATGTCCGGCACCTTCTTCGGCCGCGACTTCGCGCGATAATCCTTGCCCGGCCCCAACGGCCTCCCCGGATCCTTCGGCTCATCCGGGTCAGCGGGCGGGGGCGGAGCCGGCGCCGGACGCGACGGGGTCATGTAATTCGGGTCCGACGGGTCCCGGAAACCACCACCGACCGGCGGCGCCGGTGCGGGACGCGACGGCGTCATGTAATTCGGATCCGACGGATCCCGGAAAACACCACCCTGCCCACCATTCACCGGCGGCTGCGGCGCCGGACGCGACGGAGTCATATAGTTCGGATCCGACGGATCCCGGAAGCCACCGCCCTGCCCTCCGGTGGAGGGATTCGACACCGGGGCAGTCGGCGGGCCTTGCTGTGTGAACGGTCTGGAAAAGTTCGGCGGGCCACTCGGATCGCCCGTCGAATTCCCCACCGGCGCAGCGTGAACCGGCGCCGACGACGAGCTCACCGGCCCGCCCCCCGACCCACCCGGCTGCGTGAACGGCCGGGAGAAATTCGGCGGATTGCTCGAATTAGCCACCGGCGCAGCGTTGATGGCAGGCGCCGGGCGAGAGCCGGGGGCCGCGCCCGCGGAATTGCCGATCGGATGCGGCACCGATCCGTCACCACCGCTTACCGGCGGGGCGGGGGCCGGGCGCGACGGCGTCATGTAGTTCGGATCCGAGGGCGAACGGAAACCACCGCCCCCCTGCCCACCATTCACCGGCGGCTGCGGAGCGGGACGCGACGGCGTCATGTAATTCGGATCCGACGGATCCCGAAAACCACCACCGCCCTGCCCACCATTCACCGGCGGCGCAGGAGCCGGACGCGACGGCACCATATAGTTCGGATCCGACGGATCACGGAAACCACCACCACCCTGCCCACCATTCACCGGCGGCTGCGGCGCCGGACGCGACGGCGTCATGTAATTCGGATCCGACGGATCCCGAAAACCACCACCCGCTGTGGACGTCGACTGATGCTGTCCACCGAAACCCGCTGGGCCCGAATGCGTTCCGCCCGTTCCTGATTGTCCGCCCGCCCCCGCTGCGTGCGTCGGCGGTGCGGGGGCCGGGCGCGACGGCACCATGTAATTCGGATCCGAGGGATCCCGGAAACCACCACCTTGCTGTCCGCCGTTCACCGGTGGCTGCGGCGCCGGACGCGACGGCGTCATGTAATTCGGATCGGACGGATCCCGGAAACCACCACCTTGCTGGTGGTTTCCGCCGTTCGTCGTCGAGGTATTCGTCGTCGACGCCGCCTCGGTCTGTCCCAGCACCGGTCGCGGCGTCAGCGGATTGTTCGTGGGTGGCGTCTTCGGCGGGGCCCAGGGCGCCTTCGCATTCATCCAGAGGTTGAATCTCGGGTCGCCCTCGGTATTGGTGGTCGTCTTCGTTCCCAGACCGCGCATACCGCCGACCATTCCGCCGCGGGCCGCACTACCTACCCAGCCTTCCGGTCCCGCGAACGCGCCCGCGATATCACCGGTCACCGCACCCGCGCCGATATTGCCGAATATGTTGCCGAAGACACCGGCCGTGGCACCGATCGTCGCACCTTGCAGGAACATTCCGGACCGGAACGGCATATTGGTGATCGCACCGCCGAATTTCTTGTCGAGATTGCCGATCCCGAAGCCCATGTACCGGCCGAGTTCGCGGCTGGGAATGGTGCTCAACGCCGAGGCCGCCCAGGAGGCGCCGAATTCCTTCCAGTTGAATCCGTGCCGCTTACCGTCCGCGATCTGCGCGCCCTGCACGATCGCATTGGTCACCGGAGCCCAGAGCGCGCCCTCACCGAATTTCAGCGTATAGACGCCCATGCCCTTGGCCGTGGGCAGAATCGTCTTGGCCTTGTACTTCCAGGTCTGCCCCTTCATCCCCTTCCAGGTATCGGCGGAGAGGATGTGCTTGAACCAGTACCGCGAGGCGCCGTTGAGTTCGCCGCGGGTGGCGAATCCCAGTTTCGCCCAGGCACGTTCGAGCGCATTCTGCAGTGCGTCGGCGATGAATTTCACGATCGATCGGGTGGTGCCGATCGCGGCGGCCTCCACCGCCGGCGCGGTCGGCGGGAACAGCCACGCCCAGGCGATCTCGACCAGCAGAATGCACAGCGAGACGATGATGTTGATCTTCGCCGACTGCAGTTCGGTGCCGACGTCGAAGGTCGAATCGCTGATGGTCTTGAACGATTCGGCCAGCGTCGCGAGCGACTGGTCACCCTGCAGAAAGGCATCGAACAACTTGCCGATCTGATCGGCGGCATCCCCGGCCGGAAATGCCGCCATCGCCGCTGTTTTCGCGCTCTCGATACCGGGAACCTGCGCCGCGAGATCCTTGGACGCCTGCTCCCAGGCCCGCGAAACCGCCCACATCTTGTCTTCGTCACCGTCGGGCCAGCTGGCGCCGGCAACCCAGGCGATCGGACGTACGGGCGGGGGCAGGTACAGGCTCACGGGGGATCAGTCCTCGTCGGACACCATCGAGCGGTGCGCGCTGCCGTCTACCGGATGCGCGGGCGGAACGTCGCGATAATCCTCGATCCGGGTCGGCGCCGGTGGCGCGGTCGGCATCATCTGCCCGAGATCCGGTGCGCCCTCGACGAATTCCGACAATTTCGGCAATTGCAGCTTCCGCTCGCGCAGCGGCTGCATCAGTTCGGCGCCGAGTCGCAGCACCTCCGCCGCGGCCTGCTGCACCGCCGCGGTCATCCCCGCGGCGATCTCGTCATAGGTCAGATCCGCGATATCGTCGGCGAACTTCGTGTCGATGAGCAGTCCGTCGGCATTGACGGTCACCTGGATTCGCTGCTCACAGGTGTTCGCCGTGGCCGTCAGCCGGGAGCGTCGCAACTGGATCTCGGCGATGCCGCGCAATTGCTCGTCGAGCCCCTCGAGCACCGTCATCATGTCGGCATGGAGCCGTTCGTTGACCACTGCCACCTCCACCGTCGACGCGCGCAGTAGCAACAACAGCACACCAGATTGAATATCCGGTGGCGCCCAAGGAAATTCAGTGTCGGCTACCGCCGTGCACCCGGGTCGGGCGGGCGACGGCGGCGCCGGGTAGCTGTGGCACACCCGCAGCGCCTCGCCGCACCGCTTGTGAGATGTCCAATGCGCAACCCGGAACGGAACGATCGGACCGGCCCGAGAGTTAGGTTCTCGACCAGCAGATATTCATCCCCACGTGCGGTCTCGACTCCGTGCGCCGACTGTGAGGAGGGCCCGTGACCGAACGCAGTATCGCCATGAACCCCGGAATGCACGAGGTTCTCGACTACTTCGGCAAATGTCCCGAATGCGGTTATCCCGCACGGGCTTCCGCCGATTTCGCCGGGGCGCCCACCGTCGTCGCCAGTTGCGACCGCCCGTGCGGCTGGACCGGCGTGGTTCCGCTCACCACCATGACGGGACGCACGGCGTAACAGCCCGCAGACAGCACGACGCACCCGCGCCGACGAGGCCACGGGTGCGTCGCGAAACGAATTACTCGGGTCGAACGGTCAGGATCCGCGGACCGTCCTCGGTGACCGCTACCGTGTGCTCCCAGTGCGCGGCGCGACTGCCGTCGGTGGTAACGACGGTCCAATCATCGTCCAGCACAGTCGTTTCCGTGGTGCCGAGAGTCAACATCGGCTCGATCGCCAGCACCGAACCGACCACGAGTTTCGGGCCACGTCCGGGCGCGCCCTCGTTGGCGAGGAACGGATCCATATGCATCTGGCGGCCGATGCCGTGTCCGCCGTACCCGTCCACGATGCCGTAGGCGCGGCCGTGCTCCTTCTCCGCGGCGCGCGTCCCCAGCTCGATCGCGTGCGAGACGTCGGTCAGGCGATTGCCCGGCAGCATGGCCGCGATACCGGCGTCCATCGACAGCCGGGTGGCCTCGCTGAGCAGCCGATCGGCCTCGATGACCTCACCGATGCCGAACGTCCACGCCGAATCGCCGTGCCAGCCCTCGAGAATCGCGCCGCAGTCGATGGAGACCAGATCGCCCTCGGCGAGCACCTCGTCCTTCGACGGAATCCCGTGCACCACACGGTCGTTCACCGACGAGCAGATCGATCCCGGGAAGCCGTGATAGCCCTTGAAGGACGGGACGGCGCCCGCCTCGCGAATGGTCTGCTCGGCGACTTCGTCCAATTCCCAGGTCGACACCCCGGGCTTGGCGGCCGTACGCACGGCAACCAGCGCACGGCCGACGATCGCGCCGGCCGCGGCCATGGCATCGAGCTCACCGGCGGTGCGGAACGGCACCACCTTCTTCTGCTTGAGGCCGAAAACCATTCGCCTCAGCGACCCAGAACGTGGAGCACGCGGGCGTTGACCTCGTCGACCTCACCCACGCCGTCGATCGAGACGACCAGGCCGTCGTAGTGCTGCAGCAGCGGTTCGGTCTCGTCGCGGTACACCTGCATCCGGTTGCGGATGACTTCCTCGGTGTCGTCGGCGCGGCCGCGGCCGCGCATCCGCTCGACCACCACATCGGTGGCCACCTCGAAGCTGATCACGGCGTCCAGCGCGTGACCGGACTCCTTGAGCATCTTCTCCAGGGCCTCGGCCTGGTCGACGGTGCGCGGGTAGCCGTCGAGCACGAATCCGTTGACGGCGTCGGGCTCGGCGATGCGGGACTCCACCATGCGGTTGGTCACATCACTGGGCACCAGGTTGCCGGCGTCGAGGTACTTCTGCGCCTCGCGGCCCAGCGGGGTCTGCTGGGAGATGTTCGCACGGAACAAATTCCCCGTGGAGATGTGCGGAACACCCAGCTTGTCCGACAGCAGTTCGGCCTGTGTCCCTTTACCAGCACCCGGCGGTCCGAGCAGTACGAGTCTCACTTGAGGAACCCTTCGTAATTTCTGTTCATCAGTTGGCTCTCGATCTGTTTGACCGTATCGAGGCCGACGCTCACGACGATCAGCACCGACGTGCCTCCGAACGGCAGGAAGTTCGAACCGCCACCGCCGGCACCGATGTGCAACAGCAGGTTGGGCAATACGGCAACAGCACCGAGGTAGATCGAACCGGGGAGGGTGATTCGGCTCAGTACATAGTTCAGATAGTCGGCGGTCGGCTTACCCGGACGGTAACCGGGAATGAAGCCACCGAACTTCTTCATCTCGTCCGCGCGTTCCTCCGGGTTGAAGGTGATCGCGACGTAGAAGTAGGTGAAGAACACGATCAACGCGAAGTAGATCAGGACGTACACCGGGTTACCCGGGTTCACCAGATACTTCTGGATGATCTTCTGCCACCAGCTGTCGGAGTTGGAGGACTGGGTCAGCTGGGCGACCAGATTCGGCAGATACAGCAGCGAGGACGCGAAGATCACCGGGATCACACCGGCCTGGTTGACCTTCAGCGGTAGATAGGTCGACGACCCGCCGTACATCTTGCGGCCGACCACGCGCTTGGCGTACTGCACCGGTATTCGGCGCTGGCCCTGTTCGACGAAGATCACGCCGACGATCACCACGAAGGCGGCGACACACACCAGCCCGAAGATCAGGCCGCCCTTGCTGTCGAGGATCTGCTTGCCCTCGCTCGGGATGCGGGCGGCGATACCGGCGAAGATCAGCAGCGACATACCGTTGCCGATACCGCGCTCGGTGATCTGCTCGCCGAACCACATCACCAGCGCCGCGCCGGCGGTCATCACCAGCACGATGATGATCATGCCGAAGATGCTGGTGTCGGCCAGGATCTCGTCGGGGCAGCCGCGCAGCAGCTGGCCGCGCGAGGCGAGCGCCACCAGACCGGTGGCCTGCAGAATCGCCAACGCGATCGACAGATAACGCGTGTATTGCGTCATCTTGTTCTGGCCGGACTGGCCTTCTTTTCGCAGTTCCTCGAACCGCGGAATGACCACCGTCAGCAGCTGGATGATGATGCTCGCGGTGATGTAGGGCATGATCCCGATCGCGAACACCGACAGCTGCAGCAGCGCACCACCGGAGAACAGATTGATCAGCTGGTAGATGCCGGCATTTTCACCGCCGGAGACGACGTCGATGCAATGGCGGATCGCCTTGTAGTCGACGCCGGGCGACGGTAGCGAGGCGCCGACGCGGTACAGCGCGATCAGGCCCAGCGTGAAGAGAATCTTCCGCCGCAAGTCCGGGGTCCGGAAGGCCGACACGAAGGCGGAAAGCACAGATCCTCCTGGCTGACGACACGGGGGTCACGCCCACTTCCGTCACCTCGGCACATACCGGTGCCCTACAGGGCAGGGCCGGTCCTGTGCCACGACGACGGGGCAGACTGGTTGGCAGACAACACTTGAACTCTAACAGCGACGCCGGACGGGCTCTCACCCGTCCGGCGCCCCGACTGTATTACCAGTAACTGTCAGCCCAGTTCGGTGGCGGTACCACCGGCGGCGGTGATCTTCTCCTTGGCGGAGCCGGAGAACTTGTCGGCGCTGACCTGAACGGCCACACCGATTTCACCCTCGCCGAGCACCTTCACCAACTGGTTCTTGCGCACAGCACCGGCAGCGACGAGCTCGTCCTTGCCGATGGTGCCGCCCTGCGGGAACAGCCGCGCGATATCGCCGACGTTCACGACCTGGTACTCGACGCGGAACGGGTTGGTGAACCCCTTCAGCTTCGGCAGGCGCATGTGGATCGGCATCTGGCCGCCCTCGAAACGGGCCGGCACGTTCTTGCGAGCCTTCGTACCCTTGGTACCGCGACCGGCGGTCTTACCCTTGGAGCCTTCACCGCGACCCACACGGATCTTCTCGGTCTTGGCGCCCGGGGCTGGCCGCAGGTGGTGGAGCTTGATGGGGGTCATGCGGTTTCCTCCTCAACGGAAACGAGGTGGCGCACGACGTTGATCAGCCCGCGGTTCTGGGCGTTGTCCTCGCGGACCACGGTCTGGCGGATACCGCGCAGGCCGAGGGTGCGAAGCGACTCCCGCTGATTCTTCTTGGCGCCGATCGTGGACTTGATCTGGGTCACCTTGAGCTGTGCCATGTCAGACTCCCTGTCCGGCACGCGCACGCAGCATGCCCGCCGGGGCAACGTCCTCGATCGGCAGACCGCGACGAGCGGCCACCTCCTCCGGACGCTGCAGCATCTTCAGGGCAGCGACGGTCGCGTGCACGACGTTGATGGCGTTGTCGCTACCGAGCGACTTGGCCAGGATGTCGTGGATACCGGCGCACTCCAGCACGGCACGCGCCGCACCACCGGCGATCACACCGGTACCGGGCGAGGCCGGACGCAGCATGACGACACCGGCGGCAGCCTCACCCTGCACCGGGTGCGTGATGGTGCTGCCGATCATCGGGACGCGGAAGAAGCCCTTGCGAGCTTCCTCGACACCCTTCTGGATGGCCGCGGGAACTTCCTTGGCCTTGCCGTATCCGACACCGACCAGGCCGTTGCCGTCGCCCACGATCACCAGGGCGGTGAAGCTGAAGCGACGACCACCCTTCACGACCTTGGAGACGCGGTTGATCGCGACGACGCGCTCGAGCTGGTTCTTCTCGGCGGCATTGTCGCGACGGTCACCGCCGCCGCGACGGTCGCGGCCACCGCCGCGCTGATCGCGCTCGTTGCTGTTCTGTCCGGCGGGTCCGCTGCCGCCGTCACGCCGCTGACGTCCCGGCATCAGACGTTCCTTCCGTTCAGGGTCATTCGGTCCATGAGCTGAATCTGCATCAGAACTTCAACCCACCTTCACGAGCGGCATCGGCCAGAGCGGCGATGCGGCCGTGGTAGTCGTGGCCACCGCGGTCGAACACCACGGCCTCCACACCGGCGGCCTTCGCGCGGGCGGCCAGCAGCTCGCCGACCTTCTTGCCCTTCGCCGACTTGTCACCGTCGAGCGCGCGCACATCGGCCTCGATCGAGGACGCGGAGGCGACGGTCTTACCGACGGAGTCGTCGATCACCTGGGCGTGCAGATGCCGCGAGGAGCGGAACACGACCAGACGCGGACGCTCGGCGGTGCCGAGGACCTTCTTGCGCAGACGGAAGTGCCGACGGGTCTTCGACACCCGGCGACGAGTCGACGCATCCTTGCCGACCGGCTGGCGGGCGGCTTTCTGAGCTTCAGTTTGTGCCATGGCTTACTTACCCGTCTTTCCGACCTTGCGGCGAACGACCTCACCGGCGTAGCGGATGCCCTTGCCCTTGTACGGGTCGGGCTTGCGCAGGCCGTGGATCACTGCGGCGATCTGGCCGACCTTCTGCTTGTCGATGCCGGACACCGAGAACTTGGTGGGGGCCTCGACCTGGAAGGTGATGCCCTCGGGGGCCTCGATCGGAACCGGGTGGCTGTAGCCGAGGGCGAACTCGAGGTTCGAACCCTTCTGCTGCACGCGGTAACCGACGCCGAAGATTTCCATCTTCTTCTCGTAGCCCTGGGTCACGCCGACGATCATGTTGTTGATCAGGGTGCGGCTCAGGCCGTGCAGCGAGCGGTTGCGGCGCTCGTCGTCCGGACGGCCCACCTCCAGCTCACCGTTCTCGGCCTTGGTGACGGTGATCGGCTCGGCGACGGTGTGCGAGAGGGTGCCCTTCGGACCCTTCACCGACACCTGCTGGCCGTCGATTGTCACCTCGACGCCGGCGGGAACCGAGATCGGCTTCTTACCGATACGCGACATTGTTCCTACCTCCCTTACCAGACGTAGGCGAGGACTTCCCCGCCCACACCCTGCTGCTTGGCCTGACGGTCGGTGAGCAGGCCCTTCGACGTGGAGATAATTGCCACGCCCAGACCGCCCAGCACCTTGGGCAGGTTGGTGGATTTCGCGTACACCCGCAGACCCGGCTTCGAGACGCGGCGCACACCCTGCAGGCTGCGTTCCCGGCTCTGGCCGTACTTCAGGTCGACGATCAGGGTCTGGCCGACGGGCGCATCCTCGGTGCGGTAGTCGGCGATGTAGCCCTCGCGCTTGAGGATCTCGGCGATGTTCGCCTTGAGCTTCGAGTGCGGAGCCTTCACCTGATCGTGGTACGCCGAGTTGGCGTTGCGCAGACGGGTCAGAAAGTCTGCGATCGGATCAGTCATGGTCATGTGTTGACCGTTACCTTTCTCGCCGCGGTTCCCATACAGCACCGTCACGCGGGGCGGTCGTGGGCCTACGACAATTTCGGCTGGTCCGGCCGACACCGTTGCCGACCGGATTGGAATGCTGTCACCCGGAGCAACGCGCACGCATATGGGCACGAGGGTGCCCGAGCAACCGGTCTAGTGTAGGCGAGCGGTATGAGCGGGCAAAATCGGGGTGACCACCACCGACTTCGTCACAGCGCGCCGCACTCCGCCGCGCTTCGGCTCGGGTCAGAACGGTGCGAAGCTCGGCTGAATCGCCCTGTCGGCGATCAACTCCGCCACATCCTCCGGCTCCAAGAACGTCAACTCGTCGGGACCGGCGACGTCCCGGGGTTCGGGATTACGCAGCCGGTCGACGAAGCGAAGCACGAATCCGGTGAACGGTCCGTCGAAGACCTCGGTGCCGACCTCGTGCACCATCGTCACGACCTTCCAACGCTCCGGGTCCGGATCACAGGGCAGGAAGAAATGTTCGTCGCCGCTGTGGTCGTAGCCCCAGGAAATGAGACCCCCCGGCTCGGGGTGAATCGGATACGGCACGTCGTCGGGATCGTCTTCTCGCAATTCGCCGAACGTTTCGTGGATGAGCTGCATGCGCTCCAGCAGCGGACTCGGTCCCTGCGGATGAAAGACGGCAAGCTCTCCGGAAATCACCCCGCTGCCGTAGGCATCGAGAAAAGCCTTGAAGTCACTGGGCAACGCGGCGCCCACATACTTCTCGACCTCCGCCCAATCGCCGGCCGCGCGCCGCGGCGCCGGAGCGCCCAGCAACTGCACGAGTTCATCGAATTCCGTCACGCACTTCCCCATTCCATCGACAGCCGAGCGGTGGACAAGGTAGCCGTGCGATATGAACTGCGTCGGCGATTCGTTGCCAGCAGTGAGAAGGACGCGAACGGCATTGATAAACCGGGACTTTCGGCCCCACTCTCCTCAACAGCAACAGGCAGACAGATCTCACAACATTGAAAAGCTCTCCTGGACAACGGTTTCGACACCGAAGCCGATATCAGCGACGTTGCGTCCGGCGCGGCACCGGTCGCGACGGATCCGAAACCCGGGTGTCGCCTTGTGGACTCGCCAGCCTCCGTTCGAGAGCAGTGAATGCAGTGATCGCCTCGGGTGCTTCGAAGGCGCGATTACGGCGGCCCACGGTCACCTGCCGTAGGATGCCTGCGGCGACGAGGCGCTCGATGGCGGCGTTCGTGGCGGGAAAACTCCGTCCGATCAGCGATGCCGCAGTGGTGGTCGTGAGGATCGGCATCCCGATCAATCTGCCGAGGAGCAAATCCAACGCGGAGTTCGCTCGCACGGGAGCCACTCGCGCGCGCCACGACTGCTGGAGGTCAGCGGCCGACGCCTCGAAAAGCGTGGCATCCGCGGCCGCCCGGGAACAGGCCGCCGCAAAACGCGCGACCCAGATGTTCAGACCCGATACAGCCTGCGCCGACTCAGGGGAACCGATATACCGGAATTTCGTCAGCCCGTCGACGTAACTGTCGCTCCAGGTGGCAAGCACCAATGACACCGGGGCGACCACCTGCTCTGCGACCCCGCGGCGACGCAGGATCAGGTGGATCAATGCTCGGCCGGTTCTTCCGTTTCCATCGATGAACGGGTGGATCGTTTCGAACTGAGCGTGCGCGATCGCGGCCTGCGCGACAGCCGGCAGATCATCTGTATTGCAGAAGTCGATCAGATCCTCGATCAATCCAGGGACGTATTCGGGCGGCGGGGGAACGAACACCGCCGAACAGGGATTGAATGAGCTGCCACCGATCCAGTTCTGCATCACGCGCAACTGCCCGCCGTGCGATGCGAGAGTGGTTCCAGCGAACAGACGGCGATGAACCTTCAGAAGTATGTCCTGGGTAATCGGCTCACCGGGTTCGACAGCATCGGCCGCCACCGCCATGGCATCGATATTGGCCAGCACTTCGACAGCCGTCACATCACCGGAAGCACCCTCCAATTGCCGGGCCGCGTCGGCTCGCAACAGTCGACGAGCCCCGATCTCCAATCCTTCGATCCGGGACGACGCGATGGCCTCCGCTCTCAGTAGCAGCCGCGACAACACCTCCGTTTCGACGAGTGCGCTGGCCTCGGAATCGAGGCGGCGGACAGCGACTTCCGCGTCGACAACATCAGCGGCGGTGTCACTTTCGAGCACAATGGACCGGCCGACCAAACGATCGGGCACATACGCCTCATAACTACCTGAGCTGCGATCTCGGCGAGACAAGCCGGCATCGAGATTGCCGGTCCAGTGTTGCCGAACAACCTTGGCCATTGCACCTCCTTATTTAAGGTTAGCCCATAACCTTAAATAAGGAGCGTTCATGTTCAATGTCTGCCAGACTCTCGTGTGCGAAGACGAAGTCCTCCAACGCAAGAAAGGGTACGGACTCGGATGAGTCCGTACCCTTTCTCGATTCGATTGTCGCGCTCAGCGCGGGCGCTGCGTCAGCAGCGCCGGCTCACCAGGAGCTCTTGTGCACGCCCGGCAGCTCGCCGCGGTGCGCCATCTCACGGACGCAGACGCGGCACAGGCCGAACTTGCGGTAGACCGCGCGGGGGCGGCCGCAGCGCTGGCAGCGGGTGTAGCCACGCACGGCGAACTTCGGCTTCGCGGCGGCCTTGTTGACGAGAGCTTTCTTAGCCATGTGCTCAGTTCTCCTTGAACGGGAAGCCGAGGTGCTTGAGCAGGGCGCGGCCCTCCTCATCGTTGGTCGCGGTAGTGACGACCGTGATGTCCATACCGCGCGGACGGTCGATGGAGTCCACGTCGATCTCGTGGAACATCGACTGCTCGCTCAGGCCGAACGTGTAGTTGCCGTTGCCGTCGAACTGCTTCGGCGACAGGCCGCGGAAGTCGCGGATACGGGGCAGCGCGATGGACACCAGGCGGTCCAGGAACTCCCACATGCGGTCGCCGCGCAGCGTGACGCGCGCACCGATCGGCATACCCTCACGCAGCTTGAACTGCGCGATGGACTTGCGGGCCTTGCGGATCTCCGGCTTCTGACCGGTGATCAGGGCCAGGTCGTTGACGGCGCCGTTGATCAGCTTGGCGTCGCGGGCGGCGTCACCGACACCCATGTTGACGACGACCTTCACCACGCCCGGGATCTGCATCACGTTGGCGTAGTTGAACTCGTTGTTCAGCGCGTCCTTGATCTCCGCGCGGTAGCGCAGCTTCAGGCGGGGCTGAATCTTTTCAGACGTGGTCATGCTCAGATGTCCTTCCCGTTGCGACGGGAGATGCGCACCCGCTTGCCGGTCTCGTCGGTGCGGTAACCCACCCGGGTCGGCTTGCCGTCGGAGTCGACAACCATCACGTTGGACACGTGGATGGGCGCCTCCTGGGTCACGATGCCGCCGGAGCTGGCGCCGCGCTGGTTCGCGGAGTTCGCGACGTGCTTCTTGATCCGGTTCACGCCCTCGACCAGGACCTTGTCGGTCGCCGGGTAGGCCTGGATGACCTTGCCCTTGGCGCCCTTGTCCTTACCCGAGACGACGATCACGGTGTCGCCCTTGTGCACCTTCATGTCAGAGCACCTCCGGGGCCAGCGAAACGATCTTCATGAACCGCTTGTCACGCAGCTCGCGGCCGACGGGGCCGAAGATGCGGGTGCCACGCGGATCGTTGTCCGCCTTGATCAGCACCGCGGCGTTCTCGTCGAACTTGATGTACGAGCCGTCCGGACGACGACGCTCCTTGACGGTGCGCACGACGACCGCCTTGACGACGTCACCCTTCTTGACGTTGCCGCCGGGGATGGCGTCCTTGACGGTGGCGACGATGACGTCGCCGATACCGGCATAGCGACGCGACGACCCGCCGAGCACGCGGATGCACAGAATCTCCTTGGCACCCGTGTTGTCGGCGACGCGCAGTCGCGACTCCTGCTGAATCACTTCAGCTCCTCCTAGACCTGGACGTAATGCACGCCGGATTACCGACCCGACGGGCATGGTCAGTTGCCCTTCGACGGACCTTGACGGCCCGCTCCCGCAAGCTCAGCGGGGCAGCGCCTGCCAGCGGTTTTGCATGATCGGAAGGATCAACCACTGTGGGTTCGCGGCCGAAGTGCGGGCACAATACCCGCAGGCAACCCGACAAGTGTAGCGAAGCCGCAGGTCGCGCCCAAATCAGGGTCGAACGGGGTCCGGCACGGCCACCCCACGGGTGGCGGCCGAACTCAGCCGAGTCTCAGCAGGTTCGGTTAGCCTCTCACGGACGCAACCGGCCCGGCCTCCGCGTGGAGCCGCCGTGACGGTCGTCGCGCAGGTGCACGATGAGTCGGGGAGAGGATTTTCTGTGACATCGTCCGGTCGCCAGGTCCGCCTGGGTCGCCGCTCGTTCCTGATCGCCCTCGGCGCGGTGCCGGTGGCCACCGCCCTGGTGGCGTGCAACAGCGACGACGCGAAGCCGAAACCCCTCACCGGCCCCGATCTGTCGGGCGTCGATCCCGCGGTGCGGCCGCAGGACGATCTGTACCGCAATATCAACGGCGCCTGGCTGCGCACCTACCAGCTGCCGCCGGACAAGGTCTCCTACGGCACCTTCGCCGAGGTGTCCGATCGGGTCGAAGGGCAGCTGCGCGAGGTCATCGACGGAATCCACGATCCGAAGGACGGATCGGAGGGCCAGCAGATCCGCGACCTCTACGACGCGCGGATGGATCTCGACACACTCGAGAAGCTCGGCACCACCCCGCTGCAACCGCTGTTCGCGCGGATCGACGGGGCGCAGACCAAGGCCGATCTCGCGAAGGTCATGGGCGCGCTGCCGCTGGGCGGCCTGATCGGGCTCGGTGTGAGTATCGACCGCAAGAATTCGAATGCCTACATTCCGTCCGTGGGCCAGTCCGGTCTCGGAATGAGCGAGCAGTACTACCGGAAACCCGAATTCGCGCAATATCTTTCGGCGTACCAGACGCTGCTGCACAAACTGGCGACCGGCGCCGGCCTGCCCGATCCGGACGGCGCCGCCGAACGCACACTGGATCTCGAGAAGCGCATCGCCGCCGGTTACTGGGACAACGTGCGCACCCGCGACTCCGATGCCACCTACAACCTCCTGGCGTGGAACGAGATGACCACGCTGGCACCGGGTTTCGACTGGGAGCCGTGGCTGGCCGGCAGCACCGACCGGCCCAAGGAGCTGTTCGGGAAGATGGTCGTCGGCGAACCGTCGTTCGTCACCGCGGCCGGGCAGCTGTGGACCGAGGTGGATATCAACACCTGGCGGGAATGGCTGAAGCTCAGCCTGCTGCGCAAATACGCCAAGTACATGAACAAGGACCTGTCGGACGCGAATTTCGATTTCCTGAAGGCCACCAGCGGGATCGAGCAGCGCCCGGAGCTGTGGAAGTCGGCGGTCGCGGTGGTCGACGCCAATCTCGGTGAGCAGCTGGGCAAGTTGTACGCGGCGAAATACTTTCCGCCGCAGGCGAAGACGCGCGCCAAGGAGCTGGTCGACAATCTGCTGGCCGCCTACCGCGACAACTTCCGCAACTCGTCGTGGATGTCGCCGCGGACCCGCGAGGCCGCGATCGCGAAACTGGACAAGATCACGGTCAAGATCGGCTACCCCGACAAGTGGGTGGACTATTCGAAGCTGAAGGTCACCCGCGGCCGGCTGGTCGAATCCCTGCTCGCCATCGAGGCTTTCGAGGCGAAGCGTTCGATGGACAAGCTGGGGACGCCGGTGGACAAGGCCGAATGGGGTATGTCGCCGCAGACCGTCAACGCCTACTACGAGGCAACCTCCAATTCCATCAACTTCCCGGCCGCGATTCTGCAGGCCCCGTTCTTCGACACCGACGCCGAACCGGCGGTGAACTACGGTGCTATCGGCGCGACCATCGGCCACGAGATCGGGCACGGCTTCGACGACCAGGGCTCGAAGTACAACGGCGACGGCAATCGCGAGGACTGGTGGACCCCGGAGGACCGGGCCGCCTTCGAGGCCAAGACGAAGCAGCTGATCGATCAGTACAACGCCCTGGTGCCCGAGGGACTGCCGCCCAGCGATCACGTCAACGGCCAGCTGACCGTCGGCGAGAACCTCGCCGACCTGCGCGGGCTGATGATCGCGCTGGCCGCCTTCCGCATCGAGGAAGCCAAGAACGGCCGCAACACGCCCGACTACACCCCGATGTTCCAGTCCTGGGGCCGCAATTGGCGGGAGAAGCAGACCCAGCAGTCGCTCGAACAGCAGGTTGCCACGGATCCGCACTCCCCCGGCGAATTCCGTTGCAACCAGGTGGTGCGCAATCTGCCGGAGTTCTACGCGACCTTCGGCGTCCAGCCCTCGGACAAGCTCTTCCTGCCCGAGGACCAGCGCGTAAGTCTGTGAGGTCAGTGGGTGATCAGCCGCCAATCCTCGGGCAGGTTGGCGGCGGTCACCTGCTCACCGTCCACCGCCAGATCCACCGCCGTTCCGCCGAGGCGCAGATCGGTGAGCTCTACCCTGCCCCAGCGCGCGGGGACGTGCGGCAGGACGGTCACCGTGCGGTGCGGCACGTCGGGTTCGAGCCCCAAGAACGAACGGACCAGCAACAGCGGCGCGGCGCTGGCCCAGGCCTGCGGGGAACAGGAGGTCGGATACGGCACCGGCGCCGAGAAGCGGGAGCGCTGAAAACCACAGAACAACTCGGGCAGCCGGCCGCCGAAAGCGGTTGCGGCGTCGAGTAATCCGTTGGACAACCGGGTGGCCAGCCCGACCGCGCCCGGGATGTGGCGGTAACGCAGCAGACCGGCGACCGCGATGGCGGTGTCGTGCGGCCAGACCGAACCGTTGTGATAGCTCATCGGATTGAACGCGCCCATCCCGGAAGACAGTGTGCGCAAACCGAATCCGGAGTCCATCTCCGCGGTCGCCAGATGGTGCACAAGTTGTTCGGCGTGGTCGTCGGTCACGATGCCCGACCACAGGCAATGCCCGACATTGCTGGTGAGCGCATCGACGCGGCGCTTGTTACCGTCCAAAGCGACCGCATACCAGCCCTTTTCGGGAATCCAGAAGGCTTCGGCGAATTTCGTGCGCAATTCGGCGGCATGTTCGCGCAGCTTCTCGGCCTTGTCCGACTGCCCGAATTCCTCGGCCAGTTCGGCCCGGGCCAGGATCGCCGCGTAGACGTAGCTCTGCACCTCACACAGCGCGATCGGCGCCTGGGCGAGATGTCCGGCCGCGTCGTTGATGCCGTCGAAGCTGTCCTTCCAGCCCTGGTTGATCAGGCCGCGGTCGGTCGCGCGCTGATATTCGACGAAGCCGTCACCGTCGCGATCGCCGAAGTGCGACATCCAGTCGAGGGCCGCGTCCGCCGCCGGCAGCAGCGTCTGCACCGCCTCCGGCGACGCACCCCAGCGCCGGGTCTCGGCCAGCAGCATCACGAAAAGTGGTGTGGCGTCGACGGTTCCGTAGTACACCTCCCCGCCCAGGGCCAGTCCGCCCGCCGGGCCGCGGCGGATCTCGTGCATGATCCGGCCCGGCTCCTCCTCGGTCAGCGCGTCGACCTGCTGGCCCTGCATTTCGGCCAGCTGCTGCATGGTGCCGAGTGCGAGCGAGGAGTCCAGCGGCAGCGCCATCCACGCGGTGAGCAGCGAGTCGCGGCCGAACAACGTCATGAACCACGGTGCGCCGGCCGCGACGAAGGTGCGATGCCGGCGTTCCTCGCGAATCTGCAGTGCGCCCAGATCGCTTTCGGTGCGCTGCAGAATGGCGGTGAGCTGCGGATCACCGGTGGTGAGTTTGGTGGCGGTGTCACGCCAGGCGGCCATCTTGCGGCCCGGTTCGCTGCTGCGATAGTGCTCGCCGGGGCGCAGGGCGACATGCACCCGCTGATTGGCCACGGTCGGCTGCGCGAGTATCTCGGTCTGCCAGCGCCCGGTGGCGGGCACGACGATGCGCCAGGTCAGCGAGCCGGGCAGCACGGTCGGAAGTTCCGAGGAGGACACCGCCAGGCCGCGTGCGCGATCGGAGCGGTCGTTGAGCAGCAGTTCGTTGTCGGTGACCAGTATTTCGGCGCGTCCGTGCCCGGCCCGGCCCTCTTTGACGGCGAACAGATCCACGAAGTCGGCGTCGGCGCGCAGCTCGAGCACCACGGCCGTGGGTTCGCGGCCGAGATTCTCCAGGATGACCGTTTCTCTCATCCCGTCGGCGACGAGTCGTTCGCGCACCACCAGCAGACTGGAATCGGCGGCCCCGGACCGCGGCGGCCGCCGCAGAATGAAACGCGCGGTGAATGCCTCGGGGCTGAGCACCGACAGCGGTTCCAGCCGCTGCCCGTCCACCCGCAGCTCCCAGCGCGACACCACCCGGGCGTCGCGATAGAACAGGCCCTGCGAGGTTCCCGATTCCACATCGCCGACCCGGTCGGACAGGCAGAAGGTGCTGCCCTCGACCAGCGTCACCGAACCGTTCAGCAGGGCGGGTTCGCCGCCGTTGAGAGGTGAGGGCCCGGTCATCGCGCATCACCCCCTCGGGGGTGATGCGGCGCCGCGGTAGGCACGGTAGATCGTTTCGTCGACTCGAACATCACCATCGCGAACGGCTCCTCCCTGATCACCGGCGACACCCGATCCGGCTCGAGGTTTGCGTGGGCCTATCCGACAACGTTCGCACGAGAACGTCTCGATCATCGAGAGTAACCGCTGAACGGTGCTCGGCACGGCCAATCCCTCGACCAGGCCGCAAATCCGCGCTGTGGCACGGCACGGCGAATCGCCGAATAACTCAGCGCGAGCGCTCGCCGGTCCCCTCGATCGGCTGCTTGCGCCGCGTTTTGACGTTGACCAGGCCGAGGTCACCGCCGTAGTGGGCCAGCACGCGAGGATCGATCACGGCGCGCCACAGCGGCGGCACCGCGGCCAGCAGGACCATCCCGGCATAGCCCATCGGAAGCTGTGGCGCCTGCTCGACGCTGCGCAAGGTCTGGTAGCGGCGTCCCGGATTCGCGTGGTGGTCGCTGTGGCGCTGCAGATGGAACAGGAAGATGTTGGTGACCAGACTGTCGCTGTTCCAGCTGTCGCGCGGCGAGCAGCGCCCGAATGTGCCGTCGGCGCGGCGCGCGCGCAGCAGGCCGTAGTGCTCGACGTAGTTCACCGTCTCGAGCAGACCGGCGCCGATCAACGCCTGCAGGGCCAGCCATGGGATCACCCGCGGACCGAAGTACAGGATCATGGCGCCGAACAGCACGACGCTCATCGACCAGGCCTGCAGCAGATGATTCTCGTAGGTGAACCACCGCTTGCCCCTGCGTGCCAGCCGATCCCGTTCGAGCCGGAAGGCCGAGCGGAGCCCGCCGAACATGCTGCGCGGCAGAAACACCCACAGGGACTCGCCGAAGCGGGCGCTGGCCGGGTCCTCCGGGGTCGCGACGCGGGCGTGATGGCCGCGGTTGTGCTCGACGAAGAAGTGCCCGTACGCGGACTGCGCCAGGGCGATCTTCGACAGCCACCGTTCCAGATGCTCGGACCGGTGGCCGAGTTCGTGCGCGGCGTTGATCCCGATGCCGGACACCACCCCGAGTGTGATGGTGAGGCCGAGTTTGTCGACGAACGACAGCCCCGTGTCCACCCACAGATAGCCCGCGATGCACAGGCCGAGGAATTGCATCGGCAAGAACAGGTAAGTGCACCAACGGTAGTAGCGGTCGTTGGAGAGCGCTTCGTAGTCCTCGTCGTGCGGATTACTGCCGTCGTTGCCAATCGCCCAGTCCAGCAGGGGGATGACCACGAAGACGATGATCGGCCCGATCCACCAGAACACCGGTGAGCCGGTGACTACCACCAGCGGTCCGGGGAGCAGGGCACAGGCCGGTGCTATCAACCCCAGCATCCAGAGGTAGCGCTTGGGGTCGCGGGCATGGGTGTTTTCGAAGATCGCCATGTACTTCTCGCTATCCAGGAGTGACACCAGATGGAGAATGCGGCCGCGTGATGCGGCGTAGGCCTGAGATATTCAGCGTAGCCGTTCGTGCCAGGCTGTCCAGAGATCGCCGAAAAAGACCTACCGACGTGCAGATACCCCGAAATCACCAAGGTATGACAGCGATTTCCGGGTTTTTCCGCCACGAGACGACGCGACGCCGCCCACCCCGATCGGCGGGCGGCGTCTGTCGGGTTGTGGGCGCAGCTCGCTACGGCAGAGCGCCGCAATTACTCGGCGCGGGCAGACCGGCCAGCCGATCGGTCATCCACGAATGCGCCGTCGCCAGCGACGGGAAATAGGCCAGGTCGTGGGTGCCCACGATGCCGGTGATGGCGGGCAGCTGCGGATTCGCGTCCAGCTGAACCGGAGTGCCGCCGGCGCACCAACCGGCGGCCACGGCGCGAACCGGTGGATACGGTGTGCCTTCGTCGTTCACGGCCGAGGCGATGAGCACGGGCATCGTGGGCGCGATGGTTCCGATGCGCTGCTCGTCGAATGCCGCTTTCAGCGCCGGCGACCGGTCGATGACAGCGGTGAGAGGTTCTCCGCTATTGGTGATTTGCGTTATTCGCCGTATTTGAATGTCGACTGACGCGGCGATGGCGCACTTGTCCAGCGCGTCGCGCATCAACCCTTTACCGGCGTCGTTGATTTCGGCATCGAGGATCGGCCGCGTTTCGGGATAGTCGGCGGCGATACCGTTGAGGGTGAACGGCGCGGCGGATCCGACACCGGGCTGGCCGTAGTTGTAGCCGATGAAATTCTCGGGGTCGACGATCGGGCCGCCGATATAGGCCCCACGCACGTTCAATTCGGGCGCGTAGCTCGATTGCAGTTCGGCGGCCCCGGCCGAGGCCATACCGCCCTGGGAGTAGCCGAACAGGATGACCGGCGAATGCGGATTCAGTCCGGTGCCCGGCAGCTGCAATGCGGCACGCGCGGAATCGAGTACGGCATACGCCTGGGCTTTCCGGTTGAGGAAGTCGTGCACATCGGGCGTGCCCAGTCCGTGATAATCGGTCAGCACCACGGCCATACCGCGGGCGAGCAGCGAGACCAGCGCGATGACGTCGTATTCGGCGATGACGTCGTACGGCGGCCGGAACTGGGCCAACTGCGGCAGCACCTTCGACGGCGCGCACTGATCGCCCTGGCCCTGAGAGCCGACCCCGTAGGCGACCAGCGGACGTTCGCCCGGGCCGGTCCACGGCACCATCGGCTGCAGATACGTCGCCACCACCGCGGTCGGGGCATCGTGAGTATCGCTGCTGAGATACATCATTCGCGTCGACGCCGCCGGTACGACACCCGGCTGGCCGGGTGCCGACATCACCAGCGCCGCGGGTTGGGCACGAAGGATCGCGCCCGGCGGCATCGGCGGTGGCGGCGGCGGTACGTAGAAATCATCGGCGGCGACCTGCGTAGCCGGTTGCGGCGACGCGGGTGGCGCCGATATCGCCGCGCCTGCGATGACGACGAGCGAGCCGAACAGCACTGCGTTCCATCTGCGGATCAAGCCCCTCACGATCGATCCTTCCCTGCGTCTTCGGCGGATATACATCGAGCGTCGAGCGATCGAACATCGGTGGCCCGGGTGGGCGTCTGCGGCCCCTCCGGGCACGGCGGCCGCTACGGCAACGCGGCGCAATTGCTCGCCGCGGGTGCCGCCGCGAGCCGATCGGTCAGCCACATCTGCGAGGCCGCCAAGGACGGGAAGAAGGCGAGATCGTGGGTGCCGACGACACCGGAAATCGGCGGAAGCTGGGAGTTCGCGTCGATCTGCACCGGGACGCCGCGACTGCACCACGCGGCGGCCACATCTCGGATGGGCGCGTACGGCGCGCCCTCGTCGTTCTTCGCCGAGGCGATGAGCACCGGCGCCGACGGCGTGCCGCCACCGATGCGCTGATCGGCGAAGGCCTGGCTCAACGCCGGGGACCGATCGATCACCGTGGTGAGTGGCTGTCCGCTGGAAGTGAACTGGGCCGTCTGCCGCTGCGGATTGTCGATCGATACCGCGATGGCACATTTATTCGCGGCGTCGCTCAGCAGCGCCTTGCCGGCATCGTTGAGTTCGGCGTCGAGTTCCGGGCGCGTCTCGGGATAGTCCGCCGCGATGCCGTTGAGTGTGAATCCGACCGCCCCGGAAAGGCTCGGCTGGCCCTCGTTGAAGCCGATGAAGTATTCGGGATCGACCACCGGCCCGCCGATGTAGGCGCCGCGCATATTCAGCTCGGGCGCATAGCTCGGTTGCAGTTCGGCCGCACCGGCCGAGGCCATACCGCCCTGGGAGTAGCCGTACACGATGACCGGCGGCTGCGGCCCCAGGCCGTTGTTCGGCAACTGCTCCGCGGCCCGCGCCGAATCGAGTACCGCATAGGATTGCGCTTTCCGATTCAGGAAGTCGTGCATTTCGGGTGTGCCCAGTCCGTGGTAATCGGTGACCACGACGGCCATACCGCGCGACAGCAGCGAATACAGCGCCAATACATCGTATTCGGCGATGACGTCGAACGGCGGCTGGTATCGGACGAGCTGCGGGAGCAATTTCGAGGGCGCGCACTGGTCGCCCTGTCCCTGCGTGCCGACCGCGTACGCGACCAATGGGCGGTCACCGGGACCGGTCCACGGCAGCATCGGCTGCAGATACGTTCCCGTCACCGCGGTCGGCGCGTCGTGCGTGTCGTTGCTGAGATACATCATGCGTGTCGAGATCGCCGGGACGACGCCGGGTTGTCCCGGCGCCGAGAACATCAGCGATGCGGGCTGAGCTCGCACGATGGCTCCCGGAGGACCGGGGGGCAGGGGTGCCGGCGGAAGGTAGAAATCATCATCGGCGGCGGCCTGCGCCGGAGGCTGCGTCCAGGCATGCGGCGCGGAAACCATTCCGCCCGCGACGGCGATGAGAGCTCCGAACAAGACAGCGGTACAACTGCGTATCCGGCTCCGCACGATTCGTCCTTTCCTGAGCTTCGGGATGCCTATCGGAACGAACAAACGGATCTCGACAGTACCGAAAAAGACGGATCGATCTTCGGTGAATCAGAATGACACTCGGCGTGTCTCGCTAATGACGGGCTAATGGCTTGTCCGGAGGCGGAAGATGGGTCAGCTCTGGGCGGCGCGACGGTAGCCGCGAATGGCCACGGCGCCGAAAACCACCATCAGACCCACCGACCACGCCACGGTCTGCAAAACCGGAACCAGCAGCGGACCACCGAGAGTGAAGTCGCGCATCGCCTCGATGGCGCAGCTCATGGGCTGAGCCCGCACGATCGGTTGCAGCCAGCCCGGATAGTTCTGCACCGGCACGAATCCGGAATTGAAGAACATGCCGACCAACACCACGATCGCGAACAGCTGCACCACCTTGTCACCGGCGCTGCTCACCCCGACCGCGATGACCAGCGGGGTGAATCCGGCGATCACGATCACCGGTACCAGCAGGACGCCGATCGCACCGGCCCAGCCCTGTTGGAACCGCAGGCCCAGCGCCATGCCGACGGCGACGACCACGACCGTCGCCGCGAGCGCGCGGGCGCATTCGGCGGCCAGCCGGCCGGACAGTCCGGCCCAGCGATGCATCGGAAGCACCCAGAATCGGCGCAGCAGACCGCTTTCCCGCTCGGCGTACAACGACATGCCGGTACCCATCGCGCCGTACATCGCCCCGGCGACGGCGATCATCGGCACGAACCCGTAGATCGGGTCGGCCCCGCCGGCGGCGCCGAGGGATTTGTCGAGCACCAGGTCGTACATGAGCAGCAGCAGAATCGGCAGCACCAGCGTGCTGGTGATCACCTCCGGCTGCCGTGACCAGCGCCGCAGCAGGCGACCGGTCTCGATCCGGGTCTGCGACCACAGATCACCGATCCGGGTGCCGAGCACGGGAGAATTGTCCATAACGGTCGCACTCATCGCCGGTGCCCTTCCGCTCGCACTGCCAGGACCACGGCGACCACCAGCAGCACCGCGATCCAGATCGCGGCCACGCCGAGTTCGGCGGGGTACTTCCCCGCCGCCAGTCCGCGCAGCGCGTCGGTGATCTGCGAGACCGGCTGATTGCGTACATACGGCTGGATCCAGCCCGGAAAACCCTGCACCGGAACGAACCCGGTGGAGGTCATCACCAGCAGCAGTTGCGGGCCGAACAGGACGGTGCCGCTGAGTTCGCTGTTGCGGGTGATGGTGCCGAGCGCGTCGGTGGCGATTACGAGCGTGGCGCCGAACGCCAGCACCACCAGCACGAAGACCAGCGTGGAATCCGCGCCGTGGAATCGGAATCCGAAGATCGTGCCGATGATCAGCGCCCCGGCGAAGGCGGCGACGGCGCGCACCAGATTCGCCGACATCCGAGCGGTCACCGGAACCCACGGCGGCACCGGCATCGCCCGCAGCCGGGTGGCCATGCCGCCGACGACCTCTCGCGCCGCCCGGTCACCGGCGAACATGGAGGTGAAGAACATGGCGAAGACCGCGATCAAGGGCAGCAGGTACTGCGCGTAGTCGATACCACCGGCCTCCATCGAATGCCGCAGCGGCACGTAGAAGCAGACGAAGAACACCACCGGCGCGGCGAAGGCCAGCACCAGATCGCCCTCGCGCAGCGCGGTGCGAATCATGCGGCCGCTCAACGCCGTCCATTGCAGGCCGGCCGGAACCCGGAACAGTTCGGGGGTTTCGGTGCTCGCCGCGGTCATGCCGGGATCTCTTCGGCCGGTTCGGTCAGCTGGATGAAGACCTCGTCGAGGGAGGGACGGCGCAAGGCGATGTCGATCAATTCGATTCCCGCGCTGTTGATCCGGTCCAGCGCCTCCGACAGCGTCACCGCGCCACCGGGCGCGGGAACCGACACGCGGTCCTGCGATTCGGCGATCGTGACCTCCCCCAGGCTCGCCAGCGCGGCGGCCACGGCCGGCACATCGCCGGCATCGACCGGGACGACCTCGCAGTAGCTGTCGCCGGAGCGGGCCTTGAGCTGATCGGCGGTGCCCTCGGCGATCACGGTGCCCTTGTCGACGACAATGATGTTGTCGCTCAACGCATCCGCTTCCTCGAGGTACTGCGTGGTGAGCAGAATCGTGACGCCCTGTTCCTTGAGCGAGCGCACCAGCGCCCATAGGCTCTGGCGACTGACGGGGTCCAGGCCGGTGGTGGGTTCGTCGAGGAAGACCACGCGCGGCGGCCGGACCAATCCGCAGGCGATATCGATGCGCCGGCGCATACCGCCGGAGTACTGGCCGACCCGTCGTTCCGCCGCCTCGGTGAGCGCGAACTGCTCCAGGAGTTCGTCGGCGCGCTGCGCGGCGGCCTTGCGCCGCAAGCCCATCAGACGGGCGAAGAGCACCAGATTTTCCCGGCCGGTGAGCATTTCGTCGAGCGCCGAGTACTGGCCGGTCAGCATGATCGAGGACCGGACCTGCGCGGCCTGGGTGACGACGTCGAAGCCGGCTACCCGCGCAGTACCGGCATCGGGACGAATCAGCGTCGACAACACCGATACCGTGGTGGTCTTACCCGCGCCGTTGGGCCCGAGCACGCCCAGCACACTGCCCGCGGGGGCGCTGAAGCTGATGCCTCGCAACGCGCGCACCGCGCCGAAGGTCTTCTCGACACCGTCGACGACGATCGCGTTGTCCGTATCCGCCGGACTACCCATTGAATTCGACACCATGCTCTCCGTCCGAGCGCCCGCCCAGTTACTTTGGTAAGGCTAACTTGATAATTCGATGAACTCCACCGCCTCGGCCTCAACCGAGCAGCGCCACCACCTCGTCGAGGGAGGCGCCGCCGAGAATGGCGGTGACCGGGAGATCCCGCCGCAATTCGGCCTCGACCCGCTTGCGGAGGTCGAGCGCCTGCAGCGAATCCAGGCCCAGCGCCACCAGCGGGACCGATCCGTCGACGGCCTCGCTCGGTTCCAACCCCATCACCACCCGCAGGGCATCGCGCACGGTGTCGGCGGTGCCGCGCGGCGCGGCGGCCGTATCGGCGGCGGGCTCGGGTTCGGCCACCGGTTCGGCAACCGTGGCCGCCGCCGGCTCCGGTTCGTCGTCGGGTAGTTCGGCGAACAGCGGCGCGAAACCGAAGACCGAGAACAGATCTCGGATGCGACCCCACTGGGCGGCGGCGACCAGCACAGTGGCCGCACGCGGCGCGAAGCCGGCGGCGACCGCCACCGCCGGGTCCATCGGCAGCAATCCGGTGCCGCTGATGCGGGCCAGCGCTTCGGCATGGTCGGCGCCGACCGCCCGCCACAGGCCCCACTGCACCGACGAGCATCGGATGCCTTCGGCCCGGTAGTGCGCGGCCTGGGCGTCCAGCATCCGGTTGATCGCGGAGTAGACCATATGTCCGCGCCCGCCCAGTGTGGCCGACAGCGACGAGCACACCACGATGCGACCGTCGTCGGTGCGCGGGAAGATACGCGTGAGGTTCTGCAGCACGACGGATTTGGCGTTGGCGGCCGCGCGAATGGCCGCCGGATCCGGATCGGCGGCCGCGGCGTCGTAATCCACGGCGGCATGCACGACGAGGGTCGCCGGGCTCGCGGCGTAGTCCGCCGCGAGGTCGGCGAGTGCGTCTGCGTCACCGGCGTCGCAGTGGCGCACCACGATCTCGGAATCGTGCCGGGCGCCGATCTCGGCGATGCGCGCCGCGGCGGCGGCCGAACCGCCGGACCGGCTGATCACCGTGATCCGGCCCGCGCCCGCGGCGGCGAACTGCTCGCAGAGGTCGAGCCCCACCTTGCCGGTGCCGCCGACGATGACGACCTCGCGCAGTTCCTCCCCGTGCGGCGGAATATCACCCGTGGTGTCGTCGAGGATCAGCCGTTTCGCGTAGTAGCCGCCGTCGCGCACGGCCAATTCCGGCTCCCCCGCGATATGGATCGCGCCGAGCAGCGCCTTCGCCGCCGCGGCGGCATCGGTCCCGGCGCCGAGATCGGCGTGCCGGAAGGCGACGCCGACGTGTTCGGCTGCCAGACAACGGAATCCGGCCTGTGCGGCGGCATGGAACGGATCCGGCAGATCGGCGTCGACGACCTGTTCGCCGCCGCTGGTCACCAGCCAGATATCGCCGATGCCGTCGAGTTCGGCCAACCAGCCGCGGACGCCGAGGAATTCGGACACATCGCGCACCGGACCGTCCGGCGACGCGGGCGGGGCCAGCACCACCAGGGTGTCCGGCCGCACGCCGGTACCCGGCTCGATCACCGTGGCGCCCTGGCGGGGCGCGGCCGCGCGGACGGCGGCCGCGAGTTCGGCATAGGCGCCGCTCGGATCGACCACGGCGAGGGTCCGCGGCGGCACCATCGTGCGCCGCTGCAATCTGGTCCAGGTTTCGAGCACCCGCTGCGGCGCGACCGTGGAATCGTCGGAATCGCCTCCGGCGGTGCTTTTTTCGGCAGTGCGAGCGTAATCGAACGGCGCCCACAGCGATTTGGCGTTCATCTGCGTATTGGGGAAATCGAGCAGCGGCAGCGCGGGCACGCCGCCGTCGCCCGGTTCGCGCAGCGCCTCCCACCGATAGTTCGCGTCGTGCACCGCGACGGTCGCCAGATTGCGGGTGAACTCCCGCAGATCCTCGGCGGTGCGGCGCGAGGTGCCCAACGTCTGAAATTCCCGCTGCCCCGGAATTTCCGCCAGATTCTCCTGAATCGCGAGCATCAGCGTCGGATGTTCGGAGATCTCGATGAAGGTGCTCGCCCCGGCCTCCACGGCTTTCCGGATCGCCAGGTCGAAGCGCACCCGGTTACGCAGGTTCAGATACCAGTAGTCGACGATGGACAGACCCGGATGGAGGCGGTCGCCCATGGTGGCGCCGATACAGTCGATCTCGGTGTCGATGAAGGCGTGGTTGTCCATTTCCGGACCGACCGTGGCAGCCAGCAATTCGCGCCCGGCACTCACATAGGAGGTGTGCGCCGGATATCGGACGCGAATCTCTTTGGCGAATTTCCCTGCGGCATTGAGCGATTCGATGATGCCTACGACGGCGTCGCGTTGTCCGGAGATCGCGATGATGTGGCGGGAGTTGATCACCGACAACTCCACGAAATCGGCCTGGCGTGCGATCAGGTCCTCGCACTCGTCGCGGTCGATGCCCAGCACCGCCATGGAATAGCCGCTGAGCTGACGGTCGTCGACGATCCGCGCCCGGGTGGTGACGATCCGGACCGCGTCCCGCAGGGTCTGCGCCCCGCTGACGTAGGCGGCGGCGATCTCACCCTGCGAATGCCCGACCGTCACACCCGGTCCGACCCCGGCGGCCTGCCACATCGCCGCCACACCGACCATCTGCACGAACAGCGCAGGTTGCACGGTCAGCGCCTTGTCGTCGGCCTCCTGCCCGGCCTCGAGCAGATAGGCGCGCGGCGACCAGCCGTAGAGATCGTGAAAGACCTTGTCGCACTCGTCGACAGCATCGCGATAGGCCGACGAGTGCTCGTAGAGCATCGCGCCCATACCGGGGTGCTGGCTGCCCTGGCCGGGAAAGACGTAGGCCACGCGCTGCGCGGTCGCGGCGCGCTCCGATCGCACCACCGCCGGATGCGGGCGGCCGTCGGCGACGGCACGCAGCGCGGCGATCACATCGGTCTGCGCATCCGCAATCACCACAGCGCGATGGCGGCGCGGTGAGCGGGTGCGAAACAGCATGTCGGCCAGGCGGTCCGGAGTCACCTCGGAATGGTCGGCGAGGTAGTCCGCGACGGCGGCCGCCTCCCGTCCCAGCAGATCCGGGTTGTCGCTGGACAGCAGGATCGGGACGCTGCCGTCGGGCAGGCGGTAGCTAGACATGACTCTCCCCTTCGGCCGGAATGGCCAGCAGCGCATGGGCATTCGTGCCCGACACCCCGAACGACGACACCGCCCCGTAGCGCACGCCGTCGTGCGGCTGCCAGTCCTCGAGTTTCGCCGCCAGCCGCAAGCCGGTCGCGTCCCAATCCACCTTGCCGGTCGGATTGTCGGCGAAGCGGGTCGGCGCGATCTGTCCGTGCAGACCACTGAGCAGCACCTTGATCAACCCGAGCATGCCCGCCGCCGCCTGTGCGTGGCCCAGATTCGATTTCACCGAGCCCAGGCGCGCGGAGCCCGATCCGTAGACGCGGTCCAGCGCCTCGAGTTCCAGCGGATCGCCGACCGCCGTCGCGGTGCCGTGGCCTTCGATCATGCCGACGACCTCGGGTGAAATATCCGCTGCCGCAACCGTCGCGCGGATCAGTCGCTCCTGCGCGCGGCTGCTAGGCACGGCGATCGGCGCTCCGGCGCCGTTGTGGTTGACCCGGGTGGCGAGCAATCGGCCGTAGATCCGGCGACCGGCCGCGCGGGCCCGCGATTCGCGTTCCAGCACGACCACCCCCGCGCCCTCACCCCAGAGCGTGCCGTCGGCGGCATCGGAATACGGTTTGCACTGCCCGTCCGCGGCCAGCGCGTTGTTCTTGGAGAATTCGAAGAACGCGGCGGGCGAACCCATTACACAGACCGCACCGGCCAGCGCCCAGTCACATTCCCCGGCGCGGATCGCCGCCGCCGCCATATGCAGCGCAGACAGCGACGAGGCACAGGCGGTGTCGACCACGATCGACGGGCCGCCGAGGCCGAGGCAGTTGGAGATCCGCCCGGCCACCGCTCCCAGCGCCGCACCGGCCGCACGATAGCCGGAATAGTCGTTGACCTCGGCACTGTGCGGACCGTATTCGGTCGGCGAGGCGCCCATATAGCAGCCCACCTCGTCACCGTCGATGGCCGCGGGATTGATGCCGGCGTTCTCCAGCGCCCGCCAGGCCACCCGCAGCGCCACCCGCTGCTGCGGATCCATCGCGACCGCCTCGCGCGGTGTGATGCCGAAGAACATCGGATCGAATTCCGCTGCGCGATCGAGGAATCCGCCCGCGTCGCGGACCGCGGCCCAGCCCTCGTGGCGTGACAGGTTCAGCAGTTCGGCGAGCGGCCAGCCGCGGTCGCGCGGGAACGGCCCGGTCAGATCGCGGGCCTGCGACAGCGCCGCCCAGTACTGGCCGGGGGTCTCGATGCCGCCGGGCGCCTCGACGGCGAGGCCGCTGACGACGATGGGATCCGCATCACTCACGCTGTTGTCTCCATCTCGGCGACGAGCAGCTCCGCGATGCCCTCGACGTGGTCGTGCAGATAGAAGTGGCCACCGTCGAATATCGATACCGACAGCTGCGATTCGGTGTGCTGCTGCCATCCGTAGAGGTCGCCCATGGTGACGTACTCGTCGTCGCTGCCGCCCATCGCCTGCACGGGAGCCTGCACCCGCACGTCCGGCGGGCAGGTATAGCGGTCGAAGGCGGCGTAGTCGGCCTTCAGTGCGGGCAGCGCCATCCGCATCAGGTCGCGATTGCCGAGCAGATCCGAGCCGGTGCCCTCCAGTCCGGCCATATGGTCGAGCAACTGTTCGTCCTCGGTGGGATGGTTGGGCATCTCGGCCACCCGCGACGGGGGAACCGCACCCGAGACCGCCAGCAATCGCACCGGCACGCCTTCGGATTCGGCGATGCGGACGAATTCGAAGGCCACGATCGACCCCATACTGTGGCCGAGCACCGTGATCGGCTGGTCGCGGTTCCACGGTGAGAGCGCGAACTCGTCGAAGGCACCCTCGGCGATCTCCGGCAGCGTCCGCAGCGCGGCCTCGCGAGCGCGGTCCTGGCGGCCGGGGTACTGCAGCACACCGACGTCGAAATGGTCGCGCAACTGCTTCGAGAAGGGCCGGTAGGTCGATGCGCCGCCGCCCGCGTGCGGGCAGATGATCAACGGTGCGCTCGCCCCGCGCGGTGCGTGGAACTGCCGGATCCAACCGGGTGCTGCTGCCATGCTCGTCTGACTCCTCATATCTGTCACTGCCACATCCGCCGCATCACCAGCAGGCCCTGATCCTCGTCGTCGAGCACGGTGGTGTCGGCGACGGCGCGGTCGGGCTGTTCGGCGATGGCGCGCAACGTATTCCGGAACGCGGTCTCGATGATGCGGGCGTCGTCGGCTTCGAAACTGTCCTCGGCGTAGAACACCACTGCCTGCACTCCGTCGCCGGGCAGCAGGGAATTGGCCGGGAAGATCATCAGCAGCAGCGCGTTGTCGGTGGCGCCGCCGCCCTCGAACGACACCAGCTCCAAACCGCCCTCGCGCAACGAGGTTTCCAGTTCGTCGCGGCCCGGCGGATAGGACTGGAAGACGAACATGCTGTCGAACAGCTTGCGCGCCGCCGGGCCCGACCGTCCCGCCGCCCGCATCGCCGAGGTGAGCCGGTACTGGTGGTACTCCATGAGATCCACCCGATGCCGCTGCATCTCGGCGAGATGGTCGCGCCAGGTCCGGTCGCCGGCCAGGTCGATCGCGACCGGAACGGTGTTGGCGAAGCAGCCGACCGCATGGTCGACGCCGTCGAGGTCGGCGGGCCGGCCCGACACCACCTCGCCGAAAACCGTTGCCTGGTCGCCGGTGACGTATCGCAGCGCGTTGGCCCAGGCGAGCTGGCAGACCAGGCTGAAGGTGGCGCCCTGCTCGGCGGCCAGTTCGGTGGCACGCGCGACCGTGTCGTCGTCGAGAACGAACGTGCGCCCCTCCGGTACGCCGCCGCTGTCGGGCGTGCGGGCCGGGGCGACGAGGCACGGTCGCACCTCCTCGAGGTAGTTCTGCCAGGCCGCCGCGGTGGCCTCCTCCCGGTCCCGGGTGAGGCGCAGGAAGCGCGCGAAGGTATCCGGATCGCCGAGCGGCTCGCCCCCGTGGCCGGCGTATTCGGCGAAGATCTCCCGCGGCAGCAGCTGCCCGGACCAGCCATCGGTCAGCAGATGGTGCGAGGTCAGCACGACCGTGTGCCGGTTGCCGGGCAGATGCACCACGGTGACCCGCAGCAGCGGGCCCTGGGTGAGGTCGAAATGTTCGGCCTGGTCGGCGTGGAAGAAGTCGTGCAGCCGCTCCTGCGCGTCCGGCAGGTCCGCGAAGTCGATCTCGCGCACCGGGATGCTCATGTGGTCGGCGACCACCGCATAGGGCTGTCCCGCATGCGACACCGAAATCGACACGCGCAGATTGGGATAGCGGTTGAGCACGGTGTCGAAGGCCGCGGACAGCCGCGGCAGGTCGAGTTCGCCGCGGACCCCGATGAGCGTCTGCACGTTGTAGACGTCGTTGCCCGCGGAGCCGAGCGCGGTGAAGTACAGACCGGCCTGCAGCGGGGCCAGCGGGTAGATGTCCACGCAGCCGGGATACAGCGCCTGCCAGCGGTCCAGATCCGGCTGGGTCACCTCGTCGGCGACCACGTCGCTGGGCGTGAGGCGGCGAATCGGGTTGTCGCGCACCGACTTCACGAGTTCGCCCAGGCCCTCGGTCCACAGCTGGGCCAGTTCGCCGGCTTCGTCCTCGGACAGCGGGCCCGCCGGGAACCGGAAGGAGGCGTGCAACCGCACACTGTCGCCGTCGGCCAGTGCCACGGTGTTGACGTCCAGCAGCGCCGGGGCCGGCATGGCCGGATCCGCATGTCCACCCAGGTAGCCGAACTCCGGTGCGGCGTCCCAGGTTCGGACCGATTCGCGGTCCGCGGCGGATTCGGCGAATCGGCCCATGTAATTGAAACTCACCTGCGGCGAGCGTGAACCGGCCAGCTCGGCGCGGGTCTCCGGGTTGAGCCGGCTCAGCAGTCCCCAGCCGATCCCCGATTCGGGCACCGCGAGCAGTTGCTCCTTGACCGCCTTCACCGCCGATTCGGCCTGCTCGCCCGCCTCCGGAATGCGCAGCGAGACCGGGTAGGTGGTGGTGAACCAGCCGACGGTGTTCGCGAGATCCACTCCGCTGAAAAGGGTTTCGACCCGGCCGTGGCGTTCCATCGTCACCGCGACCGCATCCGCGTCCCGGTCGCGGCGGCGGCGGAAGCGATGGATCGCGACCGCGAGCGAGGCGACCTGGATGTCGAGAAAATCGCAGCCGAAAGCCGTTGTGGCCGTGCTCATCAGGAACGCGGTGTCGTCCGCGTCGAGGGTGGCGGTGACCTCGCGCACGGTCGCGACGGTGTCGACGGCCGGATCCAGGGCGCGACTGCCGAGCAGCGGATCCACCGCCTCGGCGGCCGCGCGCCAGTACGGCAGCGTCGTGAGGACGGCGTCGCTGTTCGCCACCTGCGCCAGGCCGGTGTTCCAGGTCTTGACCGAGGTCCCCGGCTGCGGTTCGACCGTCGTGGCCGCGACACCCCACAGTCCACGCAGATCGTCGTGCAGCACACGCCAGGACACACCGTCGACCACCAGGTGGTGGACGACCAGCAGCAGCCGGCCCTGCGTTCCGTCGGCGGAGTGCACCCAGGCGGCGGCGAGCATGCGGCCCGCGCCGGGGTCCAGCTGCGCGCTCAGCTCGGCCAACTGCGCATTCAGCTGCGCACCCGCGGTGCGGTCCCAGTTCTCGGCATCGATCACGACCTCGGCGAGGGTGGGCGCGACGGTCGGCTCGTCCGGTTCCGGGACGTAATAGGCCGTGGCGCCCAGGGGGTCCGTGCCGAGCCGGGCACGCAGCATCGGATGGCGTGCGGCCAGCGCCGAGACGACCTCGGCGATCTGCTCGCGAGTGCTGTGCGCAGGCGCCACGACCGCGGTGGCCTGGGTATAGGAGCGGTAGTCGTCGGATTGTTCGGTGAGCAGGGCCGCGATGGGATTGAGCGGGATCCAGCCGGCCGGGCTCTCCGCCTCGACCAGGGCCCGGCCGCTCATTTCGACGATCGGCTCGCACGCCGCGGCGATGCGGGCGATCGTGCGCGCGTCGAACAGAGCGCTCGTGGTGATCAGCAATCCGTACTTCTTCAACGCCGACGCCATCCGGATCGCGCTGATGGAATCGCCGCCCAGGGCCAGGAAATCGTCGTCGGCCGCCAGCGCGGTGGTATCGCCGAGGTGCAGCACCGCGCGCACCACCTCGGCGACCGCGGTTTCGGCGCCCGCGCGCAGTTCCCGCCCGTGCCCGGTGCTGCCACCCAGATCCGGCTGCGGCAATGCGCGGCGGTCGAGTTTGCCGTTGGCGGTCAGCGGCAGTGCCGCCAATTTCACCAGTGCCGTGGGGATCATGTATTCCGGCAGGCGTTGCGCCAGTGCGGCTTTGATGCGTTCCGTGTTCTCGGCGTCGCCGGCGGTGGCAAACTCCGAGTTCGCCTCGGGCACGTAGTAGGCCACCAGCGCCAGGTCGTGGCTCGGCTCGCCCTGCGGCACGGTGATCGCGACGGCGGAGGCGATACCGGGCACGCGGCGCAGCACGGTGCCGATCTCACCCAGCTCGATGCGATGTCCGCGCACCTTGACCTGATCGTCGACCCGGCCCAGATATTCCATGCGGCCCTGCGAATTCCAGCGCACGATATCGCCGGTGCGATACATCCGGGCCCCGGGCTCACCGGCGAACGGGCATGCCACGAAGGCCCCGGCGGTCAGATCGGGGCGGCGATGGTAGCCCTGAGCCAGCTGCACGCCGCCGAGGTAGAGCTCACCGATCACACCGGGCGGCACCTGCCGCAACCGCTCGTCCAGCACGTAGACCGACGAATTCCATTCGGGCAGGCCGATGAGCGCCGGTTCGAGCGCGGTGCCGGCCGTCCCCTCGGTGTTCGTCCGCCCGGCGAAGTCCTCGTGCATGAGGTCCATCGACCCCTCGGTGGGGCCGTAGAGACCGAGCACAGTACCGCCGAAAAAGCGGCTCGATTCCTCGACCAGCGCCGGCGGCACCGCCTCGCCGCCCAGGTACACGTAGCGCATGGATTGCAGCCGCGCCGGGTCCGGCCCGGCATCGATGAAGGCGCGAACCACACTGGGCACCAACGAGATCTGCGTGATGCGGTGCCGGTGGATGATATCGGCGAGCGCCTCCACATCGGCCTGCCACCACTGCGGCGGCGGCAGCACCGTCGCCGATCCGGTGCACAGCGCGTTCACCAGCTCGAAGACCGAGACGTCGAAGCCGATCGGCGCCTTCTGCAGGATGCGCTCCTCGCCGAAGCCGAGGTAGTCGCGCATCCACTGCACATGGTTGGCGATACCGCGGTGGTGGATCACGACGCCCTTGGGGCGGCCGGTGGTGCCGGAGGTGTAGAGCAGATAGGCGGGGTCGAGCGGATGCAAGGGCCGCGGCAGCTCGACCGGCGACAGCTCCGAGCCGTCCAGCGCGGACAGCCGTTCGATCACCGACGTATCGCTGAGATCGATTGCCGCGACATGGGTTTCGAGATCGATCTCCCTGTCGGCCGACATCAGCAGCAGCGCCGGCTCGGCATCGCCGAGCATGTACTCGATGCGGTCGAGCGGATAGCTGGGGTCGATCGGGAAATACACCGCGCCGACTCGCAGCACCGCCGCGAACGCGATCGGCAGCCGCTCACTGCGTTCGGCGTAGACGCCGACTCGGTCGCCGGGCCGCACGCCCTCCGCCAGCAGCAGGCGCGCGAGCCGGTTCACCCGGGTGTCGAATTCGCGATAGGTCAATTCGATATCGCCGAACACCACGGCCGTACGGTCCGGGTAGGTCCGCGCGGAGGCGCGGATCATCGCGTCGGCGGTCTCCGCCTCGATCGGCACCGCGGCGCCGTGCGACCACTGCGCCAGCGCCTTACGATCGGTCGGCGACAACGTGGCGAGCTCCGATATCTTTCGGTCGGCGGTCGCGGCAGCGAGCACGAGGTCGATGTATTCGTGCAAGCGATCGATCGTGACGGGATCGAAAAGATCGGTGCGATAGGTGATCTGGACGTCGGTCCGATCACCGTGCATGAAGGTCTCCACCACCAGCGGCAGCAGGGCCGCGCCGTTGTCCATCAACTCCCAGCTGGTGGTGGCGCCCGGCAGCTGGGGGCCGTCGATCTTCTGGTGCAGGAACAGCACCATCGTGTCGAACAGCTGGGAGCCGACGTTGCCGGTCGCGGCATTCACCGCGCGGACGATGCCTTCCTGCGGAAAATGCTTGTGTCCGAACGCGCCGGTGATCACGCCGCGCACCTGCTCGACCAGCTCGGCGAAGCGCTGATCGTCGCGGCCGGCGATGCGCAGCGGGAGCATATTGCCGAGATTGCCGATCAGCAGTTCCATCCCGGACTCTTCGCGGTTGGCCACGGTGGTGCCGATGACCATGTCGGTGCGCCCGGTCATCTCGCGCAGCGCGACATAGTAGGCGGCGAGGAACACCGAGAACGGGGTGGTGCGCAGGTCGGCGGTGAGGCGGCGCAGCGTCGCGTCGGCGGCCGCGCTCAGCGGGCGATCGCGGCGGGCGCCGCGTTCGGTGGCCGCGACCGGGCGGCGATCGTAGGGCAGCTGCAGTTCCGGCAGTTCACCGTCGAAGCTGGTGCGCCAGAAGCGAATATCCTCGCCATGGTCGTCGGCGGCGAACCGGTCGGCCTCCCATTCGGCGAAATCGGCGACCTGCAACCGCAGCGGCTCCACCGTGACCGGGCCGGTCAGTGCCTGCCGGTAGAAGTTCTCCACGTCCCGCGAGAGCGCGGGCAGTGTCATACCGTCCCACGCGATGTGCTGAATCACCACCACCGCGACCAGTTCACCGGCGGATATGCGAACGAAGGTCACCCGCAGCGAGGACTCCGATGTGAGATCGAAGCTTTCGCGGGCCGCGGCCTCGGTCAGCTCACGCAACCGCTGCCGGGCCTGCTCCTCGGCGAGACCGGACAGATCCTCCTCCACCAGCCGGGGCTGCAGATCGGAATGGATCCGCTGATAGGGCTCACCGTCCTCATCGGTGTGATAGGTGGTGCGCAGCACCTCGTGCCGCTCGACGAGCGCGGCGAAGGCCGTGCGCAGGGCACCCACATCGATCGGCTCGGCGCCCGCCGCGCCCTCGAAGGTCAACGCCAGGCACAGGTTGTAGGCGGCGCTGCCGGGCGAAATCTGCTGATGCGCCCACACGTAACGCTGGCCGAACGACAACGGCGCCCGTTCCGGATTCCGGCGCACCGGCACGGCCGCGGCGGTGGCCAAACCCTCCTCGGCGAGCCGAGCGGCCATCGCTACCTGCAGGTCTTCCAGCGAACGCATCTGACGAACCAATCTCTGTCTACAACGAAAACTCGGGGCCTGTGCTGCGGTGGCTCAGTTCCCCGCCGAGGCGAGAGCCGAATCGGCCTGTGTCGAATCAGGCTGGGGCACCGGCACTTCGGCCAGCTCCAGCAGGATTCGCGAGACCTGAGCCAAGCGACCCGGGATGGTTTCGCCGGCCTGCAACTGCGCGGCGATGCGGCGCACCGTCCGGCCGGCGAATACCGCGGTGACACCGAATTTCTCGACCGCGAGCAGTCCGCGCACCTTGGCGGTCAGCGTGGTGGCCAGAATCGAATTGCCGCCGACCTCGAAGAAATCGGTTTCCACACCGACGGTGTCGACACCGAGAATCTGCGCCGCGATATAGGCCAGCGCCGCCTCGACCTCGTTCGCCGGCGGCACCGCGGATGCGCCGGCATCGGGCGCGCCCGCCTCCACCAGCCGCCGGATCGCCGCCCGGTCCAATTTCCCGTTGGGAGTCAGCGGAATCTCGGAGACGGTTTCGATCAGGTCCGGAATCATGTGGGCGGGAAGCAGATCCCGCAGCGCGGCCCGCATTTCGTCGGCGGTGACCGCCGCGCCGGCCCGCACCGCGGCCGCCAACCGGCCGGAACCGGTCACCAGCGCGACGGCCTGCTGCACGGACGGCAGTGTGGTCAGGGCGGTTTCGACCTCGCCGAGTTCCACGCGGTAGCCGCGGATCTTCACCTGATGGTCGGCGCGACCGAGGAAGTCGACGGTGCCGTCGGGCAGATAGCGGGCCAGATCGCCGGTGCGGTACCACCGCAGGCCGCCGTACTCGACGAAACGCTGCGCGGTGCGTTCCGGATCGCCGCGATAGCCGTCGGCCACACTGGTTCCGCCGATCCACAGTTCGCCGACGACCCAGTCGGGGCAGTCCTCGCCGCGCTCGTTCACCACGCGCATCGCCACATTGGCCAGCGGCGTGCCGTAGGGCACCGCGGCGCGGTCGGCCGGGAAGTTCTCGGTCACTTCGCAGACGGTCGAATGAATCGCGGCCTCGGTGGCTCCACCCAGACCGGCGAAACGCAGGCCGGGCACCAGGGCGCGCAGGCGATGGGCGAGTTCGGCGTCGACCCGGTCGCCGCCGGTGACGACCACCCGGAGGCTGCGCAGGTCCTGCGCGTCGGCGGAGTCCAGCAACATCCCGATCAAGCCGGGCGCGCAATTGAGCACGCTCACTTCGTGTTCGGCGATCAGCCGGGCCCACGCCCGGGCGTCCCGCTCGATCTCGGCGTCCACGCACACCAGCGCACCGCCCAGCGCGAGCGGAGCGAAGATGTCGAAGACCGACAGATCGAATTCCAGCGACGACAGGCCCAGCAGGCGAGCGTGCGCGTCCAGGCCGAAATACGCCGCGAGGGCGTCGACGGTGTTGGCGGCGGCCCGATGGCTGACCTCCACACCCTTGGGCTCACCGGTGGATCCGGAGGTGAACAGCACGTAGGCGACGGCATCCGGATCGCTGGCATAGGCGCGATCGAGGCGACGCCCCGCCAGCGCGGTGCTCAGTGCGATCGGGGTGACATCGGCCGGCAGCTCGAGCGCCGCATCGGTGAGCGCGACCCGGGCGCCCGCGCGGGCCAGAATGCGGTCGCGCCGCGCGGGCGGCTGACCGGTGCCGATCGGCACGTAGGCCGCCCCCGCGGCCAGCACACCGAGTACGGCCGGAATCTGCCGATGCCCCTTGGGAACGATCACCGCGACGGTATCGCCCGGCCGCACGCCGGCATCGGTGAGCGCGGCGGCCACCGCGAGCGCCTGATCGGCCAGGTCGCCGTAGTCGCAGGCGCCGCCGCGCCGGCGCAGGGCCTCGGCTTCCGGCTTGCGGCGGGCCCGGTCGAAGAACTCACCGTGCAGGGTGCGCGCCTGCCAGTCGGTGAAGGTGTCGTTCACCCGCTCGCGCACCGCGCGCTGCCGCACCGGCAGGTCGATCGACAGCGGTGCGTTCCAGTCCGCGCCCGGCTCGGCGAGGGTCAGCAGCAGGCGGCGGAATTCGGCGAACATCGCCGCGACCACTCCCTCGGGCATGGCGTCGCGGCGCACATCCCAGTTGACCAGCAGTCCGCCGCCCAGTTCGGCGACCTGCGCGTCCAGATCGACCTGCGGGCCCTGCGACAGAATCCACACCGGCTCGCCGAACAGCGCGGTGACCCGATCGGAGAAGAGCTCACCCAGGTCCAGCCCCGAGGTGAACACCACCGACGGCGTCACCGGACCACCACGCGACCGGCCGAGATCACGCAGCACATCCAGGCCCTCATAGACGGAATGCACGGCGCAGGTGTGCAATTCGCGCTGCAGGCGCTTGGCGCGGGCGACCATCGATTCCGGCTCGCGGGCATCGACGTCGACCAGCACCGAGTTCGTGAAATCACCTACCACGCGGTCGATGTCGTCGTGCAGCGGCTCCCGGTCGAACAGCGGGACGTTCAGCAGGAAGCGCTGCCGCGCGGACCAGCGCGCGATGGTCTCGGCGAACACCGTGGCCAGCGCGACCGCCGGGGTGACGCCGTGGCTGTGGGCGAGTGTGTCGAATCCGGCCTTGGCCTCGGGTTCGAACCAGTGGTGCAGCCGGATGCTGCGGCTGGGATCGGTGCGCTCGTCCTCGGCCAGGACCGGCAACGACGGGATATCGGGCAGGTCGGCGAGCCGCCGCTCCCACCAGGCCTTGGCGGCCGAATTGTCCGGCGCGTGGCGCGTTCTGGCGTCGAGATATTCGCGGAAGGTGTAGCCGACGGTGTCGGCCGGATCGGCGTCGCCGTCGTACAGCGCGGCCAGATCGTCGAGAATTCGCCGATAGCTCAACGCATCCGCGGCGAGCATGTCCACATCGACGTGCACGCGGTGGGCGCCGTCGGGCAGCAGAGTGAGGGTGATGTCGACGACCTGACCGGATTCGACATCCATCCGCTGATGACTCTTGGCCTGGCGCAGGCGTTCCAGTTCCGCGTCCGGATCGTCGGACGTGCGCAGGTCCTCCACCCGGAACACCGGGAGCAGCGGCTCGGGCAGCACGCGCTGTGTGCCGGCGTCGGTGAACTGCACCCGCAACTGCGGATGGCGGCGTACCAGGCGGCCGACCGCGCGGCCCATCCGATCGGCTTCCAGGCCCCGGCCGTCGAATTCGACGTAGAGATGGGCGGCGACACCGCCGAGCTGCTGGTCCTGGCGGCGACCGACCCAGTAGGCGTGTTGCATGGTGGCGAGGGCGAATTCCTCGCCCTCGATGAATGTCGCACCGTCGGTGGCAGAGTCGGCACCACTGTCGGCGGCGGCCGGTTCGGGGGTGGCGTCGAGCAGCTCGGCCCATGCCGAGATCGTGGGTGAGAGCGCGAGTTCGGAACTGCGGACCTCGTGGCCCTGTTTGCGCCAGCGACCGGCCAGTCGCATCAGTTTCATCGAATGCATGCCCAGGCCGACCAGATCGTCGTCGTATCCGATCGATTCGGGTTGGATCCCCAGCTCCGCCGCCACGATGTCACGAACGTCAGCCTTGCCGAGCATCAGACAAACTCCTCACCGGCCGGAAATCGGGCCTCACCACCTACTTCAAAGGCTAGGCTTGCCTAACCTGCAAGCATAGTAGCCCACCGGCCCCATCTGCCGTAGGGGTGTGGTTTGGCTAACCTAACCCAGCTACCCTAACCCCATGGGCAAAGGCATCAACGGCGTCATCCTCAAGGCACTGCGCGCGGACGACTACCGGCTGACCGTCACCTCGGTGCGGCAGATCGGCGACAAGTACCTGCGGCTCGGCTTCACCGGCGGCGGGCTGCTGGCCGACCATCCCGTCCATCCCACGCAGTGGATCCGCATCTGGTTCCCCGACGACAACGGCGACCTGCAACAGCGCGGATACACCCTCGTCGATCCCGATCCCGGCAACGACGCATTCGATATCGAATTCGCGCTGCACGGCGGCCCGGCCTCGCAGTGGGCCGCGCGGGCCAGGGTCGGCGACGAGATCGACGCCACCGTCATGGGCTCGAAATTCGCAGTGCCCGAACCGGTTCCGTCGGAATTCCTGATCTTCGGCGACAGCGCCTCACTGCCGGCGATCAATTCGCTGCTGGACGCGATCGGCGAAACGCCGGCCCGGGTATGGCTGGAATGGCAGGAGGAGTCCGAGCAGTCGCTGCCGGTGCGCACCGGACCGAAGACCGAGGTGACCTGGGTACAGCGAGTCAACTACGGCCAACTGCTGCGGCAGGCGGCCGACTCGGTCACCTGCTCCCCCGATGCCTTCGGCTGGGCCGCCTGCGATGCCGCCACCACGCGCGCGATCACCAAATCACTGAAAGCCAAACTGCCGAAACACAATATCGCCGCCCGCGGCTACTGGCGGTGACCCGCACCCGGCCACCGGGCGCCACCACGCACCGGGCGGCGGTCACGGCATAGGTGCGTGACCGCCGCCCGTTCGGCGCCGAAACCTCAGGCCGACACCAGATGCCAGCCGGTCGCGCGAGACCGCTCCGACCAGAATCCGGCATAGCGGCCGCCGAGTTCGAGAAGTTCGGCGTGCGTGCCCCGTTCGACGATCCGGCCCGCCTCCACGAACAGAATCTGATCGGCGTGGGCGATGGTGTCGAGCCGATGCGCCACCACGACGACGGTCTTGTCCCGCGTCAGTTCGTGAATGCCGCGCACCACCGCCGCCTCGCTGTGCGGGTCGAGGGCGCTGGTCGCCTCGTCGAGCAGCACGATCGGCGCGTCCTTGAGCAGCGCACGGGCGATCGAAACCCGTTGGCGCTCACCGCCGGACAGTGCAGCACCGCCCTCCCCCACTGCCGAATCCCAGCCGTCGGGCAGCCGGTCGACGATCTCGTCCACCCGGGCGATCTCCGCGGCCCGGCGCACCTGCTCGGCACTGGCGTCCGGATTGCCGACGCGGATGTTGTCGGAGATGGTCTCGTTGAACAGATAGACGTCCTGGAAGACCAGCGACACCTGGCGCAACAGGGTTTCCGAGGGCTGCCGGCGGACATCGTGACCGCCGACGGTGATGCTGCCGGAACCGACGTCGTAGAACCGGGAGGCCAGCTTCAGCAGCGTGGTCTTCCCGCCGCCGGACGGGCCCACGATGGCCGTGGTGGTGCCGCTCGGCACGGTGAAAGATACGCCGTCGATGACCTTTTCACCCTCGCGGTAGCCGAAGTCGACGTTGTCGAAGACGATCTCCGGCGCGCCCGGCGTCACGGGTTCGGCAGCCTCGGCCAGATCGCGCTCGGCGAGGAAGTTCGTGATCCGGTCGGCGGCGTCGGCGGCGCTGCGGATCGCGGTGCTCAGCTGTGCGGCCCGGTTGATCGGCTCGATGAACCGGGAGGTTACCGCGATCAGCGCGATCGTGGCCGGGATGGAGAGGTCGCCGCCGGTCCCGCGGGCGACCACCACCGACACCACGATCAGGAAGACGATCTGCACGCACAGCGCGAACACCATCAGCCCCGGCACACTGGCGACGATCATGCGCTTGGCGGCCGCCTCCTGTTCGCGCAGTGCCCGGGTGAGTGCCCGGTTGCCCGCGCCCACCGCACCGAAGGCCCGCAACACGGGCTGTGCCTGCGCGAACTCCACGACCCGCGAATTGGCCTCGGCCGCAGCGGCATCGAGTCTGCGGTCGGCGCGGGTGTAGCTGGTGTTGGCCCAGCGGCTGACCAGCAGCAGTACCGGCAGGCTGACCAGCATCACCAGCGCGATCCGCCAGTCGATGAAGGCGACCCCGATGGCGACACCCACCGGAACCAGTACCGCGGTCAGCACGGGTGCGAGCAGATAGTTGACCACGCTGAGGATTTCGCGCACGCCACCGACGACCATCCGCGAGAGGGATCCGGCGTTGGCGGTGGCGAACCAGCCCAGCGGCAGCGTGCTCAGATGATCGCCCAGCCGGGTCTGCACGCCGCGCAGCATGCCCACGCCGATTCGCAGGCCCACCAGCAGCTGCTGGTACGAGCACACCGAGGCGACGAGCACCGCGAGCGCCAGCCAGGCGGTCCAGCGCCACGCGCGGCCGAAGTCGCCGTCGAACAGCGCCTGCAACACCGGAATCAGCAGCAGATAGGCCGCGATCTGTCCCAGCGCGCCCGCGCCGATGAGGGCCACATGGCGCGGCACGTAGCGGCGCAGTTCCGGCGGAACGAGGGCGAAGATCTTCCTGATCACCGCAGTTCTCCTTCGGAGTCGGAACCGGTCGCCGCGGCATCGGCGCCGGGCCGGGTCAGCGCGCCCACCGATGCCTGATTCTGTTCCCAGAGGCGCTGATAGAGCCCGCCGGCGACCGACAGCGTCGCGTGGTCGCCCCTTTCGGCGAGTTCGCCGTTGTCCAGCACCAGGATTCGGTCGACTCCCGTGATGGTGTGCAGCCGATGCGCGATCACCAGCACCGTGCGGCCGGCGACCAGGACGGCGAGCGCGTCCTGAACCGCGGCCTCGGATTCCGGGTCGGCGAAGGCCGTGGCCTCGTCCAGCACCAGCACCGGGGTGTCGGCCAGCAGGGTGCGGGCGATCGACAGGCGCTGCGCCTCACCACCGGACAGCACCGCGTCGACGCCGATCTCGGAGTCGTAGCCGCGCGGCAGTTCCAGGATCCGATCGTGGATCTGGGCGGCGCGCGCGGCGCGCTCGACGGCGGCCGCATCCGCATCGGGCCGGGCCAGCGCGATGTTGTCGCGGATCGTCCCGCGAATCATCCGCACGTCCTGCAGGACGAAACCCACGGTTCGGTAGAGCTCGGCGGTGGAGTACTCGCGGACGTCCTTGCCGCCGATCGTGATTCGCCCCGCGGTCACGTCGTAGAAGCGCGGCAGCAGCCGGGCCAGGGTCGACTTGCCGGAACCGCTCGGGCCGACCAGTGCGGTGATGGAACCGGGAGCGAGTTCGAAGTCGACCTCACGCAGCACGGTTCGATCGGCGCGATAGCCGAAGCTCACCTGCTCGAACCGGACCGTGAGTCCCGTCGCGACGCCGTTGCCGGCCACATCCGCAGCCTCGGCGTCGCCGTCGGCCCGCACCTCGAGTTCGGGTGTCTGCTGCAGTTGGTGCAGGCGCAACGCCGCCGCACCGCCCTCGCGCAGCGCCTGCCCGCCGAAGCCGATGCCCAGCAGCGCACTACCCAGCCCGATGCCGAGCAGCAGGAACGGCAGGATGTCGACCGGATCGGTCCAGCCCAGATCGGCGAAGGCCACACCGGCCACCACCACGACGAGCATGAGCAGCACCGGGGTCAGCAGGATCTCGGCGGCCGACTGCAGTTTGGTCATCGGCGTCTTCCAGGCCAACAGGCTCTCGGCGGTGTTGTCGACCGCGCGCTGGAAGGTGCTGTGCGCCTTACGAGCCCGGCCGAACGCCCGCACCACCTGAATGCCGTCGACGAATTCGATGATGGACTGTTCGATGGCGCGTTCGTTGGCGTCGAAGACGGCGAAGCGCTCCTGATGCGCCTTACCCATCATGGCCGCCAGGCCGCGCGTGTAGAGCACCAGCGGAATCAGCAGGATGAGGGTCAGCCGCCAGTCGACGGTGAACAGGTAGATCAGCGCCACCACCTGCACCGTCACCGCGCCGACGAATTCGAGCCGGGCGTGCGCGACCAGATAGTGCAGGGCCTCCACATCGTCCTGCAGGAACTTCTTCACCTCACCGGAACTGCGGTCGGTGAACCAGCCCAGCGGCACCCGGGTCAGCTTGGCCGCCAGCAGTTGTCGCAGCGTGAGCTGAAACTTCGCGTCGACCATATGGGTCCAGACCAGCGCCGCGGCCTGCAACAGTCCGCGCAACACCAGCACCACGACCGCCGCGATCACCAGCGTCCACACCCGATCCGTGTCGATCGGAGCGGACAGCAGTTCGCGGCACGCCTCGACGATCAGGATGAACGGCACCACGGCGCAGATCGAGGAGGCCACGACGACCAGGCTCGCCAGCGACAACGCACCGTTCACCGGCGCCAGCACCTGTTTGCGGGCCAGTCCGTCGGCGCGGCGCTGCTGTTCGATCGCGACCCGGTCCGGTTCCAGCGGTGCGTCGGGCGTGGTGAGCGGCACCGGCGCTGCCTCCGGCTCGGCCGGATCCACGGTCTGAACCGTCATCAGTCCTTCCCTCCCATAGCTGTCACCCTGCCTGTCGCTGGGCGTCGAATTCGGACATTCCGGCGGCGAAATCACACAGTATGGTGCGCCAGCGCTCGGCGCGCGCGTCGGCCCCGGCCTCGTCCAGCACCGCGGAGTTCACGTCGATATGCGCGACCAGAACCGGGCGCGAATCCTTCGGAACCACCGCGGTGTTGAGGTCGATCGTGAAGCGCAGCGGCAGATCGGGATGTCCGGCCGCACCGAACTCGGCGGTGAGGTCCGGCAGCGGCACCGGCGTCCACGGGCCGCTGCCGAACTGCAGCACATCGAAGCGACCCAGGTGGTTGAGACGAATCTGCCCGCGCGCATACAGGGTTCGATCGTGGACCGGCGCACGGCCGGCCGCCGGAGTCCAGGTCTCGAGTTCGGCCGCCGATACCAGTGCCGTCTCCTCGACGGTGAACCAGCCGACGCGGCGGGTGTCGTCGCCAGGCTCGCGGCCGTGCGATTCCCGGGTGACCGCGATGCGACCGGTGGCGTCGGCGGTATCGGCGACCAGCCGGGCGCAGGCGGCCAGCAACAGATCATCCAGGGGCACATCGCTTTCCGCACACCGGGCGAGCAGGGCCTCGGTGTCGTCGGGGCCGAGTTCCACGATCCGCCGGATCGCCTTGCCCGCCCGGTCGCGGCGTGAATCGGTGTAGCGGCCGCCGAGCGGGGTGCCCAGCGTCGGTGGAGCGTCGGACCGCGTCGGGATCGGATCCGACTCCGGCCGATCCTCGTTCATCGGTTGCTCGCCCTGTTCCAGTCGGCGCAGGTCGTCGACCAGGATGAGCCAGGACACCACATCCACGGCGAGGTGATGGATGGACAGGACGAGCCGCGGTTGCTCTCCGCGCAGCAGCGTGGCCGACATCATCCGTCCGGCGCCGGGGTCCAGGCGTTGCACAGTATCAGCGAGATAACTTGCCGCACCGTGTCTTTCGGTACCATCGGCGACGGTGAGCAGTTCGGCAACGCCGGATTGCTCCTGCGCGACGAGCACAGCGCGGCCGTCGTCGGTGACCAGCCGCGAGCGCAGCGTGGGATGGGCAACCGCCAGGGCCTCCAGCCGTTGGACGACCGACTCGGGAGTGACCGCCGGATCGAGCGAGAAGACCTGGGACTGGGCGAGATAGCGGTAATCGCCGTGTCCGAGGATCTCCCGAGCCAACGCGGTGAGCGGCAGCACCGTGCCCGCCGGCGTCACCTCGGCATTCCCGGGAGCGTCCCCGGACGGATCGTCCAGACGCTCGGCGAGATCGCGAAGATCGGCCGCGGCCAGCACTTCTCGCGCCGAGATGCGGTAACCGGCGCCGCGCAGCCGCGACACCAGATCGATGACGCCGATGCTGTCGATACCCAGATCCACCAGGCTGTCCAGGATGCCGATCCGCGTCCCCGCGCCGGCGCTCATCGCCTCGATCAGCGCCAGCAGGGTGCGTTCGGTCTCGGTCCGCGGTTCGGCGCGGGCGGCGGTCTCGGCCGGGCCGGTCAGCAGTTCGGTCGCCACGTGCACATCGAGTTTGTCGTTGCGGTTCAACGGAATCTCGTCGACGAACGCGATGCGGGTGGGGACCAGGAATTGCGGTAGCCGGCGGGCCAGATCCGAGCGCAATCCTGCGACGGTGCCCTCGCCGACCACCAGCGCACCCAGCCGGGTCCGCCCGTTCTCGGTGAAAGCCAGCGCCGCGGCGTGGCGTACGCCGTCGAGTTCGCGCAGCACCACGCTGACCTCGTCGGGTTCGACGCGGTATCCGTTGATCTTGACCTGCCGGTCGACACGGCCTTCGTAGGCGACGGTGCCGTCGTCGGACCGGCGCACGAGATCGCCGGTGCGATACCGCCTTTCGCCCGCCTCACCCGCGACGAAGGCGGCCGCGGTGGTGGCGGGCCGCCCCAGATACCCGAGCGCGAGTTGCGGCCCGGAAAGGTAGAGCTCGCCCTGCCCGCCCGGCGGCACCGGCCGCAGCCGATGGTCGAGCACCTCGGCGGTCAACCCGTCGAACGGGCGGCCGATGGTCGGCGCGGCGTGATCGTGCACGTCGGCCATCAGTGCCTCGACGGTCGCCTCGGTCGGACCGTAGAAGTTGATGACACGAGTGGTCGCCAATCCCTGCAGGCGCCGCCAGGTGTCCGGACCGATCGCCTCACCACCCAGCGCGAGCACGGCCAGCGGACAGCGCTCGGATCCGGTCTCGGGATCGGTGCGGAACAGTCCGGCGGCGATCAGCCGGTTCAGCATCGACGGCGACGTGTCGAAGATGTCGATCCCGAATTCGCCGATGGCACCGACGATGCGCTCGGCATCGGTGCGCACCTCGTCACCCAGCAGAACCACGGTGTGACCGCTCAGCAGCGCGACCGTGGGCTGCCAGGCAGCGTCGAATCCGGTGGACCAGCCGTGGCCGATCCGCAGCGTGCGCCCGGTGGCGGCGGCGATGGGCGCGAAGATCCGCCGCTCGTGATTGCCCCAGTGGTTGAGCAGTGCGCGATGCGATACCGCGACCCCCTTGGGCCTGCCGGTCGTGCCGGAGGTGAACACCACGTAGAACGCGGCATCCAAATACTGCTGCGGCACAACATCTTTCGCGTGGACGGACTCGCCGTTCCGTTCCGCCGCCGGTACCCTCGGCACACCACGGTCGCCCGCCGAAACCGCGACGATGCCCGGGAATTGGAGGCGGCCGTCGCTGTCCGTGATCCCGTGGCGGCACTCCGCCCCTTGGGCGCGGACCTCGGCCAGCACCTCGGCGCGATCCGCCTCGGCGAGGACGATCCGCGCGCCGCTGGTGCTCAGCAGATAAGCCACACGATCGGCCGGGGTGGCCGGATCGATGTGGACACACGTGGCACCGGCGAGACCGATGGCGAAGGGAGCGTGGAGGACTCGGCGGTCACGGGGCAGCATGACCGCCACCGCGTCGCCGCTGCCGACCCCGGCCGCCCGTAGCTCGTCGGCCAGTGTGCGTACCGCGAGACCGAGTTCGCCGAAGCTGTGCTCGCCCGCCGCGTCGACTACCGCCACCCGGTCGGCCGCCGCATGCGCCGCAAGCAGCAATGCCTGGGGAACCGTCGTAGCCTCCACGGCCGGCACAGCGGGCAGCGCCTGCGCGGGCTCGACGGAAGCCGGTACGCCGGGCACATCGGACGAGACCCTGGCGGTGCCGGAATGTGTTGGGGGATCGGTACTTTCAGCCTCGAGCGCGGCGGGCTCGTCGTCGAGCAGCACGTCTACCGCACTACACTGCCGCGCGTCCACGATCCGGGTGGCGACCGCGAGCAACCGGCGCGCCATCCGGTCGGGGTCGAAGGTGGTGAGCAGGTCGGGGCGGGTTTCGACGCGGCAGATCAGCTCACCCTGCTCCAGCACCGGGACGACGGCGATCGGATAGTGGCTCGGGGAGTCGACGCGGCGGGCTGTCATGGTGGCGCCGCCGCCCATCGGCATGCGCGGCGCGACCGCGCCGACCGGGGAGTTCTCGAAGACCAGCAGGCTGTCGAACAACTGCCCGGCCCCGGCGTGCCGCGTGATCTCCGCGATGCCCAGATACTCGTGCGCCCGCAACTGCGCCACCGAACGCTGCAGTTCGGCGCCGATCCCCGCCGGCGTGCGCTCGTCGATCCGGACCCGCACCGGAATGGTGGTGACCAGCGCGCCTACGAGGCGTTCCGCATTCGGCAGCGAGGCATCGCGGCCGGAGGTGGTCTGGCCGAAGACCACGTCGTCGCGGCCGGTGAGCCCGGAAAGAATTCGGGCCCAGGCCATTTGGAGCACGGTGTTCAGCGTGAGGCCGTTGGCGCGCGCCCAGCCGACGAGCCGGTCGGTGCCGGCGGGGTCCAGGCGCGCCTCGCCCACCACGGGTAGGTCGAGATCCGCCGGGGCCGGCGGCCCGAGCATCGGCATCGGCGCCAGACCGTCGAGCGCCGCGGCCCACGCCCGTGCCGAGGCCGCGGTATCGCGGCTCGCCAGCCACGCCGCGTGCTCGCGCAGCGGCGGAGCCGGCGGCAGCGCCGCGCCCTCCCCGCGATGCAGGGCGATCAGATCGGAGAACAACAGTGGAATCGACCAGCCGTCGACGACGATATGGTGTGCGGTGCACACCACTTCGTAATCGCGCTCGCCGACGCGCGCCGCGACCACCCGGAACAGCGGGCCGCGGTCCAGATCGAGCCGCCGGCGCGCCTCCTGCCAGTAGAGATCGCGCGCCGCAGCCTCGGGATCGCGGGCCGAGCGCAGATCCACCTCGCGCCAGCCGATTCGCCCCTCCGAGGTGATGACCAGCACCGGATGCGGCACATCCTCGGCGAGTACGGCCGCGCCCAGATGCGGATAGCGTCGCAGGACGCCGGCGAAGGCCGCACGCAATGCCGCCGGATCGGCCAGATTCTCCACTCGTACCGCGAAGGTGACGAGGTAGGGATCGATGCCCTGCGCCATCGAACTGACCGAATACAGCCCGCGCTGCAGCGGTGACAGCGCGACGACGTCGAGAATCTCCACCTCGCTCACCGCGCGGCGAACTTCTTGCCGAGTGCCGCCAGCGCGGCCGAGTCCAGTCCGGAGGCGCTCATCGGCGCGACGGGTGCGCTCTGTTCGGCGGCCGGGGCCGCCGCGGCCTCGGTCAGTTGTGCTGCCATCTCGTGTACGGCCGGGAATTCGAACACCTTCTGCACGTCCAGCACATAACCGCGCTCGCCGAGCAGGGTGACCATGCGCAGCGCGGCGATGCTGTCACCGCCGAGAGAGAAGAAGGTGTCGGCGCGGCCCACCTCGTCGTCCGCGTCGAGTTCGAGCACCTCGCGAATGGTGTCGGCGATCAGCCGTTCGGCATCGGTGCTGGGCTGTCCGCCGAGCCCGGTGCCACCCGGGTAGGCCGCGGCGCGTTCGAACACCGTCGGAAGCTCGCCGTCGGGAAGCGCGGTCTCCGGCTCCGCGAGATTCACCAGCAACCGCTCGAGACCGCTTGCGAGCGCATCGATTTCGGTGCGCCCGGCCAGTGCCGCCGGGAATTCGAAAATCACCGTTACCTCTTCGCCTCCGGTGACGACATCGGCGACGATATCGACTCCGTGCGGCCGCCCCACCCGCCGGGCGATCTCGCGCGCGTTCGCACCGATCACCTCGGTTCGGACCGTGACCAGCGCTTGGAACGGCGCACCGGCGGCGACGGCGACGGCGCCACGCAGCTGATGCGTGATCCGCTCGATCCGGGCCGCGGCGTGGGCGCGGGCGGCGACGGCCAGCTCCGTGACCTGCTCCAGCAGCGCCCGCGCGGTGGACGCCGAGCCGGTATCGATCCGCAGCACCAGATGGTTCGCATACGCACCGAGCGCCGAATCAGCTTGTGCCTCGGACCGTCCCGCATCGACGATGGCGACCGGCACATCACCACCGAGACCCGCCGCGCCCAGCACTGCGGCCAGCGCGGCGACCACGGACAGTTCGGCGTCGCGGTCGCCCAAGGCAGCGGCCGGAATCCGCAGTGTGCGGGTCGCGGACGCGGCGGCGGCCGGATCCGATTCCGCGCCGGGATTTCCGGCCACTGCCAGGGTTGCCCGTTCCGGCAGATCGGCGAGCCGGTCCAGCCAGTACCCCAGGTCGGGATCGGCGGCGGCATCGGCGACCAGCGACTTCATCTGCGCCATCGCGTAGCCGCGGTACTGCGTCACCTGCTCGGCTGTCGTTTCCCCGAGCAGTTCGGCCGCCAGCAGCTCGAGACTGCGGTCGTCGGCGGCTACGGGATGAGCGGTGAGGGACAGGACGTCCCGATCGGGCGTGCGGTGCAGTCTGATTCGGATCGGCAGCTCGCGCACCGGGTCGATGCGGTGCGCGGCATCGGAGCGCAGCGCGGCGTCGAGTTCCGACGACGTGGTCTCGACCGTTTCGACCACCGTCTCGGGTGCGTCGACGACGCGCTGGTACGGAATGCGGCGATCGTCCGGATAGACCGTGCGCAGAATCTCGTGCCGGCTCACCGCGGCCACCGCGGCGCGGTCGAGCGCGGCCGGTTCGAGGTCGCCGGTGATCTCCAGGGCGAGAACCAGATTCGTCGCCGCGACGCCGCGCAGTCGTTCCGGCAGCAGCGCGGCCTGCTGGGCCGGGGACAACGGAATGCCACGCCCGCCCGTTCGCGACTCCGGCGCGGCCGCAGCGTTGTTCGGAGCAGTCGTGGCCGGCGCGGTCGTGTTCGGCACGGGCGAATCAGACATGGGTCATCAGTCCTTACTTGCCGACGGTGGCGAGCGTCGGTTCGAGCTTGTCGAGCAGATACGGCACCGACAGTGCGGTCGGCTGGTTGATGGCGTTGATCGTGATCATGTCGACGAACGAGATTCCGCCCTGGCGCACCGACGGCAGATCCGCGTAACCGGGCAGCTGGGTGAACTTCTCCTGCAGGCCCGGCGCCGCGCCGCACACCAGCAGATCGGAGGTCAGATCCCCGAGCCGTTCCGGCGACAGCGCCAGCCGGCCACCCGAGGGGGCCTCGGCGACCAGTTTCGCCGGCATGGTCATCCCGAGCCGCGTGAACACCTGGGCGGAACCGTCTTTCGGATCAGCCAGCACCATCAGCTGGGTGGGCGTGGTGAGCATGCAGGTGAGGAAGCTCTTGCCCTTCAGGCCCGGATGCTTCGCGGCGACCGCGTCGATCCTGCCGTGCACGTCGGCGACGACCTTGCCGGCCTGGTCCTGCTTGTGCAGCGCCTTACCGAGCGCCTGGACCTGGTCCTCCCACGGATCGATCTGGGCCGAAGTCAGCGGACCGATGGTCGGGGCCAGCTTGGACAGCTTGTCGTACATGGCCTTGTCCATCAGGTAGCCCGGCGCCACGATGAGATCGGGCTCGAGTGCCGCGATCTGCTCGACGACGTCGCCGCCCATGTTCAGCGCCTTGGACTGCTGCGGCAGCGACTGCGGCAACCACGGCACGGTCATCCCCGCCCCGGCGCCGGGCACCAGATAGCCGACGGGGGTGACCCCGAGGGATACGGCCGCGTCCAGCCAGGCCGGGCCGAGGGTCACCACGCGCTTGGGCGTGCCGTCGACGGTGGTTTCCCCCATGCTGTGCTCGATCGTCACGGCCGCACCGGAATCGGTGTCGTCCGCGCCGGATCCACAGGCGGCCACGGCCGTCACCAGCCCCAGGATCAGCGCCAGCAACGTGGTTCGCAGCACCGCGGCGCGTGCGCGGACTCCGCGACGCGCGGATGTTCGACCTGGGTTCATTGCACAGCTCCTTGTACTTCGCTCCGGGCGACTCGCGAGCCCGGCCCTCTCGGAATCGTAGCTTAGGCTAAGCTAACACTGGCCGTCGATGCTTCGACTCGGGCCGCCAATCCGGCCACCGTCGGAGTGTCGAACAGCGCTCGCACACCGATCCGTACGCCGAATTCGGCTCGGATCCAGGCCAGTAGCCGCACCGCCAGCAGGGAATGACCGCCGAGTTCGAAGAACGAATCCTCGGCGCCGATCCGCTCGCGGCCGAACATCCGCCCGAACAATTCCGCGATCCGGGTCTCCACCGCGGTATTCGGCTCCCGATACGGCTCCACCGGCGACCGCTGTGGCACCGGCAGGGCACGGCGGTCGAGTTTTCCGTGTTCGGTCAGCGGAATCTCGTCGATGATCGCGAAGGCGCCCGGCACCATGTACGGCGGCAGCACCGCCGCGGCGTGTGCTCGCACCGATTCCGGATCGACTGCGGCGCTCCCGTTTTCGCTGCGCATCGGCACGAGGTAGGCGGCGAGTACCGTGCCGAGCACGTCGTCGGTCACCGCAGCTGCCACACAGTGCGCGACATCCGGATGCGCGCCGACGGCGGCCTGGACCTCCGCGAGTTCGATGCGGTGGCCGCGCACCGTGACCTGTTCGTCGGCGCGGCCGAGAAATTCGAGCTCACCGTTTCCGTTGCGGCGCGCGAGATCTCCGGTGCGATAGAGCCGCTGTCCGGGGGCGAACGGATCGGCCACGAAGCGGTCGGCGGTTGCGGCGGCGCGGCCGAGATAGCCGCGCGCCAATTGCGCACCGCCGAGGTAGATTTCGCCTGCCACGCCGGTGGGCACCAGTTGCAGCCGCTCGTCCAGCAGATACAGGGCGACGTTGCGGTTGGGACGGCCGATGGGCACGATCCGGGTTCCCTGCGGGCCCTCCACCGTGTGATGGGTGGCCGAGACGACCGCCTCGGTGGGCCCGTAATGGTTGCGCAGCTCGGCCTCGAAGATGCCGGCGAAGCGGTCGGCGACCTCACCGTAGAGCGCCTCGCCGCCGACCGGCACATGGCGCAGCGCACGCCACCGGCTCACCTCCGGCAGCATCAGCAAGGTGCTGAGCATGGACGGCACCATATGCAGCACGGTCACGCCGCAGCGCGAAATCAGTTCCGCCACATACGGTATGTCGTCGAACGCGTCCACCTTCGGAATCACCAGGCCGGCGCCGAGAGTGAGGGGTACGAAGATGTCGAGCAGCGAGGCGTCGAAGCTGATCGACGAGGACTGCAGCAGCCGATCCTCGGCATCCACCCCCCACTGCGCACAGAACCCCACGAGATGTTCGGCGATCGCCGCGTGGGATACCGCGGCCCCCTTCGGCATTCCGGTCGAGCCGGAGGTGTAGATGACGTAGGCGAGATCGGCGGGCCGCAGCGGACGCACCCGATCGCTGTCGCGCGGATCCTGCTGCGGCGATGTGCGCGCGGCCCGTTCCGCGGCCCGCAGACCCTCGGCGTCCAGGACCAGCGCGGGCCGCGCATCGGCGATCAGGAATTCCACCCGATCCGCCGGATAGGCCGGATCGATCGGCAGATAGGCCGCACCGGCCTTCAGCACCGCGACAACGGCGACCACGAAATCCACGGAGGTACTCAGCCGCAGCGCTACCACGTCCTCGGTGCCGATACCCTGCCGAATCAGCTGATGCGCCAGGCGATTCGCGCGCCGGTTCAGGTGGTCGAAGCTCAGCTCGCGATCTCCGTCGCGGGCATCGACGAGTGCGACCGCACCGGGATCCGCCTCCACCCGCCGCTCGAACAGATCGACCAGCGTGGTGGGCGCGACGGGGACGAGTTCACCGTGGGACTGCTCCAGAATGTCCGCGCGGTCGCGGACTCCGAAAATGTCCAGCTCGCCGATGCGACGCTCGGGTTCGGCGGTCGCCACGGTGAGCACGCGTACATAGTGGGTGAGGAACTGCTCCAGGATACGGGCATCGAATTCGTCTTCCTGATAGACGATTTCGACGCGCTCGGGCACATCGCCGGCGGTGATCACGGTGAGCGACAGCGGCATCCGGGTCGTCGGGCTGCCGACATCGACCGCCGTGGCCGCGATGCCGTCCAGGGTAAACGACGCGGTCCGGCGGATCCCGAATTCGATGCGGGCCACCTGCTCCAGCCCGTCGCGCCCACTGCCGCGCTCGGGGTTGAGGTCGGCGATCACCTGATCGATCGGCGTGCCGCGGTGCCCGAAAGCCGTTGCCGCACGGTCGTTCACCGCACGCAGACAATCGAGGAAGCCGTCCGCGGGGTCGACCGTCGTACGCAGCAGCAGCGTATTGCCGAAGTATCCGATACCGGTGTCGTCGGCGCTCCGCACGGTGGCCGGTACGCAGACCAGGAAATCCGTTGCGGCGGTGTAGCGGTGGATCAGCGCGTCGAAGGCGGCGAGGAGCACCGTGAACGGTGTGGCGCCCTCCCGTTGGGCGAACTCCGTCACCCGCGCGGCCACGTCGGCCGGCAATTCGGCGCGGATCCGGGCGGTGCGCAGCGAGGGCACGGACACGGCGACGCGGCCCGGCAATTCCAACGGCTGCGGCAAGGGCGAGAGCGCGTTTCGCCAATAGCTGCGACCGACCTCGGTCGCCGGCGCGGGGGCGCCACTGCCTTCGGCATCACGAAGGCTGCGCACACGGTCGTCTCCGCGACTCGCCGGTGCGGCCGGAACCGTCGCCGCGTCGTAGCGCGCACCGACCTCGTCGAAGAAGATCTGCCAGGAGTCCTCGTCCCACGCGATCGTATGGACCACGAGAGTGAGGAGGTACCGCCGCTCGCCCGTGCGAATCAGCAAGCAGCGCAAGGGTGTTTCGGACGACGGATCGAACGGTCGCCCCGCCTCGCGGCGGATCAGCACCTCGGCCCGGCGCTCGCGACTGGCATCGGCGAGATCACGAAGATCCACCTCCTGCCAGGACGGCGTCGCGTCGGATCGCACCACGGCCCGCGGCTCGTCGTCCTCGCCGACGGTGTAGATCGTGCGCAGAATATCGTGCCGCGCAATGGTTCCGGCGATCGCCGAGCGCAACCGATCCGCGTCCACGGCACCGTCGAGCCGGTAGACCGCACAGCAGTTGAGAGTGGTGTCCTCCGGATCACGGGTCTGCAGGAACCAGATCCGGCGCTGCCCCGCCGACAACCTCCCCGCGGCCGGCTCCTGCGCCGACAGCGCGGTCATCGCGGGGCGTCGGTGAGATAACCACCGCGAGCGAAGAATGCGGCGCCGTCGTGTTCGATGCCGTCGGCGGTGCGCACCCGGGTCACGAGCAGACCCGGATTGCCGCCGCGATGTGCGTCCGGCCCGCAGATCACCACGCCACCGCCCTCCTGCACGACGACTCGGCCCGGGGTTCCGCCGTAGCGGGCCTGCGACAGGGCGGCGGCGGTGATCTCCACCTTCTCGCCCCGATAGTAGGAGAACGCCCGCGGGTACGGCTCGGACAGCGCGCGCACGAACCGCTCCAGATCCACTGCGTCCCAATGCCAGTCGATGCGGCTGTCACGCTCGGATCGCTTGTGGAAATAGGTGCGCTCGGCCTTGTCCTGCGGCCGCCAGACCGCGGTGCCGGATTCGATCGCGCTCAGCGCCTCCCGCAGCGCTCCCGGAATCAATTCCATTCCGGCGAGGACGAGTTCGGTTCCGGTGGCGGTCGGGCCGATCGGCAGCGAACGCTGCACGATGATGTCGCCGGTGTCGAGCTGTTCGTCCATCCGGTGCACGGTCAGGCCGAATTCGGTTTCGCCGCTGATCAGCGCCCACAGCACGGGCGAGAAGCCGGTGAACTTCGGCAGCAGCGAATCGTGCAGGTTCAGCGTGCCGTGCGGCGGCATCAGATACAGCTCCGGCGGCATCCAGGTGTACCAGCTGTTGACCACGATGATGTCGGGCTCGGCACGCTTGACCAGATCGATGGTCTCCGCATCGGCCCGCTCGGTGAGGTGGACCGGAATGCCGTGTTCGCGGGCGAGCTCCTCGACCGAATCGGACCAGATGCCCTTGTAGGCATGTTCACTCGCGGGATGGGTGACCGCGAGCACCACCTCGTGTTCCGAGTCGATCAGAGCCTGCAGCGTGGTACGACCCCAGGTCTGATAACCGAACGACACGATACGCATGAACCGAACCTCTTCCCTTTAACTAAGGGTAGCCTAGCCTACCGTTTGCTCGGTGATCATTCCGGGCGCCGACCGGCCGCGACCCGGGCCGCCACGACGGCCGCGCGGGCCGGCACCTCACCCAGCACGCGATCCGAAAGCTCGCCCAGGCAACTGAGATTCGGAAATCCCGGCCCCTGCGCCATCCCCGCGAGATTCGGCAGATAGAGCTTGGCGTCGAGGCCGGACACCGCCAGATCGTGGCCGATCGCCGCCTCCAGCCGGGCATGGGTGATGGGCCCGCCCACCGCCAGTTCCACCAGATCCGAGGTATCGGAATCGAACAGATCCAGGAACCACAGCGGCTGGCCGCCGGTGGCGTCGACCACCAGATCGAAGGCATGCATCTGGTCGGGGCGCAGTTCGTTGCGCAGCGTGAGCGCCACTCCTTCGCCGCGCTCGGCGACCCGGACCACGCGGCCCTGGAGATGATGAACGCGATTGTCCGCCAGCACGTTCTCCTGCACGCGTACCGAGAACACACCACGGTCGGTGCGGCGGATGACGTCGCGGCGCTCCTGCAGGCTCAGCGCCCGCCACTTCGCCGGATCACTGAACAGCGAATTCTCGAAATAACTTTCACCGCGGGTGTAGATGGTGGCCGCGGGCGAGATCACCGAGACCGTGAGGACGTCGTGGCGGACCAGTTCGTCCACCGCCGAGCCCGCGGTCTCACCGCCGCCGATCACCGCCGCCCGCGAGGAGACCGGTAGCCGGCGCTTACCCGCGAGATCCCAGAAGTCCGCGATACTCAGCACCTTCGGATGTTCGGCCAGCGCGCGGCGGCTGTCGCCCGGTCCGGTGATCATCAGTCCGTCGCAGTCGATTTCGGTCTCCACGCCGGAACCGTCGGCCACCGAGACCAGCCAGCCGTCGGCACCGGGGCGGATCCGGCGCACCGCGCCCACGACCATCTCGACCTCGGCCTTGCGCGCGACCCACTGCAGATAGTTGGCCCAGACGTGGTGGTGCGGATTGGGCCGGCCCCGGTCGACCCATTCGGCATAGGTGCCGTTCTCGACCAGGAAGGAATTCCAGCTGTAGGCGATCATCGCCCGGTCGATCGCGCGGTTGTGGCCGCGCGCCCAGGTGGAGTGGTACGGGAAGCCGACGTCCTTCTCGGGGCTGGTGCCGAGCCGGTGCTGGCCGTCGGTCCATCCGCCGCTGGGCAGCCAATTGCCGCCCACCGCATGGGGTTCCACCACGACCACGCGCGGAGCGGGTAGCCCCAGGTCCCGCAGCACCCGGGCCTTCGCCGCCACTGCCATCGCTTTCGGCCCGGCTCCGACCACGAGAAGCGTCTTCACTGGTACTCCCGTTCTGTGATTCCAGCCACCGCTCAGCCGGGCGCCGGGGCGTTCAGCTGGGCAGATCCGACATATCGGGAAGAGCGGATCCGCCCGAAGTCGACTGAGTACTACCTACCTTTGCATAGGCTTACCTTATATTGCTTAGTGGTGCCAGCCCTTGCGGAACGATTGCGAGGCACGGCACTCCTGTCCCACAACTGATCGGATACGACCATGATCAAGATCAAATCCCGTGCCGTTGCGGCGTTTTCGCTGGCCGCCGTGGTCTTCGCCGGCGGCGTCGCCTCCGTGACCCCGGCCGTCGCCGCGCCGATCGCCGCCCCCGTCCACGCCGCCGCCCCGGGCGTCGGCGAGTTGCAGAGCAAGCTCGAGCTGGTGCTCGACCCGAACGGTTCGCGGTCCGCCCGCGCCAACGAGCTGGAGGCCGGCGAGGCCGGGCTGGGCCTGGTCGACCAGGTCGGCGGCGTGATGGCCACGGTGCCCGGATTCCAGTGGCAGGCCGTCGCGCCCGTGAACGTCCAGGGCGACACCCTCACCCACAACCTGCAGATCAACGTCCCCGGCTTCGATGCCATGTACATCGAGCTGAAGTGGAAGGACATCGACGGCACCTGGAAGCTGACCCGCGAATCCGAGTGCACGATCGCCTATTACGCGAACCTGCCCTGCACCGTCTAGTGCGGCACGCGCAGTGCCGGTCCCGGATGCGGCCGACGCGCACTCCGGGAACCGGCGCCGGCGCGATGACAGCCCGGGCAGGATCCGTCGCCACGCGGCGGCCGACGCGGCCCCCGATCGCGGCGGTGACTAGGGTCGATGTGTGCGACGCCGGCAACAGCCGCCGCTGCCCAAGCGCCACGGACTCGATCCGGCGCGGCTGCGGTTACCCGAAGACGGAACCTGGGCGACCATCCGCGACCATCTGGTCCATCGGCTCCCCCGGGTCCCCGCCGCGCGCATCGACGAGATGCTCGCCGATGGCGACATCGTCGATCTCGACGGACCGATCGGGCCGGACGCACCCTATGTGCCCGGGGGCGCGGTGTGGTTCCACCGCGATCTCCCCGACGAGACACCGGTGCCGTTCGACGTCACCGTGGTGCATCGCGACGACCACCTGCTCGTCGTCGACAAACCGCACTTCCTGTCCACGATTCCACGCGGTCAGCACATCCTCGAGACCGCACTCGTCCGGTTGCGGCGCGATCTGGACCTTCCGGATCTGGTGCCCGCGCACCGGCTGGACCGGACCACGGCCGGACTGATCCTGTTCATCGTCGATCCGGCGCGGCGCGGGGCGTATCAGACTCTGTTTCACAAGCGCCGGGTGCACAAACAGTACGAGGCGATCGCACCCTACGATCCCGGACTCACCCTCCCCCGCACGGTGCGCAGCCGGATCGTCAAGGAGCGCACCGTACTTCGCGCCTTCGAGGTCGAGGGCGAGCCCAACGCGGAAACGCTGGTCGAGCTGATCGAACACCGCGACGGCCTCGGCCGCTACCGGCTGAGCCCGCACACCGGCCGCACCCATCAGCTGCGGCTGCACATGAACGGGCTCGGAATCCCGATCCTCGGGGACGACTTCTATCCCGACCTCACCGATCGCCCCGTGGACGATTTCACCCGGCCGCTGCAACTGCTGGCCGCACGGCTCGCCTTCACCGACCCGATCAGCGGGGCCGAGCGGGTCTTCGACACCACGCGGACGCTGCAGGCGTGGACGGACTACGCGGGCTGGAGCGCCGGAGCGACCGGATAGCGGCGACTCGTTCCGCCCGCGAGCCGCGACCGGCGGCGCGGCGATCGTGACCCGCCGAACACGGCACACCCGCCCGGATGAACGTAGACTGGCGACGATGTCTCGAAACGATAACGGGGTTGCGCAGTCCTCGGCCCCGGTCGGCCCGGGGCGCCGGTTACACGCCTACCTCGACGTCGCCGTCGTGGTAGCGGTGCTCGCCGGGACGAATCTCATCGCGCATTTCACCTCGCAATGGGCCAATATCGCGACCGTTCCCGCGGCCGCGGTGATTCTCGTGCTGCTGATGCGACAACGCGGGCTCGGCTGGGCGGAATTGGGACTTTCACCGCGGCAGTGGCGCCGCGGAACGCTCTATGCGCTCGGCGCGGTCGCGATTGTCGTTGGAGCCGTGGTGATCGGCGCACTACTGCCGATTACGCGGCCGTTCTTTCTCGCGAATCGATATGCGACCTTGTCCGGGGCATTGATCGCCTCGATGATCGTGATTCCGCTGCAAACGGTGATTCCGGAGGAACTCGCCTTCCGCGGCGTACTGCACGGGACACTGGATCGGGCGACCGGCGCGCGCGGCGTATTCATCGTCGGCTCATTGCTTTTCGGCTGCTGGCATATCGCCTCGTCGCTCGGCTTGACCAGCGGGAATCGCGGATTGAGCACACTGTTCGGCGGCGGTGTCGGCGGGCAGATCGTCGGAATCGCCCTGGCCGTCCTCGCGACCGCGGCCGCCGGTGGGATCTTCACCTGGTTGCGCCGGCGCAGCGGAAGTCTGCTGGCGCCGATCGCACTGCACTGGTCCCTCAACGGCGCGGGCGCACTCGCGGCGGCCATTGTCTGGCACACCGCTGTGCACTGAAATTCCGCTGTCCCAGCCGAATTCGGAATCGCCGAGCCGAACAGCCCATTTGCATATTCACCCGAACTGATGTTCGGTGAAAGCGTTGACCGCGCCGATGGTCGGCGATTACTCTCTCACCTCGATCACACATATGTTCGAGTACTCGGGTAATCGACCTCGGTAGCGCGGCCGCTGCCGGGAAAGGCACGCCATGCTCGACGAGCAGTCGACCACCACGACCGCCGTCCCTCCGGCGGACTCCGCGCACCTTCCGCTCCGCGACACGGAACGGACCGGCGCAGACGCACACTTCGGGGAGATCTCCGTGGAGGAACCATCGAAGGGCGCGGCCCGGCGCCGGCGCACCCCCGAGCATTCCCCGCAGGCGGAGCTGAACGCGTTGGCGCGGCGGGTGGCGACCGCGCGGGGCAAGCTGCCCCTGCAAGCGGACCCGGCGCTGTTCGCCGAACTGTCCGATCGGGAGATCGCCGCCGAACGCGATCTCGCCGAATGGATTCGCACACAGCGCCGCCGGCAACGCAAACGCGCGGTGACGGCGCAGCTGTCGGCCGAGAAGCGTGATCGCCGCGTCGCCCTGGCACTGCGCCGGGCCGACGACGCGGACGCCCGCTGGCACCGGCGCGCCCGCGCGGCCCGCATGCGGGTGTCGAATCCCGATGCGCGCCTGGCCCAACTGTTCCGCCGCGCCGAATGGTCCTCGCGGGCGCTGATCGGCGTCGTCGTGCTCGGCATGGTCTGGGCGGGCGTGAACGTCCAGCACAACCTCGTCCCCAGCGGCGACATGTCGGATCCGCTGTACTGGCTCAGTTACGGCTTCGAGGCGATGATCTCGATCCCGATCATCACGATCATGGTCGTCGCCACGACCGCTGCCCGATGGGGTCGCGACATCGACCGCGGCAAGGTCGTATTCCTGGAAACCGCACTACTCGGCGTCACCATCGCGCTCAACGCCGGCCCGCATCTGGTCGCGGGCGAACCGGCACGCGCCGCCGAAGCCGCCGTCGCCCCGGTCATGGTCGGCGTCGTGATCTGGTTGCACGCCTGGGTTTCCGCGCGCTATGCGCAGCTCATCGACGACATCCCGATGGAGGACATCGACTCCGATCTCCCGCCGACCGGCTACCGCCCGAGCTACCGCCCGGACGATCTTACGGAGTGGGCGGAGGCACATCCGCTGCCCGACAGCGCGGGGTCCGTGGAATTCCCCAGCTATCCCCAGCTCCCGTCGACGACTGCACCGCAACCGGTTTCGGTGGCGGGATGGGATGCCGCGCTGCGGCTCGCGGACGCGGTGGAGAACGGCCGGCCGCCGGCTGCGACCGTGGCCGCTGCTGCCGCCGTGCCCCCAGCGAAGACACCGTCGACCACGGAGGCCGCGTCTCCCGTCGAACCTGCCGCGGCATATGAGGTCGTCACCGAGGCGACGGCGATCGACGACTCTTCCGACGCGGCACCGGCAAAGACCACGGCACCAACGGAATTCGAGGAGGCCGAGGCGCCCGCGCGATCCGATGAGCGGTCGGGATCGCACGGCGCCGGGCTGCGGATCGTCTCCGACGAACCGCACAAGACGCGCACGCGGCGAGCCGTGGACGATGCCGTGCAGTTGGTACTGGGTGAGCCGGTCGCCGAAGCACCGCGACCGGCCGCGGCCGACGCCGACCCCACGACAACACCGGACGAATCCACCGACCTTCCCGGCGTCGCGGAGGTGGCCGAGGTGGACGAGGCCGAATTCGCCGATGTCGAATCCATCGCCGTCGATTCCGCCGCGATCGATGCCGCGGAGGAAGAGACCGGCGAGGTCGCCATCCGGTCGGTCGCGCACGAGATCCGCCGTCGCGGCCTGTCCAAGCTGTCGGTCGACCAGCTCGCCGAAATCCTGACCCTCACCGACGAATCGTGGACCCCCGCCGCGATCGGTGCCGCCATCGGCCTGCCGGGCTCCCGGATCCTGGGAATTCTGGAGGCGGCGCGCCGCATCACCATGCCGGTGGCAGTCGGCGGCTGAACGCCGATTCGCACCGCCGCCACCAGGCGGTTCAGGCGCCTCGAAGGGGCTGATAAGGAACCTCACAGGCTCGGTCGTAATCATGGAGTGCGACGACCGACTCGAGGAAGCAGATGATCGAGACCTTTCCGCGAGCGCATTCGTCGGCGACCTTGCTGCGCGACGGACGGTGCTCCTGCCCACGGATCACGGCACGATGAGTACGGCGACTGCGACATCGGTCCGCGGTAAGCCCACCACCGTCACGACCGAATCGGGGGCGGCCGGGCAGCCTCAGCCGTCGCGGCCCTACCTGCATCAGGTCAACCTGTTCCGGATCCTGACCTTCGCCTGTGTGATCGCCGTCCACGTGATCGACAGATCCAGTGACCCGAACAATGTGTCGGCGAACGGGGCCATGGTGCTGCTGCACTTTCCCCGCGAGGCCTTCTTCACGCTGACCGGATTCGTGCTGATCTACCAGTACGCCGACCGGTCCTTCGATGCGCCGCACTTCTGGCGCCGGCGCTTCGCGCTGGTCGGCATCCCCTACGTCGTCTGGTCGGTGTTCTACTGGGGCTATTCGGTGGTCGCCGGCATTCATCAGGAGTCCGTGGCGGGCGCGATACGCCGGTTGGCGGTCGAACTGGCGACCGGTGAAGCCTGGTATCAGCTGTACTTCCTGCTGGTGTCGATGCAGATCTACCTGCTGTTCCCGCTGTTGCTCCGATTCGTGCGCTGGACGGCCGGCCACCACAGGTGGGTGCTGGGGACGAGCGCGCTCGTGCAACTGGGCATGCTGTGGGCGCTGACGCATCCGCCGACACTCACCGGAATGCCGGCGCAACTGTGGAATCACCTCTACGTGACGGTACTGCCGTACCAGTTCTACATTCTGTTCGGCGCGGTCGCCGCATGGCATATCGGCACCGTCGACCGTGCCGTGCGCCGCTTCGGCCCGCTGCTGATCGCCGGCACCCTCCTCGGGGCGGCGGGCGCCGAGTGGTTGTATCGGCGCGCGGTCGCGGGCGGCACCACACCGTGGCAGGCCGACAATGTCTTCAACCCCTATATGGCCGTCTATTTTCTCGCGCTGATCGTCGGTCTCTACACCGTGAGCACCTGGTGGTCCTGGCTGCGCCCGAAGTACCGCATCGTCGGCCGTATTTCCCGCTACGGCGCCGATCGCTCCTTCGCGGTCTTCCTGATGCATCCGATCGTGCTGGAACTGCTGATCCCCCTTTATCCCCGGCTGCACGACGCGGTCGGCGCGGCGGGTGCGACGGTGCTGTTGTTCGTCGCGGTCCTGGCGGTCACCCTCACGGTCGTCGGCGCGGTGCGCCACGCACCCGGCAGTATCTATCTCACCGGCCGGGCACGGATCGACGGCCCGATCCCGCTCGTTCGCCGATTGCGGTCGATCGGCCCGGCATCGCCGCGGCGTGTGACCGCCCTCGGCACCGGTCACGCACTCTCGGAGTCGTACGGACGGCAGTCGTCCGCCGAGGCGCCGGCGGCGTAACGCGCGGCGGCGTCCGGGACGGCGGGAACAGAGCCACTGGTGTGGCGGTACGCATCGGCCAGGGCGGCGAGTTCGGCGGCGGTGAGAACATCCTCGATCCGATCGAAGCCGTTCGGCGCCCGCTGCGCCACGGCGTGCAGGACGCGGTCCATGGGCATATCCCGGTTCGCCAGCACGATGGTGTTCACCGCCTCCCGCCGGACCTGTTCGTATCGCGCGAGCCCGGCGATCGGGTCGGCGGCCGCTGCCAGCTCGCAAGCCACGGCGCGGGCGTCGAGAATCGCTTGCGACCCGCCGTTGGAACCGACCGGATACATCGGATGCGCGGCGTCACCCATCAGCGTCACGCGTCCGGAACCCCAGCGCGACAAAGGGTTCCGGTCGACCATCGGATATTCGAGCACTTCGGCACTGGCGCGCAGTAGTGCCGGAACATCGACACCGGCCAGGTGCCAACCTTCGTAGTGCGGCAGCACATCCGCCAACCGCCCGGCGCGATTCCAGTCGGGGTTCTGTACCCCGGCATCGTGGACACGCACCTCGGCGACCCAGTTCACCAGCGCACGCCCACGCCGGTGCGCACGACCCGAGATCGGGTACATCACGAATTTCGCGGCGCGATTGGAACCCGCGAGCACCATCGTCCGCCCGTCCAGGAACGGACGAATCTCGCTGACTCCGCGCCACATTCGAATGCCGTTCCACAACGGCCGCCCCTCCTCCGGATGCAACTGCGCGCGGACCGTGGAATGCAGACCGTCGGCGCCGATCAGCACGTCGGCGGTCTCCTCGACGACGGTGCCGCCGGCACGGTCGAGGAACCGGCAACGCACGCCGTCGGCATCCTCGGCGAACGATTGCAGCACCATTCCTTCGCGCACGGCATCGGACCCGAGTCGACGGCGCACCAGATCCAGGAGCAGGCCCTGCAATTCGCCGCGGTGCACCGAGTATTGGGGCCACTCGTGCCCCGCGGCGAGACCGCGCGGCTCACTCCAGATGTGATTTCCGAACCGGTCGAGATGCACCGCGGTGGAGGTGGCGATCGCGCAATCGTCCAGTGCCGCACCGAGTTCCAGTTCGTGCAGCTCCCGCACCGCATGCGGGAGCAGATTGATTCCGACGCCGAGCGGGCGAAGCTCACCGACCGCGTCCAGCACGACCGCCTCGATCCCCACCCGGTGTAAGCATGCCGCCGCGGCCAATCCGGCGATTCCGGCGCCTGCGATCAGAACCCGCATCACCGCACCCCCGGCTCGTCGACGGCCGGCGCCCCACCCACGATTCCGCTCCTCCCGACGACCCGAATCTACCGATTCGCGGTACGCGATGCAGAGCGGTCGTTCCCCGGCGGTGGAAATGCCGCGCACTCGGCACCACTGTTCCTCGACCCATTCGAGGTATTCGATATCGGCATCGCCGCTACCCCCGCGGTGGAAGCAGACGCCCGGTGAACCCGGCTGCCACCAGCCGGTCGTATGCGGCGCGAACCTTCTCCGGAACGTCCTGCTCGATCGCCCAGCCCTCGGTCGCGTACCGCCACACACGTTGCGTATCCCCCACCAGCATCGTGACCACCCGCTCCACATCACCGATCCGCGCCACATAATCGTCGAGCGATTCCGGCAGCGAACCGCACACCACCTCGACCTCCGGCCACCGCATCCGGCAGGTCGCATAACTGCGCCGCTGTTGATACGGCCGGCAGATCAGCATCACCGACTCCACCGCGCGACCCGAGTCGCGCAGCAACGCACGCGAGAAGTCGATGTTCTCGGCGGTATTCGTGGCCCGTGGCTCGACGAGGATGTCATTCGCCGAAACACCCAGCGCCACAGCATGTTCCCGATAGTGCACCGCCTCGCCTCGCGGAAAGGTCACCACCGTAGTGGGTGCGGTGGCACCGGTGAACACGACCGCTGGGAATACGCCCCGACGAAACAGTTCAGCCGCGTATGTCGCCACTCCGATATCGTGGCTGCCCAGCCCGATTCCCACATCCACCGCTCGCACCTCGTGGCCCATCCGGTTGTAGTCCCACAGCGTGCGGACATCGACGTGAAGGTCAGTGGGGACGCCTGCCAGCGAGGACACCTGCACCTCCTCGTTCGGGTCGAATCAGCCACGACGCTGTTCAGCTTGCACCACCCCCGCTACATCGACATACGAGCCCGGCGATCCGCAAGGCGGATCGCGGAGGATTAGCCGCCGCTGCGCTAGGTTCGGACCGTGACCAGCCCACCCCCGGAGAGCGCTGCGGCGGGTACCGCCCGGCCCGCGAGCATTCGTCGGTGGCTGCGCCTGGTAGCAGGAGTTCTGCTGGTGCTGCTCGGCGCGTTCTTGACCGTCGCACCGTTCTCGTCGCTCGCGGTGCTGTGGTGTGTCGCGATCGCCGGACTCGTCGGCTCGGCCGTGTCGGGACTCCTCCGAGCCCGTCGCCGGAGAGATGTCCGAAGGTGGGTCGAGTCGTCCGTCTGCCTGGCCGCCGCGCTGCTGGCGCTGTGGTGGCCGGGGATTACCACAGAGGTGCTGGCCGTTGTGGTCGGTGTCGCGCTGATCGTCGCCGGTCTTACCGGTCTGCCCCTCGTGTGGCGCGAGCGCGGTGCTACCCGATTCGACGGCATTGTCGGCGGGGCTACCTCGGTAGTATTCGGCATGTTGGCGCTCGCCTGGCCGGATGTGACCGTGTTGGTCGTCGCCGTCTTGTTCGGCGCCGCCCTGATGGTGATCGGAGTGCGGCAGGTCATCGCAGCGATCGGCGGCGATCACCGACCGCTGGGTGGAACAGCGCCTCCGCGGACGCCGCGCGGCGGACGGTGGCGGGTGGCCGGCACCGTGATGGGCGCGACAGTGGCGCTGGTTCTCGCTCTCGTCAGCGTCGCGTTGCATCGCGACTCCCCGGCTCCCGACGAGTTCTACATCCCGCAGGCGTCCGTGCCGGATCGGGCCGGGCAGCTGTTGCGCACCGAGCGATACGACAATCCCGAGGTTCCGACCGGCGCGCTGGCCTGGCGCATCCTCTACACAACCACCCGCGATCACGGGCAGCCCGCGGTGGCCAGCGGGCTCGTCATCGCCCCGGGGAGTGCGGCCACCACACCGAGTCCTGTGATCGCCTGGGCGCACGGGACCACCGGCGTCGCGGTCGGGTGCGCGCCGTCGATCCTGCCGAACGGCCTCAGCGCCGGCGCGATGATGGTGCAGGACAAAGTGATTCACCAAGGGTGGACGATAGTGGCCACCGACTACATCGGTCTCGGCACCGCGGGAACTCATCCGTACCTCATCGGGGAGGGTGAGGCCCGCTCGGTACTGGACGCTGTTCGCGCCGCCCGGCAACTGCCGGACATCCGGCTAACCGATCACGCCGTCGTATGGGGACACTCGCAGGGCGGACACGCCGCCTTGTGGACCGGAATTCGCGCACCCCGGTACGCGCCCGAACTCGTCATCGACGGCGTCGCGGCGCTGGCACCGGCGAGCAACCTGCCGGCGCTGGTGGACAGCCTCGGCAGCGTCACAGCGGGCGAAGTGTTCGCTTCCTACGTCATCACCGCTTACGCCGGCACCTACCCCGACACCCGCTTCGACGACTACATACGCCCTGGTGCGCGCATCATCACGCGGGAGATGGCGCAGCGATGTCTGGCCGAGAAGAGCGTGCTGGTCTCTGTACTCACTTCACTGTTCCTCGACAAGCCGATCTGGCGCGGCGATCCGGATCGCGGCCCGCTGCTCGACAACTTGCGGCGCAACGTCCCGTCCGCCGTGATCCCCGCGCCCGTGTTCATCGGTCAGGGCACCGCGGATACCCTCGTCGTCCCGTCGGCACAGGACGGCTATGTCGCCCAACGCTGCCGAGCCGGTTACGCCGTGGACTATCGCACCTACCCGAACCTCGGGCACCTGCAAGTGGTCGAACCCGAATCACCGGCCATCGCGGACCTGATCGCATGGACGGCCGAACGCTTCGCGCGCCGCCCGGCCGCGAACACCTGCTGATGTGCGGCCCGACCCGTCGACCGCCTGCGATGGCCCGCGGTCACCGGTCGAGATGATCCGGAAACACACGAAGGCCCGCTTCCCAACCGGGAAGCGGGCCTTCGCGATTCGACTACACAGCCGAGGCGGAGAAGAGGCTTACTTCGCCTTCTCCAGAACCTCCACCAGCCGCCACCGCTTGGTGGCCGACAGCGGACGGGTCTCCATCAGCTGCACGCGGTCGCCGACACCGGCGATCTCGTTCTCGTCGTGCGCCTTCACCTTCGAGGTGGTGCGGATGATCTTGCCGTAAAGCGGGTGCTTCACACGATCTTCCAGCTCGACCACGATGGTCTTGTTCATCTTGTCGGAGACGACGTAGCCGATGCGCACCTTGCGCGAGCCACGCTCCTCCTGCTTGGCCGGCGTCTTGGCCGGGCCCTTGGCGTCACTCATGCCGCGTCTCCCTTGCCTTCAGGACCGGAGGCCAGGCCGAGCTCGCGCTCACGCATGACCGTGTAGATGCGCGCGATCTCGTGACGAACCACACGCAGGCGCCGGTTGTTCTGCAACTGGCCGGTCGCCATCTGGAAGCGCAGGTTGAACAGCTCTTCCTTCGATTCACGCAGGCGGGCGACGAGCTCGTCCTCGTTGAGCTCGCGCAGGTCTGCGGCCGGAGTTCCGGTAGCCATCAGAACTGCTCCTCCCTGGTCACGATCCTGCACTTCATCGGGAGCTTGTGCATCGCGCGGCGCAGCGCCTCGCGAGCGGTCTCCTCGTTCGGGTAAGACATCTCGAACATCACGCGACCCGGCTTGACATTCGCGACCCACCACTCCGGCGAACCCTTACCGGAACCCATGCGGGTTTCGGCCGGCTTCTTGGTCAGCGGGCGATCCGGGTAGATGTTGATCCAGATCTTGCCGCCACGACGGATGTGGCGGGTCATCGCGATACGCGCCGACTCGATCTGCCGGTTGGTGACGTACGCCGGCTCCAGAGCCTGGATGCCGAAGTCACCGAACGCCACCGAGGTGCCGCCCTTGGCCATACCGGTACGACGGGGGTGATGCTGCTTGCGGTGCTTGACCTTGCGGGGCATCAGCATGGGTCAGCCCTCCTGGTTCTCTGCCGGCGGCTCCGCCACAGCGGTGGCGGCCCGACCGGCCTCAGTGCTGGTCGCGGTGGTGCCGGACGAACCGGACCGCCGCGGACGGCTCGGCCGCTCCCGACGCTCGCGACGCTCGGGCTGCGCGGCGGCGGCGGTGACCTCACGCTTGCCGCCGACGATGTCGCCCTTGTAGATCCACACCTTCACGCCGATCCGGCCGAAGGTGGTGCGAGCCTCGTACAGGCCGTAATCGATGTCGGCGCGCAGCGTGTGCAGCGGCACCCGACCCTCACGGTAGAACTCCGAGCGCGACATTTCGGCGCCGCCGAGGCGGCCCGAGCACTGCACTCGAATGCCCTTGACGTTCGGCGAACGCATGGCCGACTGGATGGCCTTGCGCATCGCGCGACGGAACGCCACACGGTTGGACAGCTGCTCGGCCACACCCTGGGCAACCAGCTGCGCATCCGACTCGGGGTTCTTGACCTCGAGGATGTTCAGCTGAACCTGCTTGCCGGTGAGCTTCTCCAGCTCGGCGCGGATGCGGTCGGCCTCGGCGCCGCGACGGCCGATCACGATGCCCGGACGCGCGGTGTGGATGTCCACCCGGACGCGGTCACGAGTGCGCTCGATCTCGACCTTCGAGATGCCGGCCCGCTCCATACCCGTGCTCAGCAGCTTGCGGATCGCTACGTCTTCCTTGACGTATTCCTTGTACTGCTTGTCGGCGTACCAGCGGGACTTCCAATCGGTGGTGATACCGAGGCGGAAGCCGTGGGGATTGATTTTCTGTCCCATTTACTTAGCCCCTCCCTTCCGGCGGCTACGAGCCGGGGCGGCGCTGGCGACGCTCTCGACCTCGATCGTGATGTGGCTGGTGCGCTTGCGGATCCGGAACGCGCGGCCCTGGGCGCGCGGCTGGAAACGCTTCATGGTCGCGCCCTCGTCGACATACGCCGTCGAGATGACCAGGGTGTCGGGGTTCAGGCCGAAGTTGTTCTCGGCGTTCGCCGCGGCGCTGGCCACGACCTTGGCGACGGGTTCGCTGGCGGCCTGCGGCGCGAAGCGCAGGATGTTCAGCGCATCCTCGACCCGCTTGCCGCGGACCAGGTCCACGACGCGGCGAGCCTTCATCGGAGTGACGCGAACGTGCTTCGCGGTCGCGCGCGCGGTCGGGTTCTGAAGCGTGGTGTCTTGTTCGCTCATCGCCGCTTGCTCTTCCGATCTTCCTTGACGTGGCTCCGGAACGTCCTGGTCGGCGCGAACTCACCGAGCTTGTGCCCGACCATGTTCTCCGAGACGAACACCGGCACGTGCTTGCGGCCGTCGTGGACCGAGAACGTGTGGCCGATGAAATCGGGGATGATGGTCGAACGACGCGACCAGGTCTTGATGACCTGCTTGGTGCCCTTCTCGTTCTGGACGTCCACCTTCTTGAGGAGGTGTTCGTCGACGAACGGGCCCTTCTTGAGGCTGCGTGGCATCTTTAACCTCCTCCTTAACGCTTCTTGCCGCGGCGGCGGACGATGAGCTTGTCGCTCGGACGGTTGGGCTTACGAGTACGGCCTTCGGGCTTACCCCAGGGCGAGACCGGGTGGCGACCACCGGAGGTCTTGCCCTCACCACCACCGTGCGGGTGGTCGACGGGGTTCATGACGACACCACGGACCGTGGGGCGGCGACCCTTCCAGCGCATACGGCCGGCCTTACCCCAGTTGATGTTCGACTGCTCGGCGTTGCCGACCTCGCCGACGGTGGCGCGGCAGCGCACGTCGACGCGGCGGATTTCACCGGAGGGCATACGCAGGACGGCGTAGGCGCCTTCCTTACCCAGCAGCTGGATGCTCATACCGGCGGCACGAGCCAGTTTGGCGCCACCGCCCGGACGCAGCTCCACCGCGTGGATGGTGGTACCGGTCGGGATCGAGCGCAGCGGCAGGTTGTTGCCGGGCTTGATGTCGGCGCCGGCGCCGGACTCGATCCGCGTGCCCTGGGCGATGCCCTTGGGCGCGATGATGTAGCGCTTCTCGCCGTCTGCGTAGTGCAGCAGGGCGATGTTGGCGGTCCGGTTGGGGTCGTACTCGATGTGAGCGACCTTGGCCGGGATGCCGTCCTTGTCCAACCGGCGGAAGTCGATCAGACGGTAGGCCCGCTTGTGACCGCCACCGCGATGACGGGTGGTGATCCGGCCGTGCGCGTTACGACCACCGGACTTGGTGAGCGGGCGCAGCAGCGACTTCTCGGGAGTGGACCGGGTGATCTCGGCGAAGTCCGAAACGGACGACCCGCGCCTACCCGGCGTAGTCGGCTTGTACTTACGGATTGCCATGAGTTCTTCTCTGCTTTCTGAAGATCCGACCGCTTACGCGACCGGGCCTCCGAAGATCTCGATGGGCTTGCTGTCGGCCGAGATGGTCACGAGCGCGCGCTTGGTGCTCTTGCGCTGGCCGTAACCGAAGCGGGTCCGCTTGCGCTTGCCCTGACGGTTGGCAGTGTTGACGCTGGTGACCTTGACGCCGAAAACCTTCTCGACGGCGATCTTGATCTGCGTCTTGTTCGAGTCCGGGTGCACCAGGAAGGTGTAGGTGCCCTCTTCGATCAGCCCGTAGGACTTCTCGGAGATCACCGGCGCGAGCAGAATGTCGCGGGGGTCGGCGATGGTGGTCACTTGCTTTCCTCCTGTGCAGACTCGGCCGGGCCGTGCACGAACGCGTTGAGCGCCTCGACGCTGAACACGACGTCGTCGCTGAGCAGCACGTCGTAGGTGTTCAGCTGGTCCGGCGCGATCGGGTGCACACCCTGCAGGTTCGCCACGCTCTTCCACGCGGTGACATCTTCGCGGCCGACCACGACCAGCACCTTCTTGCGGTCCGACAGCTCGGCCAGGAAGTTCTTGGCGGCCTTGGTGGACGGCGTCTGGCCGGAGACCAGTTCGGTGATGACGTGGATCCGCTCGTTGCGGGCCCGGTCCGAGAGGGCGCCACGCAGCGCGGCGGCCTTCATCTTCTTGGGCAGACGCTGCGAGTAGTCGCGCGGCTGCGGGCCGTGCACGGTGCCACCGCCGGTGAACTGCGGCGCGCGGGTCGAACCCTGGCGGGCGCGGCCGGTGCCCTTCTGGCGGTACGGCTTCTTACCACCGCCGCGGACCTCGCCGCGGGTCTTGGTGGCGTGCGTGCCCTGGCGAGCCGCGGCCTGCTGGGCCACGACGACCTGGTGCATCAGCGCGATGTTGGCGGTCGCGTCGAAGATCTCCGCGGGGAGCTCGACGGTGCCGTTGGTCTTGCCGCCCGGCTCTTTCACCGGAAGCGTCAGGTTGGTCTTAGTGTCGGTGCTCATGCCCGGGCACCACCCTTCGCAGCACTCTTGACGATCACGATGCCGCCCTTGCGGCCCGGGATCGCGCCCTTGATCAGCAGCAGGCCGTTCTCGGCGTCCACCTTGTGGACCGAGAGGTTCTGCGTGGTCACGCGGTCGTTACCCATCCGGCCGGCCATCCGCATGCCTTTGAAAACACGGCCAGGCGTCGAACATCCACCGATGGAGCCCGGCCGGCGGTGCACAGCCTGCGCACCGTGGGCGGCGCCCTGACCCTTGAAGCCGTGACGCTTCATGACACCGGCGTAGCCCTTGCCCTTGCTGGTGCCGGTCACGTCGACGTAGGCACCCTCTTCGAAGACATCGGCCGACAGTTCCTGGCCCACCTCGAACGAGGCGGCGTCGGCGACGCGGATCTCGGCGACGTGGCGACGCGGGGTGACACCGGCCTTGCTGAACTGCCCGGCGACGGGCTTGGTCACCTTGCGCGGGTCGATCGCGCCGAAGGCGAGCTGAACGGCGGAGTAGCCGTCGCGCTCCTCGGTGCGGATCTGGGTCACGACGTTCGGTCCGGCCTTGACGACGGTCACCGGAACGACGCGGTTCTTCTCGTCGAACACCTGGGTCATGCCGAGCTTGGTGCCCAGGATGCCGGCCGCCGGCCTGTTCTTGTTGTCAGTCATATCTGCAATCCCCGTCACTGAATGTTGACGTCGACGCTGGCCGGCAGATCGATGCGCATGAGCGCGTCGACCGTCTTCGGCGTCGGGTCGAGGATGTCGATCAGCCGCTTGTGCGTGCGCATCTCGAAGTGCTCGCGCGAGTCCTTGTACTTGTGCGGCGAGCGGATGACGCAATACACGTTCTTCTCGGTCGGCAACGGCACCGGCCCGACGACGCGGGCACCGGTGCGGGTCACCGTCTCGACGATCTTGCGTGCAGACGCATCGATCGCCTCATGGTCGTAGGCCTTGAGCCTGATGCGGATCTTCTGTCCCGCCACGCTGAGTGTCCTTTTCTCCGCTTACGTTGTGACCCAGGAGCTTTCGCTCCCGAACCACCCTCATTTGCACAGCCCGAACACACGAAGACGCATCAGCCACCAACACGACCGGGGCGCACCCGATCCATCGCCGCTGTTCATCTGTCATGGTTCTTCCGGTCCACGCGGTCGGGCGTGTCGCCTCTCCGCTCATTCTTCGACCCCGGGCATATTTCACCTGTTGGGTCTCGGAACTTCGTCCCGGACGTACCCGCGCCGGACTCGACGCCGATACTCAGTGGGTCCTGCTCACCTACCGGCGATGGACGCACACCACCGCTGCAGGCAACCCGAACAGTATGCCCGAGCCCCCCCACCCGCTCCAAATCGGGGGTCGTCCGCCCCGGCGGACGCGCCGCGGCCCTGGTCGGACGGTACCGGACCGCGCGGCGGCGCGTCGAACTTACTCCAGAGTAAGGTATTGCCATGACCACAGAGACCGCTACCTATCGCGGCTGGAAGAAGCTCCCCGACAACCGCCTCGGACATGCCCTGTTCTCGGTCGGCATGATCGCCCGCGTCCCCTACTTCGGCACCGTCGTGCCGAACGTCGTGCGGCTGGAACCGGGATTGTGCGAGGTCACCGCGCCCAAGTGGTTCGGGATCCACAATCACCTGGGCACCTTCCACGCGATCGCGGCCTGCAATCTGGCCGAGGTCGCGATGGGCATGCTGAGCGAGGCGACGGTTCCGATCACCCACCGCTGGATCCCCAAGGCGATGAACGTGCAATACCTGGCCAAGGCGGAATCCGGCCTGCGCGCGGTCGCGAAGCTCGACCGGATTCCGGACTTCGCGACCCTCACCGAAGGGACGGAAGTGGTCGTCCCGGTGTCGATCTACGACAAACACGGCGTCGAGGTCGTGCACGCCGACATCACCACCTGGGTGACGCCGAAGTAGCCGATCGGCCCGGCTCAGCAGGGCGGGGGCGGCGGCGCGCCGGCGACAGCGGCCGTGATCTCGGCGATCGCGCGCGGATTCGACAGCAGTTCGTTGTGGCTGACCGCCAGCGCCGGGCACCCGTCCTGGATCCAGATATTGCGGTTCTCGCCTTGCGGATCGGCCAGCAACGCGGTCGCCGCCGGGGTGATCACCTCGTCGGTGCGGCTCGCGATCGCGGTGTAGCGGATCCCGGGCTCGGTTTCGCCGTCGGCGTTGAGCCGGGTCAATGTCGGCGTGCCCGGAACCTGCTCGGCGCCTGCGGGACCGAAGACCTGGGCCGCGGTCTGCTCGCCGTCCATCCCGATGGCCCCGTAGAACGGGAACATTTTCGGCAGGCCTTCGAAGGTCGAACCCCGGTAGGGCGTGCCGACTGTGACCACGCTGTCCACCACGCCGGGGTGGCGGCGCACATACTCCCGAATCTCGGTGCCGCCGGTCGAATGCCCCACCATCTCGACCTTCGGCGCGCCGGTCACCCCGCGCACCATGGCGACGAACGCGGCCAGTTGCACCGCTTGTGAACCGATATCGGCCACGCCGTAGACGACGTTGCCCTGCACGGCCGCGGCGACCGGGCCCAATCCCGGCCAGCCGGCATCGGAGACACCGTTGAGGCCGAGCGTCGGCAGCGGTACCCGTCCCACATCGGCGGCGAAGACGCAGTAGCCCTGGCTGCGCAGCGCGGGGGCCAGCGCGCCGAAGCTGCGCTGGGCGTCGGTCGCCGCACCGTGCGCCAGGATCACCGGATATGGCTTGTCACGGGTCGGGCGACAGGAGAAATCGTTCGCGCCGGCCAGCGGCGGAACGTCCATCGCGAAGGCGTGCGCTCGCGGCGCGCGGCCGGCCGCGACGGCGATCAGCGCGCACAGGAGCACGGAGATCGTGGCGAACCGCACCGCACTCATGGCAGCCCAGGGTAGCGGAAGGATTGCTCGCCGCCGTCCGGCCACACCTGGGCGCCCGGTGACGAATCAGCGCCCTCAGCAGGGCGGGGGCGGCGTGCCCGCGACGGCGGCGGTGATTTCGGCGAGCGCGCGCGGATCCGACAGCATCGCGTCGTGGGCGACGACGAGGGTGGGGCATCCGTCCTGCAGCCAGATGTTTCGGTTGCCGCCCTGCGGATCGCTCAACAGGGCCGTCTCCGGCGGGGTGATGACCGTATCGTCGCGGCTGGCGATGGCGGTGTAGCGGATTCCCGGATGGGTCTCACCGTCGGCGTTCAACCGGTTCAGGGTCGGCGTTCCCGGCGCCTGTTCGGCTCCGGCGGGTCCGAAGACCTGCGCCGCAACCGCCGGTCCGTCCATGCCCAGCGCGCCGTAGAAGGGGAACATCGCCGGCAGCCCGGCGAAGGTCGATCCGCGATACGGCGTGCCGACGGTGACCACGCTCGCCACCTGCTCGGGGCGGTGGCGCACGAATTCACGAATATCCGTGCCACCGGTGGAATGGCCGACCATGACGACCTTCGCCGCTCCGGTCGCATCCAGGACCCGCGCGACGAAGGCACCCAATTCCGTTGCCTGCGTGGCGATATCGGCCACGCCGTAGATTCCGTTGCCCTCCACCGCCGCGGCCGCCGGACCCAATCCCGCCCATTTCGGATCGGGCACACCATTGGCGCCCAGATTCGACAACGGCAGTCGTCCCACATCGGCAGCGAAAACACAGAAGCCGAGCCGGTGCAATTGCGGTGCGAGTACCGCGAAACTGCGCCCGGCGTCGGTGGCTGCGCCGTGGGCCAGAATCACCGGATAAGGCTTGTCCGCGGTGGTCCGGCAGCCGAAATCGTTGGCGCCCGGCAAATACGGCACTTCGGCCGGGAAGGCCGCGGCCTGGGGCGCACGGGCGCCGGCCCAGGCGATCAACGCCCCCAGGACCAGCGCGAGTATCGCGCGCGCAGTGGGATTGCGATCGCCGCGCATCGGTTACAGTCCCAGGCCCGAGGCCAGCACCGGCCACGATTTCTTCAGGTCGTCCTGCCAGTAACCCCAGGAGTGCGTGCCGGTCGGCCGGAAGTCATAGGTGGCGGGGATGTTCAGCGAGTCCAGCCGTGCCTGCATGTTGTGTGCGCAGTAGTTCGTCGCCGATTCGATGATGCCGCCGAGCACGAGCTGATTGGCGTAACCCCATTCCCCGGGCAGCGAGTATTCGCCGTTCAAGGTGTCGTAGGGCCCGGGCAGTCCGCTGCCGTTCGCGATGTAGATGGCCTTGCCGCGCAGGCCCTCCGCGTGTACGTAGGGATCGTTGCCGACCCAGTCCGGATCGCCGGGCGGTCCCCACATGTTCTCGGCATTGCCCCATCCCCACGTCTCGACCGTGAGCCGGACGAATTCCTGTCCGACCGGATCGGAGGTCTGCGCGCATCCGCTGTAGGAGCCGACCGCGGAGAACAGGTCTCCGGTGGTCGCCGCGAGCGCCAGGGTCGTGGTGGCCGACATCGAATAGCCGGCAATTCCGTTGCGGCCGTTGGCATCCAGATACGTGTTCAGAAGCGGCGGCAGTTCCTGCGTCAGGAAAGTGCGCCACTTGTTGTGACCCAGGTGCGGATCGTCGCGCTGCCAGTCGGCGTAATAGCTGAACATGCCACCGATCGGCGTCACCACGTTGACGTTCTTGTCGGCGAGGAATTTCAGCGCATCGGTTTTCGTCGCCCAGGTCGAGCCGTCGAGACCGCCGCCGGCGCCGAGCAACAGATACAGCACCGGACGCGGGGCGCTCGTATCGGCGGCCCGCTGCACCTGCACTTCGATGTCCTGCCCCATCGCCGCGGAGTGCACGAACAACGACTGATGGCGCGGATCGTCGGTGCGGACGCGGACGATCGCCGAGTCCGAGCCGGTCGGACCGGGCGCCGGCGCGGGATCGGCCGCACCGTTCCCCTGGCACATCAGCAGGGCGGCGGCGGCCACCACCGCCGTACTCATCATCCGCGGCATGGATCTGTGCCGCGGAGCCCGCCCCGTGTCTCGAAACCTTCGCATATCGTTCTCCCTGGCCACCAGCAATCGGCGAGCACCCCCGACGGCGCCCGTGGTCTCAGGTTATGAACTGCCCCAACGTATTTCACGACGCGAATTGCTACGCCACGAGTTTTCGGGGCGTAACATCCACGGCCCCCGCGGCGATGCGGGGCCGGGCTGGGAGAATGCGGCCATGAGTGCGCAGCATGTCCGTCGAGCCGATCTGTGCGTGGTCGGGCTCGGGCCGACCGGCCGTGCCGTCGCGCACCGCGCGATGCGGGCGGGGCTCGACGTGGTGGCGGTGGACCCGCGGCCCGAGCGGCTGTGGCCGCCGACCTTCTCCTGCTGGGTCGACGAACTTCCCGCGTGGCTGCCACACAGCGCGATCGCCCAGCGCATCGAGGCGCCCACCGTCTGGACGCAGACGCCGCATCGAATCGAAAGGCCGTACTGCGTACTCTCCAAGCCCGGGCTACGCGATGCGCTACCTCTAGACGATGCCACCGTGCTGGCCGGTCGCGCTACCTCTGTCGACGCTCATCGCGTCGACCTGCAGGACGGCAGCACGATCACGGCCGCCACGGTGGTGGACACCCGCGGGCTCGCGTCGCCGGGGGCGCGGCGCACCGCCAGCGCGCACGGCATCTTCGTCGACGCCGAACGGGCGGCGCCGATGGTCGGCGACGGCGAAGGGCTGCTGCTGGATTGGCGTGACGAGAACGGCGCGGGTCCGGACGAGCCGCCCTCGTTCCTGTACGCCGTCCCGCTCGGCGACGGCACGGTGATCTTCGAGGAGACCAGTCTCGGCCAGCGCGGCGGCATGCCGCAACACGAACTGCGCCGGCGCACCCTGCATCGGCTCGCCGCGCACGGCATCCGGCTGCGCGGTGACGAGCCGTCCGAGGCCGCGCACTATCCGCTGGATCAGCCACCCCCGCCGATGCGTGGTTCGGTGCGCGGACACGACCCGGTTCCGTTCGGCTCCCGCGGCGGAATGATGCATCCGTGCACCGGCTACAGCGTCGCCGATTCGTTCGCCCTGGTCGACCCGCTGGTCGATGCGGTGCGCACGGGTTCCGATCCGGTCGCGGCGCTGTGGCCGTGGCAGGCGCGGCTGGTGTATTGGATGCGGATGCGCGGCCTCTACGGCTTGGGGCGGTTGACGACCGCGCAGTCGATCTCGATGTTCGAGGCCTTCTTCACCGCCTCCCCGCGCCAGCAGCGCGCGCTGTTGTCGGCGCACGACGACTACGCGGCACTGGGCGCGGTGCTGTTCATGACGGTGTCGCGGACCTGGCCGTTCCGCTGGCGATACGACCTGGTCGGCTGGGCGAACCGCAACCGCTGGGTGGGCTACGACTATCCGGCGGCGACGCCGGACCAGACGCTCGACGCGGCTCTGGACGCGGCGCTTCCGGAGGACGGGAGCGCGGGCGGCTAGCCACCCGGGCAGCGACGCCATCGAACGCGCTCGGTGACCGAGTAGGTGGCCGCTGGTTCGGCTCGGGCTTCCTAGTGCGCGAATACCGCTTTGCGCTTGCCCAGCATCGCCGCGGCGCCCTCGGCGAAATCGGGTCCGCGCAGCAACTCGGCCTGCCCGGCCTTCTCGGCGGCGAGCGCCTCGTCCAGCGAGGCCAGCGCGGCGCGGTTGAGGGTGCGCTTGGTGAGTTCGAGGGCGCGGCGCGGGCCGTGGGCGAGTTTGGCCGCCACGGCTTCGACCTTCGCATCGAGTTCGCCGGCGGGCAGGACCCCGGCCAGCAGCCCGCGCCGGTACGCCTCGGTGACGGGCAGCCGCTCCCCGAGCAGCGCCAGCTCCGCCGCCAGCGCCCGCCCGGATGCCGCGGCCACCAGCGCGGCGGCGCCACCGTCGGGCATCAGGCCGATGTTGATGAAGGCCTGCAGCAGATAGGCCTCCTCGCTGGCATAGGTGAAATCGGCGGAAAGCGCCAGCGCCACACCGATTCCCGCGGCGGCACCACGTACCCGCGCGATGACCGGCACCGGCGCGTCGATGATCGAGCGGACCATGCGGTTCGCGCCGTCCATGGTCATCTCCGGTGTGATGCCCCGCTCCTTCTCGGCGGCCGCCGCGGCCAGATCGGCGCCGGTGCAGAAGTCACCGCCCGCCCCGGTCAGCACGACCACGCGGATCGACGAATCCTGCGCCACGTTGCTCAGCGTGTCACCGAGAGCGATCATCGCGTCGTAGCTGAGAGCGTTCTTGCGACCGGGATTGTCGATGGTCACCCGCAAAACGCGATCGTCCCGCACGATGGTGAGGCCGGGGGTGTGGTCGTGATCGCTCATGGTTACTCCCAGGTGGGCCGCCGCCGGTGGCGACGATACGAGAATGATGGTTAACTTTGCGAATTGTGGTTAACTTATGTTGACTTGTCCGGCGCTGTCAACCAGTCGGCGCCGTCGACGAGCCGAAACGCAGAAGGAGAGGTGTATGGTCGCGGATCGCAGCGAGGCCGGGCTCGCATCCGCGCGACCGGGTACCACCACGACGCCCCGGCGTCGGCCGAAGAATCGCAAGGCACAGATCGTGCGGGTCGCCGCCCGCGCCTTCAGTGAACGTGGCTATCACCCGGTGGGCGTCGACGAGATCGCCGCCGAGGTGGGCATCTCGGGGCCGGCGCTGTACCGCCACTTCGCCAACAAGTACGCACTGCTGGTGGCCGCCGCCGAGGCCGGCGCCCAGCAACTGCTCGACGCCGCCAAGGCCGCCGACGAACCCGGGCTCGATCCGAAAACGCGCCTCACCGCGCTGATCCGCGCTCTGGCCGAGCACACCATCGATGTCCGCCGCGAGGGCGGGCTGTACCGCTGGGAGCGCCGCTACCTCGAGCGGGAGGACCGCGCCCGCATCCGGGTGATCTACGACGAACTGCAGGATCTGATCGAATCCGCGGTCGCCGCGCTGCGACCGGATGCGCCGCCCGCCGATGTCGAACTGCTGGCGACCGGCATGCTGGGCGTGATCGGCAGTATCACCGCCCATCGCACCGCCCTGTCCAACGCGCGGCTCACCGATCTGATCCTCGATATGTGCTGGTCGCTCCTGCACACCGAACTGCCGCCGCTGCCGGATCCGGCGGCCACCGGGACGCCGGTGCGCGGGTTGCCGCTGAGTTCCAAACGCGAACAGCTGCTCACCGAGGCGATCCGCATCTTCGGCCGCCAGGGCTATCACGAGGCCAGTATCGAGGAGATCGGCGCCGCGGTCGGGATCAACGCGTCCAGCGTCTACCGCTATTTCGCGAGCAAATCCGATCTGCTGGCCGCCGCGTTCCACCGCACCGGCGAACGCGTCGCGATCGCGAATTCCGAGGCGCTGGCAGAGGCGACCAGCCGCTCCGACGCCGCGCTGCGCATCGCCGCCCGGTTCGCGCGGCTGACCTTCTCGACGCCGGAGATCCTGCCGGTCTACTTCGCCGAATTCTCGAATCTGCCCGCGGCCGAACAGCAGAAACTGCGTTCGGTGCAGCGTCAGAACGTGCTCGAGTGGGCGCATCTGCTCGACGACGACCCGGCCGAGGCGCGCTGCCGCGTCCATGCCGCCATCGCCCAGGTGGTCGATGTCGGGCGGCGGGTGCGCTTCGAGAATCGGCCGGAACATGTCGCCCGGGTGTGCGCGCTGATGGAAGCGGTTCTGCTGGGCTGGAATTCGCCGCCCGAGACGGCGCATGGCGAACAGGTCCAGGCCTAGCGGTCCAGGCGTAGCGGTCCAGGCGGGGCGGCCGCGGCTAGAAGCGGCTGTGACGAATCCGGAAGATCGCCCGGGTCAGCCGCAGATGGCGCGGGTGCCGGTCGAAACTCGACAGATCCACCGGCGCCCGATAGCGCTTCTCCGCGATCGCCAGCGTCCGGCTGAATTCGCGCAACCCGGCCTCGCCGTGCGTATGTCCCTGCCCGTACTCGCCGACACCGCCGAAGGGCAGGGCCGGATTGGCGGCGTAGGCCATGGTCGAATTCACCGTCACCACACCGGTTCTGATGCGTTCGGCGAAGTCGGCGACGCCCCGCACGTCGCGGGTGAACACCGAGACCGCCAGTCCTTGATCGGCGGCGTTGATGCGGTCGATGGCCTCGTCGATATTCGCCACCCGATTCACGATCAGCACCGGCCCGACCGCCTCCGCGGTGATCGCCTGGCTGTCCTCGGGCACGTCGGTGAGCACGATCGGCTCGATATACGGTTCGCGAATCGACTCCAGACCGCCCACCACGGCCCGGCCACCGCGCGCGATCGCGTCCTTGACCTGACGACGAACCACGTCGACCTGGGCATCCATGATCATCGGCCCGTAGGAGGCCTTGCGGTCGCCGCCGGGACGCAGCGAACGCGCCCGGGCGACGACCCGTTCCAGGAACGGTTCGTAGACCGAGTCCGCGACGTAGGCCCGCTGGATACCGGCCGGGCTCTGCCCCGCGTTGGACATGGCACCGAACACCGCCGCTTCGGCCGCGGTGTCGAGTTTGGCGTCGACGTGCACGATCATCGTGCCCTTGCCGGCCTTCTCGACCACGACGGGCGTCAGGGTGGGTGCGCACAGTTCGATCACCTCGCGCGCACCGGCCTCCGAGCCGGCGTAGGCGATCTTGTCGACCCGAGCGCGGCACAGTTCGGCACTGGTAGCGCTGATTCCCGTGATCGCCTGCAGGACGGGTTTGTTCGGCGCCAGTGCCGCCCAGCTGTCGGCCAGCCACACGCCGACACCCGGGGTGAGCTCACTGGGTTTGAACACCACCGCGTTGCCGGCGGCCATCGCATAGGCGATCGAGCCCATCGGCGTGAAGACCGGATTGTTCGGCGAGCCGAGCACCCCGACAACGCCCAGCGGCAGGTAGCCCACCGACGCGCGCTGATTGCGGGTGAGCCAGGTCGAGGCGAGTTTGCTTCGCCCCAAAAGCTTTTCGGCATTGCGCGCGGCCCAGTTCAGATGTTCCACGGCGAGCATGATCTCGATCGCGGCATCGACGCGCGGCTTACCCGACTCCATGCAGATCAATTCGGCCAGCTCGCCGGCATTGCGGGCGATACTGCGCTTCCATTCCAGCAGCCACCGCTTGCGCCCGGCGAATCCGATTGCCGCCCACCAGGTCTCGGCCGAGCGGGCGGCGCGCACGACGTCGGTGACCGCGGCCGCGTCCAGGATCGGATATTCCCCGATGAGCTCGCCGGTGCGTGGATCGTGGGACTTCAGCATCTCGGCCATTGGCCACCCTCTCGCCGGCGGAGACCTCGGCAATCGTTCGACGTGTGCACCAGCAGCGGGCGGGCGACGATGCCGCAGGAGGGTGCGGATGAATCGGATACCGCTCCCCTGGTCGTCAGACTATGGTGCCCTCCGGGCGGGCGACAACAACCGCGAACATCCTACGAACCATCCGGTCCGCGTCCGGACCAGCGACAATGGTGATCGGAGCGGATTGAGCACCGGAAGTGTGACCAACGCCACAGATTACGGGCGCTGCCGCATTTCGACTTCACCACGTTTCAGATCGCGGTAGAACCTACCGCGATGGAAAAATTCGGGACCGCGAGCGGCGTCCCGAGCTCGCGGCACCGACAGCCGCGCAGCCGGACGAAGTAACATCGCGCCCGGTGGAAGGTATCCATCATCCGGGACAAAGATCAGCGTTCCGGACAATCCGGTCGCGGCCCGGCCGATAGTGGAGAGTTGATGCCGAGTTTGGACAACGCAGGATCGCACACACCGCGTGAGGATTCGGGCGCTACCGACGCGGCAGCGTCTCAGGCCGGTACCGACGCGGTAGCGTCCCACGCCGACACCGGCGCGGCAGCGTCCCGGGCGGGTACCGGCGCGGCAGCGTCCCGAGTAGGTACCGGCGCGGCAGCAACGCGGGCCGGTTCCGACGCCGCCGGCGGTGCCGATACCGCGGTGCGCGTATCGGGTGCCGATCCGGCCGTCGTGGTCGACGATGTGCGCAAATCCTTCGGCGAGGTGCAGGCCCTGCAGGGCATCAGCTTCACCGCCGCCCGCGCCTCGGTGCTGGGCATCCTCGGACCCAACGGCGCCGGCAAGACCACCATGGTCAAGATCCTGTCCACCCTGCTGCGACCCGATTCGGGCAGCGCCTCGGTGGCCGGGCACGACGTGGTCGCCGATGCGGCCGGGGTGCGGCGCTCGATCATGATGACCGGGCAATACGCGGCGCTGGACGAGAATCTCTCCGGCCGCGAGAACCTCGAACTGTTCGGCCGGCTGATGGGTCTGCCCAAGAAGGACGCCCGCCGCCGCGCCGACACCCTGCTCGAGGAGTTCGATCTGGTCGGCGCCGGTAAGCGCGCGGTCCGGCACTACTCCGGCGGTATGCGCCGCCGCGTCGACATCGCCTGCGGGCTCGTCGTGCGCCCGGAGGTGGTCTTCCTCGACGAGCCGACCACCGGCCTCGATCCGCGCAGCCGCCAGGGTGTCTGGGATCTGGTCAACGCGCTCAAGGAGCAGGGCATCACGGTGCTGCTGACCACGCAGTATCTGGAAGAGGCCGACGTCCTCAGCGACAACATCATCGTCATCGACAAGGGCACGGTGATCGCCGAGGGGACCGCCGACGAACTCAAGGAGAAGACCGGCGGCAGCTACTGCGAGGTGGTCCCGCTGGATCCGACGCAGCTGCGCAAGGCGGTGACCGCCCTCGGGGAGCTGGTCCCCGAGGCCCTGCGGCACGAATTCGCCGGCGACCGGATCTCCATTCCGGCCCCCGACGGGGCGAGCACCCTCGCCGAGGCGGTACGCCGCCTCGACGCCGCGGGCCTCGAACTGGCCGATATCGCGCTGCGGCGGCCCTCGCTCGACGACGTGTTCCTGTCCATCACCGGTCATTCCGGCGGACATCAATGAGCGCGCCGGTGGCCGCCGAGGCCCGCCTCTTCGCGCAGATGCCCGAGGCGCGGATCTCCAGCTTCGCCCAGTGGCGGGCGCTGACCGGGCGGATCGTGCGCACGATGGCGACCAAGGGTGAACTGGTCGTCGCGGTGATCACGCCGCTGGTGTTCACCCTCGGGTTCTATCTGCCGCTGCGGTATGTGATGCAGTTCCGCGGCATCGACTACGCGCAGTTCGTGATGCCGATCATCGTGCTGCAGACCATGTCGTTCACCATGATGTCGAATGCGCAGATCGCGGCCTTCGAATCGATGACCGGTCTGCACACCCGCATGCAGACCATGCCGATCGGGCCGATGGTTCCGCTGGTCTCCCGCATCTGCGCGGGCCTGGTGCGTTCGGTGACCTCACTGATCGCGGCCTTGATCTTCGGATACATGATCGGTTTCCGGTTCACCGCCGGACTCGGCCAGGCCGTGCTGTTCTGCGCGTTCTCGCTGGCCGTCGGGACCGTGCTGGCGATCGGCGCGGACGCGCTGGGCAGTTTCACCAAGAGTCCGGAGGCGCTGAGTCAGGCGCTGACGCTGCCGACGCTGATTCTCGGCATGCTCTCGTGTGGCTTCGTGCCGGAATCCGGATTCCCGGCGTGGATTCGTCCGTTCGCCCGCAATCAGCCGGTCTCCCAGTTCTCCTTCGCCCTGCGGGATATGGCCGCGGGCGGAGTGAGCTGGCATGTGCTGTGGGTGCCGCTGGTGTGGTTGATCAGTCTGACGGCGGCCTTCGTTCCGCTGGCGGTGTGGGCGAGTGTGAGGCGATCGTGAGCAGTCTGACCATCGATGCCACCGAGGCGTCTCCGGAAACTCTCGGCTGGAAGACGCCGCTGCCGAGGGTCGCGGCTCGATCGGAGCGGTCGGTCGCGACCTGGGCACGGCACAGCCTGATCCAGTGCAAGCGGTTGCTTATGGTGTGGGCGCGCGACCCCGCGACCACCATCCAGACGCTGATCTACCCGGCCCTGACCCTGCTGATGTTCCGGATCGTGCTCGGCGATTCGATCACCGCGGCCACCGGCATGCCCAGCGTCTACGGCACGGTCCCCCTGATCACCCTGGTGGCGGCGATGTCCGGAGCGGTGGTCAGCGCGCTGGGCTTCAAGACCGAGAAGTACACCGGCCTGCTGGGCCGCTTCTGGACGATGCCGATCCACCGGGCCGCGGGACTCACCGGGCGACTGCTCGCCGAGGCGCTGCGCGTCCTGGTGACCACGCTGTTCGTGATCGCGGTCGGCGTCTGCATCGGCTTCCGCTTCTGGAACGGTCCGCTGGCCTCCCTGGCCATGATCGGCATCCCGGTGCTGTTCGGCGTGGGCTTCGCGGTGATGGTCACCGCCCTGGCCACCGTCTCCGAGGGCGTGATGCTGGTCAACATCGTCAGCATCATCAACACCCTGCTGATGTTCTTCAACTCCGGCTTCGTCCCGGTCTTCGCCTACCCCACCTGGCTGCAGAAGGTCGTCGAGAACCAGCCCATGAGCACCGCCATCGACGCGATGCGCGGACTCTGCTGGGACGGCCCCGTCGCCGAACCCCTGTGGAAGACCGTCGCCTGGGTCCTCGGCATGATCGTGGTCTTCGGCTACCCGGCCGTGCGAGGCTACCGCCGCGCCGCAGAGACGGGGGCGTAAGGCCGGCGTGGGGAACTCCGGCGGTTGTCGCTACGACGCCGGGCGGGCGCAGCCGCGTAGTTCGCCGATGTAGGTGGTCATGGCGTCGCGGTTGCGGGTGAGCAGGTCGATGCGCTGGGTCAGGCGGTCGCGCTGATGTTCGAGGGTCGCGATGATTTCCGGTGTGGCGTCGGCGAAATGGATGTCGCGCGGATCGTCCAGGCAGGGCAGGATCTGCTTGATGATCCGCGTGGGCAGGCCCGCGTCCAATAGTCCGCGGATGTGCAGGATCTGATCGACCAGGCGCTCGTCGTAGTCGCGATAGCCGTTGGCGCAGCGGCGCACCCGGATCAGCCCCTGCTCCTCGTAGTAGCGCAGCAGCCGCCGGGAGGTATCGGTCCGCTCCGCCAACTCACCGATTCGCATATGCTCTACCTCACAACGACTTTCGGTTGACCTTCACATCTATGTCAAGGTCCGACGATACCGGCATGAGCACGGACATCACACTGTACGACTACTCCCCGATCACCGAGCGCGAGCCGATCCACTGGCCCGACGGTAAGCGAGTCGCGTTCTACGTCGGCCTCAATATCGAACATTTCTACGTCGACCTGCCGGGTACCGCGACCTACGAGGGCACCACCGCACTGACGCCGGACGCGCTGAATTACGGCTGGCGCGACTACGGCCCGCGGGTGGGCATCTGGCGCCAGATCCAGCTGCTCGACAAATACGGGATTCGCGCCAGCGCGCTGCTGAATTCCGATGTGGGCGAACGGTATCCGCAGATCATCGCGGCCGGGAAGGAACGCGGCTGGGATTGGCTCGCGCACGGCAGCAGCAACAGCCACCTGCACACCGGACTGTCGCTGGAGGAGGAGCGCCGCGTTCTGACCGACATCGTCTCGACCATCGAGAAGACCACCGGCCGCCGTGCGCGGGGCTGGATGGGTCCCGGACTCACCGAAACCTTCCACACGCCCGGGCTCCTGGCCGAACTGGGGCTGGAATACGTCCTCGACTGGACCAACGACGATCAGCCCTATCGGCTGAATGTGCCGGGGATGCTGAGCGTTCCGTATTCGGTGGAACTGAACGACATCGGCATCTTCGTCAGCAAGGGCCTCACCGGACCCGATTTCGTCCGCATGGTCCGCGACCAACTCGACCAGCTCTACGCCGACTCCGCCGACAGCGGCCGGGTGCTGGCGCTGGCCCTGCACCCGTTCGTCACCGGTCAGGCGTTCCGGCACCGCTATCTGGACGAGGCGCTCGAGTACGTGGTGAACCATCCGGGCGTGTGGGTGACCACCAGCGACGAGATCGCCGCACACTATCGACGGACGACGGCCGCTAGCGACCGGCCACGGTCAGATAGATCAGCAGCAGGTTCAGCGCGCTGATCACGGCGGCGATCAGCCACGCGGCCACGGTGGTCGCCCGATGATTGGCGTCCGCGCCCATCAGGCTGCGATCACCGGTGAACCGCACCAGCGGGATCAGCGCGAACGGGATGCCGAAGGACAGCACCACCTGCGAGACGATCAGCGCGCGGGTCGGGTCCACACCGGCGGCGAGGATGAGCAGAGCGGGAATCAAGGTGACCACGCGGCGCAGCAGCAGCGGCACCTTGCGGCGCAGCAGCCCGTCCATGATCATCGCGCCGGCGTAGGCACCCACCGAGGTGGAGGCCAGCCCGGAGGCCAGCAGGGCCACGGCCAGCAGCAGCGCGGCCCAGGGGCCGAGAACCTCCCGGACCGCGGCGTGGGCGGATTCGATCGAGTCGACATCGCGGCCGCCGAGCGTGGCGGCGGCCATCAGCAGCATCGCGAGATTGACCGCGCCGGCGATGATCATGGCCAGGCCGACATCCATCCGGGTCGCGCGCAGCAGGCGACTGCGGCGCGGGCCCGGCTCGGTGCGGCCGTGCCGGTCGCGGGTCAGTCCGGAGTGCAGATAGATGGCGTGCGGCATCACCGTGGCGCCGATCATGGCGGCGGCGAGCAGGACGCTCTGCGCCCCGTCGAAACGCGGCACCAGCCCGCCGGCCACCCCGGAGGGCGAGGGCGGCGAGATCACCACACCGGCCAGGAACCCGATCGCGATCACCGCCAGCAGGCCGATGATCACGCGCTCGAACGGCTGTTGCCCGCGGCGGTTCTGCACGGCCAGCAGGGCCATCGACACCACGCCGGTGATCACGCCGCCGAGCAGCAGCGGCAGGCCGAACAGCAGGTTCAAGGCGATCGCGCCACCGACGACTTCGGCGAGATCGGTTGCCATCGCGGTCAATTCGGCCTGACCCCAATAGGCCAGCCGGACCGGGCGCCCGGCTCGTTCGCGCACGATCTGCGGTAGCGAGCGGCCGGTCACCACCCCCAGTTTCGCCGACAGGTACTGCACCAGCGCGGCCATCACATTCGCCATGACGACCACCCACACCAGCAGATAGCCGTACTGCGCGCCGGCGCTGATATTGGAGGCCACATTCCCGGGATCGACATAGGCGATCGCCGCCACGAAAGCCGGGCCCAGCAGCACCACGAGCGAACGCAGCCGATTCCGGCGCGTGGGCCTGGCCTCGACGGTGATCGCATTCATGAAAAATAGTTTACGGCCAACCGAACTTTTTAGTGAGACAGCCCGCGGAAAATGGCGAATCCGCCCCGATCGCGATGGCGATCGAGGCGGATTCGGTGGTTCGTTCGGGCCGGTCAGATGCCCAGACCGCGGGCCAGCACCGGCCACGAGTCGAGGAAGTCGTCGTGCCAGTAGCCCCACGAGTGGGTGCCGGAGTTACGGAAGTTGTAGGTCGCCGGAATGTTCAGCGAGTCCAGCTTGCCCTGCAGGTTGTGGCTGCAGTAGTTGGTCGCGGCCTCGATGACGCCGCCGATGACGAGCTGGTTGCCCAGACCGTAGGCGCCGGGCAGGGCGTAGGGGCCGTTGAGGGTGTCCCACTGGCCGGGCAGGCCGTTACCCGAGGAGATGTACAGGTTCGCGCCGCGCAGCTGATCGGCGTGCAGCAGCGGGTCGTTGTCCTGCCAGGCCGGGTTGTCGTCGTCGCCGTACATGTTGCGCACGTCGCCGCCGCCCCAGGTGTTGACGGTGAGCTTCACCGCTTCGCGGCCGACGTCGGTGCTGCTTTCCGCGCAGCCGGAGTAGGCGGCCACCGACTTGTACAGACCCGGCTTGGCGATCGCCAGGTTCAGCACCGAGGTGCCCGAAGTCGACAGGCCCGCAATGGCATTGACGCCGTTGGTGCCCAGCGCGCCGTCGATCAGCGGAGGCAGCTCCTCGGTGAAGAAGGTCTTCCACTTGTTGCGGCCCAGGTTCGGGTCGTCCTTCAGCCAGTCGGTGTAGTAGCTCCACTTACCGCCGATGGGCTGCACGACGTTGACGTTCTTGTCGGACAGGAAGCCGTTGACGATGTCGGTCTTCTTCTGCCACGACGCGTCGTCCTCGCCGCCGCCCGCGCCGTTGAGCAGATACAGGGTCGGGCGCGGCACCGACGCGTCGGCGGGGCGCTGCACATCGACCGGGAAGGTGCGGTTCATCGCCGCCGAATGGACGTACAGCCGGATGCTGCGGTCGTCCTTGTAGGTGGCCTTCTCGATACGCGATCCGTCGGGCGACTGCGGGTCGGCCAACAGGGACTTCGAGGCGATGACCGGATCGTCCGCCGAGGCGGACGTTGCGCCGACTCCGGCCACGACGCCTGTGAGGACCCCGGTGGCCGCGAGCACGGCAGCAGCTCTCAGGCCACTACGCCGGAAGTGTCGACGAATCAATGTTCACACCTTCGCTATCTGCTCGAATTCGGTTTCAGCTCTTCCGTGGGGCGCCCGGCGAGGCGCCACCCCGGACGGTCGAGAACTCGCCCGACCCTACGGCCTATCTAGTCGTCTGACCAGACCGGTCCGTTACGTATGCGCCGCCCCATCATGCCGGAGACGACCCGTCCGGGCGAGGACCGCCCCCGCGCGCCAGTACCTGTGCCAGCACCGGACCGAGTTCGGCCAGCGCCGGCGGCGAGGTCATCTGGTCGTGCGAGACGCCGACCGGATGATCGGCGATCTCGCCCTCGACGTAGGGCCGCCAGTTCTGCGCCGCCGTTTCGTGGCCGGCCGCGCTGAAATAGTCCAGGCGGCCACGATATACGTCCGGCCGATGTTCGGCGATCAACTCCGCCGAGCGCACCGCGCTGCGGTAGATGCGACGGACCCGGTCCGGCGTCAGCACGGCCATATCCGGCGGGATGGTGGCGTGCAGTGCGGACACCGCCTCCTCGCTGAGGTCGTGGATGTCGCCGTTGCCGACCAGGGCCTCGGCGCCGATCCCGATCTCCGCCAGCGCTTCTCGGATCGCGGTCCGGAAATCGGCGACGTCGATCTCGGCGTGGCTGTCGAGCATGCTCACCGAGCCGACCTGCTCGCCCGCCGCCTGCAGGGTGGTCGCGACGGCATGGGCCAGCACACCGCCCAGCGACCAGCCGAGCAGGTGGTACGGGCCGTGCGGCTGCACCGCGCGAATCTCGGCGACGTAGCGATCTGCCATCTCCTGCAACGATTCCGGCAGGTAGCCGTCCTCCGACAACGCCGGCGACTGCACACCCAGAATCGGCCGGTCCGCGACGTACCGGGTCAGACCCGCGTAGCACCAGGACAATCCGTACATCGGATGGATGCAGAACAGTGTCTCGCCCTCGCCCTGCGCCCGGATCGGCAGCAGCACACCCAGAGCCGCATCCGATTCCAGGTCGTAGTCGTGCTCGTCGCTCATCGCCGCGACGATGCGCTGCGCGAGTGCGGCGACGGTGGACCCGAGGAAGAACCACTGCACCCGGACCTCGACACCGGTGAGCGCGCGCAAGCGGCTCACCGCACGGGTCGCGACCAGGGAATTGCCGCCCAGATCGAAGAAGTCGTCGTCCAGGCCGACCCGGTCGGCGCCCAGCACCTCGGCGAAGACGCCGGCGATCGCCTCCTCCAGCGATGTCGACGGCGCCCGGTAGGGGCGTCCGGAGAACTGCGGCACCGGTAGCGCCTTGCGATCGAGTTTGCCGCTGGCGTTGAGCGGCAGCGCGTCGAGTACCACCACAGCCGCCGGAATCATGTACGCGGGCAACGATTCCCGTGCGTAGGCCAGCAGCTCTGCTTCGTCGATCGCGCCCGCGTCGGGCACCACGTAGGCGACCAGGCGGTCACCCGACGAGCTGCGCACCAGCGACACCACGGCGTGGCGCACCGGCGCGAAGCCGGCCAGCACCGCCTCGATCTCCCCGAGCTCGATGCGCTGACCACGCAGCTTGATCTGGAAATCGCTGCGGCCCAGGTATTCCAGTGCCGCGCCGGCGCCGGTTTCGCGCCAGCGCACGATATCGCCGGTGCGGTAGAGCCGCTGCCCGCCCTCGTGGGCGACGAACCGTTCGGCGGTCAGCGCCGGTGCGCCGAGATATCCGCGGGCCAGCTGCACACCGGCCACGTAGAGCTCACCGGGCGAGCCCGGCGGCACCGGCCGCAGCTGCCGATCCAGCACGTACACCCGGGTGTTGGCCACCGGTGTGCCGATCGGGACCGCGACGCCGTCGCTGTCGCCGGCGGGCCAGGCCGTGACCACGGTGGCCTCGGCCGGACCGTACCAGTTCACCAGCTCCGCGTCCCCGAGCGTGGCGCGGAATCGCTGCGCGGTCTCCCCCGACAGCGCCTCACCGGCGGCGAAGACCCGTCGCAGCGACGGATAACCGCGCGTCACCGCCGCATTCGCGGCCGGATCCAGGAACGCGTCCAGCATCGAGGGCACGAAGTGCACGGTGCTGACCGAGCGCTGTTCGATCACCTGCGACAGATACGCCGGATCGCGGTGGCCGTCCGGCTCGGCGATCACGATCGCCGCACCGGTCTGCAACGGCCAGAACAACTCCCACGTCGAGATGTCGAAAGTGATCGGCGTCTTGTGCAGGACGACATCGCCGGTGTCGTGCGGATAGGTCCGCTGCGCCCACCGGAACTGGTTGGTCATCTGCCGGTGCGTGATCACCACGCCCTTCGGGCGGCCGGTCGAGCCGGACGTGTGGATGACATAGGCCACCGCATCCGGATGGACGTACGGGAACCGCAGCGCCGCAACCGATTCCGGCTCACCATCCAATCCGGCGATATCGACGACCGGGACTCCGCTGTCGGTGGCGAAGCCGTCGCGGCCCGTGGTCAGCACGCACACCGGGCGGGCGTTGGCCAGCACGAACTCGTTGCGTTCGGCCGGGTGATCCGGGTCGACGGGGACATAACCCGCACCCGTCCGCAGGACCGCGTAGATGCCGACCACCAGGTCGATCGAACGCCGCATGGCCACGGCCACCAGCGAATTCGGTTCCACTCCGCGGCCGAGCAGTTCGGCGGCGAGGGCACGCGACCGCAGATCCAGCTCGCGGTAGCTCAGCGTCACGTCGCCGAAGTGCAGCGCCGGCGCCTGCGGGGTGCGGGCCACCTGCTCGTCGAACAGGCTCAGCAGGGTCGCCTGATCGCGCAGCTGCGGCACATCGGTGGCGTTGCGGGCCTCCAGTGCGGCGCGCTCGCCGTCCAGCAGCGCGTCGACATCGGCGACCCGAGCCTGCGGTGTATCGGTGAAGCGGCCGATGAGCGCCGCGAGCCGCTGCGACAGCGCCTGGGCCGCCGCTTCGTCGAAGACGTCGCGCAGATACTTCAGGCTGATCCGGAGCTGGTTGTCCAGCACCACGATCACCGTCACCGGATAGTGCGTGCCGTTGACCGCGCCGATGCCGGTGACGTGCATACCGTCGATCGAGCCGACCCGGTCGAGTCCGTCGCGATCGACCGGGAAGGATTCGAACACGACCAGCGAATCGAACAGCCCTTCCACTCCGACGGCCTGCTGGATATCGCTCAGGCCCAGGTAGTGGAAGTCCAGCAGCGCCGCCTGTTCGGCCTGCAACTGGCTCAGCAGTCCGGCCAGCGTGTCGGTGGCGCCCAGACGCACCCGCACCGGAATGGCGTTGAGGAACAATCCGACCATCGTCTCCACACCCGGCAGCGCGGGCGGGCGCCCGGATACCGTGGCGCCGAAGACGACGTCGCCGCGATCGATGCTGCGGCCGATGAGCAGACCCCACGCCGCCTGCACCACGGTGTTGACCGTGACACCGAGCCGGGCGGCGAGCCGGGTCAGCTCGGTGGTGTCGGCGACCGACAGCTCGAAGCCGATTTCGCCCACACCCGCGGAGATCTCCCGGCTCGGGTCGACCGGCGCCAGCGGTGTCGGCTCGGTGATCCCGTCCAGCGCCCGCTGCCACTGCGCCCGCGCGGCGGCCGGATCCTGCGCGATCAGCCAGCGCAGATAGTCACCGTAGGATCCGGCCGGCGGCAGTTGCCGCGACCGCGCGCCCACCGCGTACAGCGTGAGCAGATCCTGCATGAGCAGCGGCGTCGACCAGCCGTCGATAAGGATGTGGTGGCTGGTGACGAGCAGCCGGTAGGCGTCGGCGCCGAGCCGGAACAGGGTGAACCGCAGCAGCGGCGCCCGGTCCATCGCGAACCGCCGGCCGTAGTCGAGTTCACACATCCGGACCGCTTCGGCCTCGGCGGCCTCGGGTGCCAGATCGGTGAGATCGATACCGCGCCATGGAACGTCGACGTGATCGAGCACCACCTGCACCGGATTCCCGGCGGCATCGGCGGCGAAGGCGACCCGTAGGTTGTCGTGCCGGTCCAGCACGGCCTGCGCGGCCGCGCGCAGCCGCCGCTCGTCCACGGCACCGCCCAGATCCAGGGTGAACTGGGTGATGTAGACGTCGGTCGAGGTGTCGGCCAGCAGGGCGTGGAACAGCATGCCCGACTGCAGCGGCGTCACCGGCCAGACATCGGCCAGATCCGGGTAGTCCTGCGACAACTTCGCGATATCGGCGGTTTCCAGGCGGACCAGTTCGAAGTCGGACACGGTGAAACCGCCGGCGTCGGCGTGGGTTCCGTGCTCGGCGAGGCCGCCCAGCGCGCGCACCCACAGTCCGGCGAACTCCTTCACCTGGTCGACGGTGAAAACGGCTGCCGCGTAATCGAATCGCGCGAGCAGTCCGTCCTCGGTGGCGTCGACGGTGATGTCGAGCAGCAGGTCGGCCGCGGGCAGGTGCGGATACGGCCGAGCCGGACGCAGATCGCGGTAGCGGAACGCGGTGCGACCCTGCGGCGCCGCGGCCAGCGCGGGCGCGGTGTCGGCGTTGAGATACCGCAGCAGACCGTAGCCGACACCCGAATCGGGCACCCCGCGCCGCAGTTCCTTGATCTGCGCGATCGCGTCGCCCGCGGCGCGGTTACCGAGCAGCGCCTGCTCGACATCGATATCGGTGAGGCCGACCAGCAGCGGATAGGTGGAGGTGAAACCACCGACCGTACCGGCGGATTCGGCGCCGGCGACCGCACGGCCGTCGGCCGCCAGCTGCACCACGGTGCCGATCAGATCACCGGCATCGGCGCGGGCGCCCCGCTCCTGCGCCAGCGCGAACGCGGTGAGCAGCACATCCTCGATGGTGGCGTGATAGGCGTGCGCGACCGCGTCCACGGCGGCCGCGCCCTCGGCGGTGATGACCAGCGAGACCCGGCCGCGCGCCGCCAGATCGATGCCCTCGACCGGAGCGTCGGCGGGCGCGTCGGCGAGATGACGCTGCCACCAGTCGAGCTGCGCCATGGTCTCGGCCGCGACGGCACTCGCCGCGAGCGCGCGACCCACGCCCAGCGGACCGGCATCGACGGCCGCGGGCGCGGAATGTCCGCCCGCCCACGACTCCGACAGTTCGTCGACGACGATGCGCCACGAGGTGTCGTCCACCACCAGACCGTTGGCGGCCACGACCAGAGTCGTTGCGGCGCCCGCGGATTCCCCCGTGTCGGGGGGCGCGATCAGCGCGAAGGCGATGGTGCGCCGGTCGGCCGGATCGAGCTCCTGTGCCAGCGATCGCACCGCCAGGTCGACGGCGTCGGGGCCCGGCGCGAACTGCCGCAGGATCGCCGGGACGGGAGTTTCCGGAATCACCAGGGCGCCGGCCTCGACATCCAGGCGAGCCGACAGGACGGCATGCCGGTCGAGCACCCCGGTCACTGCCGCCCGGATCCGCTCGGGATCGCAGTCGGCCGGAATATCGAGGGCGATCGCCCGGAGTTCGCGGCCGGAGTGGTCGAGTTCCAGCGCGCGAATCGCGGCCGGCGGCAACGGCATCGGCCCGGACTGCTCGGCGGCGGCCGGCGCCTCGACGGTGGCCGCGCGGGCCAGCGCCTCGACCGTGCGCGCGGTGAACACGTCGCGCGGGGTGAAGTGCACACCGCGCGCCCGCGCCCGGGACACGACCTGGATGGAGACGATGCTGTCGCCGCCGAGGGCGAAGAAGTCGTCGTCCACGCCGACGCGATCGACGCCCAGCACCTCACCGATCACCTCGGCGACCACCTGTTCGGTGGCGGTCTGCGGTGCGCGGTAGCGCTTGGCCTCCAGGACCGGTTCCGGCAGGGCCTTGCGATCGAGTTTGCCGACCGGGGTCAGCGGAATCTCGTCCAGGACCACGATCGCGGTCGGAACCATGTACTCCGGCAGCCGCGCGGCGAGTTCGGCGGTCAGCGTCTCGGTATCCAGCGGTAGACCGGCCGCCGAACGCACATAGGAGACGAGAATCGTGGTGCCCGTGGCGGTGCGATGCCCCACGGTGACCGCGAAATCGACACCGGGCTGATCGATCAGCGCACTGTCGATCTCGCCCAGTTCGATGCGCAGACCGCGGATCTTGACCTGGAAGTCGTTGCGGCCCACATATTCCACCACCGGCTCGCCGCGACGCCAGCGCACCACGTCGCCGGTGCGGTAGAGCCGCTGCCCGGGCGGGCCGTACGGATCGGCGACGAACCGGGCGGCGGTGAGGCCGGGCCGGTCGTGGTAGCCGCGGGCCAGCTGGATGCCGCCCAGATACAGTTCGCCCGCGACGCCTTCGGGCACCAGCCGCAGCCGCGAGTCGAGGATCAGCGCCCGCATGCCGCGGATCGGCCCGCCGATGGTCACCACGTCACCGGGCGAGAGCGGATCGCTGATGTTGGTCATGATCGTGGTCTCGGTGGGCCCGTACCCGTTGTGGAACCGGCGGCCCGAACCATCGGGCGCGCCACCCCATTTCGCGACCAGATCGGCCGGCACGGCCTCACCACCGGCGACGATGGCCTGCATCGAGGCCAGCGCATCCGAATCCAGCGAGGCCAGGACCGACGGAGTGAGGAAGGCGTGCGTGACCCGCTGACGGCGGATCACCTCGGCCAGTTCCTCACCGCCGAAGGTACGTGGCGGCACGATCACCAGCGCCCCGCACGCACCGATGGCCAGCAGCAACTCCAGCATCGAGGCGTCGAAGGACGGCGAGGCGAACGCCAGCGCCCGCGAATCGCGATCCAGCCGGTAGCGCTCCCGCTGTTCGGCGCTGAAGTTCGCCAGACCCGCATGGGTGACCACGACGCCCTTGGGCAGACCGGTGGAACCCGAGGTGTAGATGAGGTAGGCGGTGTTGTCCGGGCGCAGCGGGACCAGGCGTTCGGCATCGGAAACCGGTGTGCCGGAGAGAGAATCGACGTCGTACGCGAAGTTGGGGTCGTCGAGCACGATCCAGCCGCCCGCGGTATCCGGCAGGTCCGCGACCTCGGCCCGCACGGTGACTCCGAGGTCCGCGCGGCAGTCGGCGACCATGTGCGCGATGCGGTCGTACGGATACGTCGGGTCGATCGGCACGAACGCCGCACCGGACTTGGCGACCGACCACAGCGCCACCACACCCTCGAGCGAGCGCGGAATGGCCACCGCCACATGCTTGTCCGGCCCGGCGCCCAGTTCGATGAGCCGGCGGGCCAGTTTGGTCGAGGCCAGATCCAGCTGGGCATAGGTGAACGCGCGCCCGCCCACGACCACCGCCGGACCGTCCGGATTCGCCGCGACCGCGGCCGCCATCAGGTCCGGCAGCGTGGCGGGCGCCACCGCGGGCAGTCCGATGCGAGCGGCGAGATCCTCGGTTTCGGATCCGACCAGGATGTCGAGATCGCCGACCGCGATATCGGCGTCGCGCGCGACCGCGGCGAGGATCCGGCCCAGCCGCCGGCCGAAGTCGACGACCGTGTCCCGGTCGAAAAGATCGGTGGCATAGGTGAACTCGCCGAAGATGCCGGCCTCGCCGCCGGATCCGGTGCGCTGTTCGCGCAGCGTCAGCAGCAGGTCGAATTTCGCGGTGTCGGCGGCCGGATCCAGGGCGGTGAAGCTCAGGCCCGGCAGTTCGAAACTGGTTCCGGCCAGATTCTCGAACGACAGCGCCACCTGGAACAGCGGATGCCGGGCGGTGGAGCGCTCCGGGTCCAGCGCCTCGACCAGCCGCTCGAACGGCACGTCGGCGTGGGCGAAGGCGCGCAGATCGGTTTCCCGGTTGTCGGCCAGCAGTTCGGCGAAACTGCGGCCCGGCGTCACCCGGCTGCGCAGTACCAGCGTGTTGACGAACATGCCGATCAGATCGTCGAGTTCGGCCTCACCGCGGCCCGCGATCGGCGCACCGATGGCGATGTCCTCGGTACCCGACATGCGGGCCAGGAAGACCGCCAGGGCGGTGTGCACCACCATGAACACCGTGGAATTGTGCCGCTGCGCCAGTGCGGTGAGGCCGGCGTGCACCTGCGAATCGACGGCGAAATCGACCTTGGCGCCGGCGAAGCTCTGCACCGCGGGCCGCGGCCGGTCCGCGGGCAACCGCAGCTCGTCCGGCAGATCGGCCAGTTCCTGTGTCCAATACGACAATTGGGCGCTGACCAGGGATTCCGGATCGTCCTCGGCGCCCAGTGCGGCGCGCTGCCACAGCGCGTAATCGGCGTACTGGATCGGCAGCGGCGCCCACGAGGGCGCCTGGCCGGCGGCCCGGGCCACGTAGGCGGTCATCAGATCCCGGGTCAGCGGGCCCATCGACCAGCCGTCGGCCGCGATGTGGTGGGCGACGAAGACGAGGACGAACTCGCTCGCCGAGAGCTGGAACAACCGGATCCGGAACGGGATCTCGGTGGTCACGTCGAATCCGCTGGCGACCTGACGCCCCACCTCGTGGGCCACCCGCTCCTCACCGATCTGCACCGGCTCCAGATCGATGCTCACCGCGCCCGGTGCCAGCACCTGCTGCACCGCGCCGCCGGACTCGGATTCCGGATAGATGGTCCGCAGCACCTCGTGCCGGGCCACCAGATCCGCGACGGCCTGCCGCAGCGCGGCCACATCCAGCGCACCGGACAGCCGGATGGCGACCGGGATGTTGTACACCGTTGCGGCGGTGTCGAATTGGTTGAGGAACCACATCCGCTGCTGGGCGTAGGACAGCGGAACGGCGTCCGGACGCGGGCCGGCGACCAGCGGCAGCCGCGGCCGTTCGGTTCCGGTGCGCTCCACCCGGGCGGCCAGTGCGCCCACGGTCGCCGCCTCGAACAGCGCGCGCACCGGCACGCGCACCTCGAGCGCGGCGCCGATCCGCGCGGCCACCTGAGTGGCCAGCAGCGAGTTACCGCCGAGGGCGAAGAAGTCGTCGTCCAGGCCGACCCGGTCGATACCCAGCACCTCGGCGAAGGTGCCGGCCACGATCTCCTCCACCGGAGTCGAGGGCGCACGGAAGGCGGTGGTCTCGAATTCCGGCTCCGGCAGGGCCTTGCGGTCGAGTTTGCCGTTCACGGTGAGCGGCAGCGCGTCGAGGACCACGAAGGCCGCGGGCACCATGTAGTTCGGCAGCGCCGAGGCGAGTGCCGACTTCACCTGTGCCACATCGAGTTCCCGGTCCGCGGAGACCAGATACGCGACAAGCCGATCGCCGGTGCGCGGGTCGGACTTCGCCACCACGACCGCCTGGGCGAGCTGCGGCAGACGCAGCAGCGCCGCCTCGATCTCCCCCAGTTCGATGCGGAAACCGCGCACCTTGACCTGGAAGTCGGTGCGGCCGCGGTACTCCAGCTCACCGTTCGCCGTCCAGGCCACCAGGTCGCCGGTGCGGTACATGCGCGAACCGCTGCCGAACGGGTCGGCCACGAAGCGATCCGCGGTCAGATCCGCCCGCCCGAAATAGCCGCGCGCCAGCTGCGCACCGGCCAGATAGAGCTCACCGGAGACGCCCACCGGCACCGGGTGCAGGCGCGAATCCAGCACGTAGACACTGCTGTTCCACTCGGGTGCGCCGATCGGCACCGACAGTTCGTCGGCCGCGCCGACGCGGTGCGCGGTGATCGAGACCGCGGCCTCGGTCGGACCGTACAGGTTGTAGAGCTCGACCTCGGGATGGGCGGCGGCGAACCGCTGCGCCAGCGCCGCGGGCAGCGCCTCACCGATGGCGAGGACTCGCCGCAGCGGGCTCGTCGGCTCGGGTGCGGTATTCGTCCGGGCCTCGGTGAGCAGGGCGTCCAGCATCGACGGCACCACATGCAGCGTGGTGACGCCGGTGCGCCGGATCAGATCGTTCAGGTAGGCCGGATCGCGATGTCCGTCGGGTGCGGCGATCACCAGCCGTCCGCCCGATACCGCCGCGGACCAGAACTCCCAGACCGACAGGTCGAAGGTCGCGGCGGTCTTCAGCAGTACCGCGTCGTCGACGCCGAGATCGAATTCGGCCGTCTTCCACACCAATTGGTTGACGATCGCGCCGTGCGGCACCGCGACGCCCTTGGGGCGGCCGGTCGAACCGGAGGTGAAGATCACGTAGGCCGTGTGCTGCGGCAGCAGCGGTGCGATCCGGTCGGCGTCGGTGACCGGCCGCGCCGGCAGGCCCGACAGATCCAGCTCGTCGAGGCGCACCACGTCCTCGCGCGCCGCGGACCGGCCGGAATCGGCCAGCGCGGGCATGGACTGCGAGCGACCGCGCCAATCCCGGGTCGCCGCGGCGGCTGCCGAGGGTGCGGTACGTCCGGGCAGGTTCGGAATATCCGAGGTGGTCAGCACGCACACCGGGTCGGCGGAATCGAAGATGTAGCCGACGCGTTCGGCGGGCTGATCCGGATCGAGCGGCACGTACGCGCCACCGGCCACCGAGACGGCGTACATCGCGACCACCAGATCGACGCCGCGCCGCAGGGCCAGCGCGACCCGAGATTCGGGGCCGACGCCGAGCGAGATCAGATGCCGGGCGAGGCGGTTGACGCGCTCGCCGAGTTCGCCGTAGGTGAGCTCGGCGGGCGTACCGCCGAACTGCTCGTCGGCATCGGCCGTCAGAGATACCGCGTGCGGCCGTGCGGCGATCGTCGCCGCCAGCAGTTCGGGCAGCGTCGCGGCAGCGACCGGATGCGACGCGCCGGTCGCGGCGCGTTCCAGCGCGGCCCGCTCGGCCGAGGTCAGGATGTCGAGATCGCCGACCGCAGTGGCGGCCTCGGCGACCACACCGGCCAGCAGCAGCGACAGCCGCTCGACGATCGATTCGGCGGTCGCGGCGTCGAACAGATCCGTGGCGTAGGTGAGGAAACCACCGATGCCGTCCGGATTTCCGTCCGCGTCGTACGCGTCGGCCACGATCAGATGCAGGTCGAACTGCGAGACGTCCAGATCGGCGTCCACACCGGCGACACTCAATCCGGGCAGTTCCAGTTCGGTGCGCGCCAGGTTCTGGAACGACAGGCCCACCTGGAACAGCGGGTGGTGCGCGGTGGAACGCGGCGGGTTCAGCACCTCGACCAGCCGCTCGAACGGAATGTCGGCGTGGGCGAAGGCCTGCAGATCGGTTTCGCGCTGGCGGGCCAGCAGCTCGGTGAACGGCTCGCCGCGCTCGACACGGGTCCGGAAGACGACGGTGTTGACGAACATGCCGATCAGATCGTCGAGTTCGGCCTCACCGCGACCGGCGACCGGGCTGCCGACGGCGATGTCGTCGCCGCCCGACAGCCGGGCCAGCAGCAGCGCGAACGCCGAATGCACGACCATGAACAGCGTGGCGCCGTGGGCGCGGGCCAGGTCGACCAGGCCCGCGTGCACCTCGGGCGCGATCGACACGTCCACGCGCGCACCGGCCAGCGTCGCCACCGGCGGACGCGGGCGATCGGTGGGCAGCTCCAGCACGTCCGGCAGACCGGCCAGCTCGCGCTGCCAGTACGAAATCTGCTGGGCGGCAATGGAATCCGACTGCGACTCCGAGCCCAGGACGGCACGCTGCCACAGCGCGTAATCGGCGTACTGCACGCGCAGCGGCGCCCAGTCCGGCGCGGCGCCGCAGGTGCGGGCGGCGTAGGCGGTCATCACGTCGCGCACCAGCGGGCCCATCGAGGACGCGTCGGCGGCGATGTGGTGCACCACCACGGCGAGCACGTATTCGCGTCGCGAACCGGGGGCGAGGTCGGAGATCTCCAGTAGCCGCACCCGCAGCGGAACCTCGGAGGTGACATCGAAAGGCGTTGCGGCCAGGGCATATACCGCATCGGCGACCGCGGCGGCGGCGGTGCGTTCCGGCCGCAGGCCCAGCCGGGTGTCGGCCGGCAGGATCACCTGCACGGGACCATCGGGAGTCTCCGGGTAGACCGTGCGCAACACCTCGTGCCGCGCGACCACGTCGTCGAGGGCCGCGCCCAGCGCCTCCACATCCAGGCTGCCGGTCAGCCGCAGCGCGAAGGGCAGGTTGTAGGCCGCCGAACCGGAAGGCGCCGCCTCCTCGGCGGTTTCGGCCTGGTCGAAGCGGTTGAGGAACCACATGCGCTGCTGCGCGAGCGAGAGCGGCAGCTGTTCCGGACGCTCGATCGAGCCCAGTTCCACGCCGCGCCGGATGTGGGTCTGGGAATCGAGGGTGGCGGCCAGTCCGGCCACCGTGGGCGTCTCGAACAGCGACCGCACCGGCACGCGGCCGCCGACCGCCGCACCGAGCCGGGCCACCACCTGCGTGGCGATCAGCGAATTGCCGCCGAGGGCGAAGAAGTCGTCGTCGGCGCCGACCCGGTCCAGGCCGAGCACGGAGCCGAAGACCTCGGCGACGATCTCCTCCACCGGAGTACTCGGCGCCCGGAATTCGCGGCTGCTGAAGGTGGGTTCGGGCAGCGCCTTGCGGTCGAGTTTGCCGCTCGGATTGAGCGGGAAGGCGTCGAGAACCACGACGACCGCCGGAACCATATAGGCCGGAAGCGAATCCTTGACGCCGTTGCGCAGGCGCTCGGGATCGAGGGTGGTGCGCGGCTGGGCGACGACATAGGCGACCAGCTGATCGCCCAGTGCCGAGCCCATCACCAGCGCGACCGCCTGGCTCACGCCCGGCAGCGCCAGCAACGCGGTCTCGATCTCGCCCAGCTCGATGCGCTGGCCGCGGAACTTCACCTGGAAGTCGGTGCGGCCGATGTAGTCGAGCCGGGCGGGCCGGGTCTCGTCGGCGTCGCGCCACAGCACCAGATCGCCGGTGCGGTACATCCGCTCGCCGTGGCCGAACGGGTTGGCCACGAACCGGTCCGCGGTCAGGTCGGGGCGGCGCACATAGCCGCGGGCCAGCTGGTCACCCGCGAGATACAGCTCACCGGGCACGCCCACCGGCACCGGACGCAGGCGGCCGTCGAGCACGTAGACGCGAGTGTTCCACTGCGGCAGGCCGATCGGCACGGTCGGCCGGTCGTCCTCACCGACCGGCCAATACGTGACCGACACCGCGGCCTCGGTGGGCCCGTACAGGTTGTGGATGCGCGCATCGCACACCGCGTGCACGGCATCGGCGGTCTCCGGCGGCAGCGCCTCGCCGATCACGAAGATGTCCTGCAGGCTCGGGCAGCTGCCCGCCGCGATGTGCGCGGCGAAGACGGTGAGCATCGACGGGACGAAGTCGGTGACCGTAACCCCGTGCGCGGCAATGGTTTCCGCCACGTACAGCGGATCGCGATGGCCGTCGTGGGTGGCCACGACCAGTTCCGCGCCCGCCCGCAGCGGCATGAAATAGCCCCACAGCGAGACGTCGAAGGTGGTCGCCGTCTTCTGCAGATAGACGTCGCCGCTGCCCAGCGGGTAGGCGGCCAGCATCCACTCGATCTGGTTGTTGATTGCGGCATGCGAGACCGCGACGCCCTTGGGCCGGCCGGTGGAGCCGGAGGTGAAGATGACGTAGGCCGGATGGTCCGGCCGCACCGGCGCGAGCAGTTCGCCGGGCCGGATCGGGCTCGGATCGAAACCGCCGAGATCCATGGTGTCCAGCCGCAGCACCGGAATACGCGCGGGCACCGCGACGGTATCGGCGACGGTGGTCACGACGCAGACCGGCTGGGCGGTATCGAGGATGTGCGCGATGCGGTCCGCCGGATGATCGGGATCCAGCGGCACATACGCACCACCGGCCGCCACGATCGCGTACATGCCGACCACCAGATCCAGCGATCGGCGGATCGCCAGGCCGACCAGGGCATCCGGGCCGACACCGCGCGAAATCAGCAGGCGCGCCAGCTGATTGACCTGCGCGTCGAATTCGGCGTAGGTCAGCTGCGCACCCTCGTAGGTGACCGCCACCGCGTCCGGATTGCGCAGCGCCGTGCGCCGGTAGCCGTCGAGCAGCAGCTCCGGTTCGACCCGGTGGGCGGTGTCGTTCCAGTCCTGCAGGATGCGCAGGCGCTCGGCCGGATCGAGCAGCTCGATATCGCCCACGGCAGCCGCCGGATCGGCGACGATGCCCTCCAGCACCCGCACCAGCCGGTCGGCGTAGGTGGCGACGGTCGGCTCGTCGAACAGATCCAGCGCGTAGGTGAACATGGCCGATACGCCGGCCGGGGCACCCGCGTCCGTTCGCGGTACGGCGGTGAGCTGCAGATCGAATTTCGCCACCGCGCCGTCGAATTCGACCGTTTCGGCGACCAGTCCGGGCAGCCGCAGCTGCGGCTTCTGCATGTTCTGGAAGAACAGCGCGGCCTGGAACAGCGGATGATGCGCCTGCGACCGCACCGGGTCGAGCACCTCGACCAGGCGCTCGAACGGCAGCTCGGCGTGCGAGAAGGCGCCCAGATCGGTGCCCTTCACCGCCGCCAGCAGTTGCTCGACCGTCGTCGCGGCGTCGATGCGGGTGCGCAGCACCAGGGTGTTGACGAACATGCCGACCAGAGCGTCGAGTTCGGCCTCACCGCGCCCGGCCACCGGGGTGCCGATGGTGATGTCGTCGGTGCCGCTGGAGCGGGCCAGCAGGATCGCGAACGCCGCATGCACCACCATGAACAGCGAGGTGCCGGTGCGCTGGGCGAGTCCCTCGAGCCGGGCGTGCAGCTCGGGCGCGATGTCGAAGGTGTATTCCGCGCCGCGCCCCGAGGCGATCTGCGGGCGCGGGCGATCCGCGGGCAGATCCAGCCGGTCCGGGATGCCGGCCAGAGCGGTGCGCCAGTAGTCGATCTGCTGGGCCGCAAGGGAGTCGGGATCGTGTTCGTCGCCGAGCAGCGCCCGCTGCCACAGCGCGTAGTCGGCGTACTGCACCGGCAACGGCTGCCAGCTCGGCCGGGCGCGGTTGCGCCGGGCGAGGAAGGCGGCCAGCAGATCGCGCATGAACGGCGCCACCGAGGCGCCGTCGGCGGCGATGTGGTGGACCACGACCGCCACGACGTGATCGTCGGGCGCCAGTTCGGCCACCGCGATGCGCAGCGGCACCTCGGCGGCGACATCGAATCCGGCGAGCAGATATCCGGCCAGCCACTGCGGCAGTTCGTCCTCGGTCACCGGCTTCGGCGCCAGATCCGGAACCGATTGCGACGCGGGCAGAATCACCTGGTGTCCGGCGCCGTCCGCGGACGGGTAGACGGTGCGCAGGGTTTCGTGGCGCTCGACGACGTCGGCAACGGCCGCCTGCAGCGCCTCCACGTTCAGCGCGCCGGTGAGCCGGATCGCGAACGGAATGTTGTTGGCCGCCGATTCCGGATCGAATTGGTTGAGGAACCACATCCGCTGCTGGGCCAGCGAGAGCGGAATGCGTTCCGGACGCGGCATCGGCGCCAGCGCCAGGCGCCCACCCGCACCCTTCAGCGGTTCCAGCCGCTGTGCCAATTCGGCGACCGTGGCCGCCTCGAACAGCAGCCGGGCCGGTACCCGCGCCGAGATCTGGGCGCCGAGGCGGCCCGCGACCTGAGTGGCGATCAGCGAGTTTCCGCCCAGTTCGAAGAAGTCGTCGTCGGCGCCGACCGGCCCCGGCGGGTCGAGCAGATCGGTGAAGACGGCCGCCACCATCTCCTCGAGCGCACCCGAGGGCGCGCGGAATTCGCGGGCGGCCAGGACGGGTTCCGGCAGCGCCGCGCGGTCCAGTTTGCCGACCGGGGTCAGCGGAATCGCGTCCAGGACCATGATCGTCGTCGGCACCATGTGGGCCGGAAGACTCTGTCCCGCATGCTCGCTCAGCTCGTCGGTGTCGACCTTCGCACCGTCGGCGGCGTGCACGTACGAGACGAGAATCGTGGCGCCGCTGTGCAGGGTGTGGCCGACGGTGACGGCGAAGTCGACCGAATCGTGGGCGGCCAGTACCGCGTCGATCTCGCCGAGCTCGATCCGGAAGCCACGGATTTTGACCTGGAAGTCGTTGCGGCCCAGATACTCCAGTTCACCGGCGGCCGTCCAGCGCACCAGGTCACCGGTGCGGTACAGCCGCGAACCGTTGGCGTCGAAGGGGTTGGCGACGAAGCGCGCCGCGGTCAGGCCGGGGCGCAGGTGGTAGCCGCGCGCCAATTGCGCACCGGTGATGTACAACTCGCCGACCGCGCCGCGCGGCACCCGCGCCAGCTGTTCGTCGAGCACGTATTCGGTGATGTTGCGCACCGGCGCGCCGATGGTGACCGTCTCCCCCGGCACCAGCGGCGCGCTGATGTTGGTCATGATCGTGGTCTCGGTCGGGCCGTACCCGTTGTAGAACTCGCGGGTGCCGCCCTCGATCGCGATCGCCCAGCGCCGCACCAGTTCCGGCGGGCAGGCCTCACCACCGGCGACCACGACGCGCAGGTCGTCCAGTCCGGCCGGATCCACCGAGGCCAGGGCGGCGGGCGTGACGAAGGCGTGGGTGACGCGTTCGCGCCGTAGCAGATTCGCCAGCTCGTCGCCGCCGAGTACCGACGGCGAGGCCACCACCATGGCGGCCGCACCGCCGATGGCCAGCAGCAGTTCCAGCACCGAGGCGTCGAACGAGGGCGATGCGAAATGCAGGGTGCGCGAGTCGTTTCCGACCCGGTACCGCTCGCGCTGTTCGTCACAGAAACTCGACAGCCCGGCCTGGGTGACCACGACACCCTTAGGCTTGCCGGTCGAGCCGGACGTGTAGATCACGTAGGCCGGATGTTCGGCCCGCAACGGCCGCAACCGATCGGCATAGGTGACCGGATCGCCGGAGAACTCCTCGAGCCGCGCGGCGAAATCAGCGGTGTCGACGGTCAGCCACTCCACCGAATCGGGCAGGTCCTCCCGTACCGGCGACACCGTGAGACCCAGTTTCGCACCGGAGTCGGAGACCATGTGCGCGACGCGATCGGCCGGATAGTTCGGATCCACCGGCACGAATCCGGCGCCGGTCTTGGCGACCGCCCACACCGCGACCACCGATTCCACCGACCGGGGAATACCGACGGCGACCAGATCCTCCGGGCCGATGCCGCGGGCGATGAGCAGCCGGGCCAGCCGGGTCGAACGCTCGTCGAGCTCGGCGTAGCTGAGTTCGGCCAGCGTGGTGGTGGCATCGGCGAACACCAGGGCCGTACCGGTCGGATCCGCCTCGACCGCGGTGGCCATGAGCTGGGGCAGGGTGGTGACGCGTGGCCGGCGAGTGCGTGTCGGCCGGACCCGAGCGGGGCGCGTCATGCCGTCACTTCCAGCGCGTACTGTCCGCTGACCACCCGTACCACCTATCTCATCCTGCCTGTCGTCGCCGCATGCGCCTGCACGCAGGCCACCCTTGTCCATCGATTCCGGCCGCGGCGGGCGTTACTTTCCCGCGATCGTGCCACCGGTTGCTCAGCGAAGCACATTGTCCGGCAGCAGTACCAGCCCGGCGGAACCGAAGGCCGCCGGCGCCGGCCCGTCCTCGAGCACCACGGCCCGCAGGTCTTCCAGCGGTTCCGGATCCAGCCGGTCCAGACCGGCGCGATCGGTGAACAGGTGGGTGACCCATTCGTCGGCGAGCCCGTCGGTGCCGACCTCGACCGGCAACACCATCGACGCACCGGTCGTCCCCGCGCCGACCACCTCGAGCAGTGCGGCGACCCCGTCGGCCCGGCCCTGCCGGAAGGTGCGAGATTCGAAGTCCAGCTCGGTGCGGGCCCGCAACCGGTCGACCGCGGCGGCCAGCGCGTCGTAACTGTGGGTGCCCTCCGCGCCGACGAAGGCCGGATCGGCGCCGCGCAGCGCCCGGGTGCGGTTGGCGTAGGTCACCGGCCGCGCCGATTCACCCGCGATCTCGGCGGCGACCGCCGCATCGTCGAGGACCAGCCAGTCGATACCGTTCGGCCCCGCCTTCGGCCGGGCCGCGGCCACGGTGACGCCGGTCTTGATCTCCAGCTCCGACGGCAGTTCGCCGCCGTCGACGACCGGGACCAGTGCGGCACCGGCCTTGAGCACCGCCCAGGCCGCGACCGCCGACTCGATACCGCGCTCGAGCCGCACCGCGACCCCGCTACCGGGACCGCAGCCGCGACCGATGAGGGCCCGGGCCAGCCGGGAGGAGCGGGCGTCGAGCTCCTGATACGAGACCGCCTCCTCGCCCCAGGCCAGCGCGGGCCCCTCGGGGTCGTCCTCGACGGCGGCGGCCAGCGCCTGCGCCAGCGCGGTGCCGACGGTGGAGCCGGTCTCGGCCGGTTCGGTGCGGGCCGCCTCGACCACAACCTCCGACTCGTCGTGCAGGTCGATCGCGCCGAGCAGGATCTGCGGGTCGGCGGCCACCGCCGCGAGGATGCGTTCGAACCGATCACCCAGGGTGCGCATCGTCGCGGGATCGAACAGTTCGCGCGCGTAGGTGAAGACCGTGACCAGTTCCGCCGGTGAGCCGTCGGATTCGTGGCGCGGCTCGACCGTGACCTGCAGATCGAACTTCGCCGCCACGGCATCGGTGTCGAGTGCGGCGATGGACAGGCCCGGCAGTTCCAGCGACGGCTGCTGCGTGTTCTGGAACGACAGCACCACCGTGAACAGGCTCTGCGCACCACCGCGTCCCGGAGCCACCACCTCGGCGACCCGTTCGAACGGGATATCGGAGTTCGCGAAGGCCGCCAGATCGGTGTCGCGGGCGGTTTCCACCAGCGCGTCGAAGGTGTCGGTGGTGTCGACACCGGTGCGCAGCGTCAACGTGTTGACGAACATGCCGACCAGATCGTCGAGTGCGCGCTCGCCGCGGCCCGCGATCGGCGTGCCGACCACAACATCGGCGGTACCGGACTGCCGGGCCAGCAGCACCGCGAGCGCGGCGTGCACCACCATGAACAGCGACGAATTGTGTTCGCGCGCAATCCGGACCAGGCCCTCGTGCACCGCGGCCGGGATCGCGAAACCGATCGATTCGCCACGCATCGACGGCACGGCCGGGCGCGGATGATCGGGCGCCAGCAGCGGCGAACCGGACACTCCGGCGAGCCGATCCCGCCAGTAGGCGAGCTGCTTCGCCGCCACCGAATCCGGATCGTCGTCGGTACCGATGGCCCGGCGCTGCCAGATCGCGAAATCGGCGTACTGCACTTCCAGTGGCGCCCAGCCCGGTTCGCGGCCGCCGGTGCGGGCCACATAGGCGGTCATCAGATCGCGGGCCAGCGGGGCCATCGAGGAACCGTCGCCGGCGATGTGGTGGATCACCAGCGCCAGCACCTGGTCGGACCCGCTGCGCAGCAGCAGGGCGCGCACCGGAACCTGTTGGGTCACATCGAATCCGGTCTCCATGAGCGCGGCGATGCGGTCGATCGGCTCGGCGGTGGCCTCGACCGGCAGGCCCTCCGGCAGCGCCTCGCGGACCGAGAGGATCTCCTGATACGGCAGCCCGCCCGGCCCACCGGCGGGATAGCGGGTGCGCAGCACCTCGTGCCGCTCCACGACATCGGCGACCGCCTGGCGCAACGCGTCCACATCGAGATCGCCGGTGAGCCGGATCGCCAGCGGAATGTTGTAGGCCGGCGATTGCGGATCGAGCTGGTTGATCACCCACATCCGCTGCTGGGCCGGCGACAGCGGAATCCGCTCGCCGCGCGCGGCCGGCTCGAGGCGCGGGCGCACCGCACCGGCGGCCGCACCGGGCACGATCCGCGCCGCGAGCGCTGCCACGCTCGAGGCCTCGAACAGCTCCCGGACCACGAGGTTCGCGTCGAGCGCCTCGTTGATGCGAGCCACCGCACGGGTCGCGAGCAGCGAATTGCCGCCGAGGGCGAAGAAGTCGTCGTCGAGGCCGACACCGGTCGTCTCCGCACCGGCGACACCGAGCAGATCGGCGAACACGTCGGCGACGGCCTGTTCGATCGGCGTACTCGGCGCCCGGAAGGCGGCCGCGCTGACGATCGCCGGTTCGGGCAAGGCACGACGATCGAGTTTGCCGTTCGGCGTCAGCGGCAGCGCGTCGAGCACGACCACGACGTCGGGCACCATGTAGCCGGTCAGGAAGGCGCCGACCTCGGCGCGCAGCGCGAGCGGATCGAGCGACGAACCAGCCTCGGGCACAACGTAACCCACCAGCCGCTCACCGGAGTGCTCTGCGGCGCGGACCATCGCCACCGCCTGCGCGACACCGGTGCAGCGCAGCAGCGCGGCCTCGATTTCGCCGAGTTCGATGCGGAAGCCGCGCAGTTGCACCTGCTGATCGCTGCGTCCGGCGTATTCCAGCGCAGCCTCGCCGTCGAAGCCGGCCCAGCGGCCGATATCGCCGGAGCGGTACATCCGGGAACCGGGCGCACCGTGCGGATTGGCCACGAACCGCGCCGCGGTCAAGCCCGGACGGCCGAGATAGCCGCGCGACAGTTGTTGTCCGGCAATGTACATCTCACCGGCCACGCCGACCGGCGACGGATGCAGCCGGTCGTCGAGCACATAGGTCTCGAGGCCCGGCAGCGCCCGGCCGATGACGCTGGCCGGATGGTCGGCCAGACCCTCGTCCAGCGCCAGGAACGACACGTGCACGGTCGTCTCGGTGATGCCGTACATGTTCACCAGCTGCGGGGTGGTGGAGCCGTGCCGCTCGTACCAGCGCGCGAGCTGCCGCAGATCCAGCGCCTCACCGCCGAAGACGATGTAGCGCAACGCGAATTTGGCCGCGACCGTCACCGCGGCGTCACCGGTGTGGCTGTGCGCCGCGCGGTCGGCCTCGGCGAGCTGATAGAACGCCGAGGGCGTCTGGTTCAGCACGGTGACCTGTTCGCGAATCAGCAACTCGCGGAACAGCTCCGGCGATCGCGAGGTCAGGTGATCGACCACCACGACCGCACCGCCGTTGGCCAGCGAACACCACAGTTCCCAGACCGAGAAGTCGAAGGCGAAGGAGTGGAACAGCGTCCACACGTCGGTTTCGTCGAAGTCGAACAGCAGCTGGGTGTTGGCGAACAGTTCCAGCACGTTGCGGTGGGTGACGCCCACTCCCTTGGGCACACCGGTGGAGCCCGAGGTGTAGATGACGTAGGCCAGATCCGCCGGTCGCAACGGAGCGAGCCGCTCGGCGTCGGTGATCGGACCGCCGGCGAAGTTGCCGGTCTCCTCCAGCAGCACCGTCGCCAGGCCGGCGGCGGGCACCGCCTCCCGCAGCTCGGCGGTCGTGAGCACACATGCCGGCGCGGCGTCGCCGAGCATGAATTCCAGCCGCTGCACCGGATAACCGGTGTCGATGGGCAGATAGGCGGCACCGGCGAGCAGCACGCCGAGCAGCGCGACCGGCAGTTCCTCGGTGCGCGGCACCGCCACGGCCACCAGCGATTCCGGACCGACGCCCTGGGCGATCAGCGCCCGGGCCACCTGGCTCGCGCGCTGGTGCAGATCACCGAAGGTGAGCGTGGTGTCACCGAAGCGGACCGCCACCGCACCCGGCCGGCGCCGGACCTGCGCGGTGATCAGATCCACCAGGGTCACCGGCGGCACCGGCGCGCCGGGTGAATTCCATTCGTGCAGAACGAGTTCGCGCTCGCCGGGGGCCAGCACATCGATATCGCCCACCACGGCCGCGGCGGCGGCGGCGACGGCATTCAGGATGCGCGTGAACCGATCGGTGAAATCGCGCACCGTCGCCTCGTCGAACAGGTCGGTGGCGTAGCTGAAGGCGGCCGAAATACCCTGCGGCACACCATGTGCGTCGATCCGCTCGGCCATCGCCAGCTGCAGATCGAACTTGGCCAGCTCGATGTCGAGGTCGACACCGGAAACCGCCAGCCCGGGCAGCTCCAATTCGGTGCGGGCCAGATTCTGGAAGGTCAGCATCACCTGGAACAGCGGATGCCGCCCGGCTGAACGCGCCGGATCCAGGATCTCGACCAGCCGCTCGAACGGCACATCGGCGTGGCCGAACGCCGCGACGTCGGTGCCGCGGACGTCGGCCAGTACCTGTTCGAAAGTGCGCGCCGGGTCGATCTCGGTGCGCAGCACCAGGGTGTTGACGAACATGCCGATCAGCTCGTCCAGCGCCGCCTCACCGCGCCCGGCGACCGGGGTGCCGATCGCGATGTCGCGGGTGCCCGACAGCCGGGCCAGCAGCACCGCGAGCGCGGCGTGCACCACCATGAACAACGTCGAATGATGTTGGTGCGCAAGGCGGTTCAGCGTCGCGTGCACGTCCGGGGCGATCTCGAAGTCGAGCGTGGCGCCGCGATAGGACGCGACCGCCGGACGCGGCCGGTCGGCCGGCAGGTCCAGCTGTTCGGGCAGCGCGGCGAGTTCGCGCCGCCAGAAGTCGATCTGCGCGGCGAGCACCGACTCCGGATCGTCCTCGCTGCCCAGCGTTTCCCGTTGCCACAGGGCGTAATCGGCGTACTGGACGGCGAGCGGCGTCCATTCCGGATGACCGCCGCGCACGCGATCGAGGTAGGCGGTCATCAGATCGCGGGTCAGCGGGGCCATCGAGAAACCGTCACCGGCGATGTGGTGCACCACGCACACCAGGACGTGTTCGGTCTCGCTCGCGCGCAGCACCCGCAGGCGCACCGGCGGCGCGGCCGTCACATCGAAGCCGCCCGAGACGGTTTCGGCGACCAGGGCGGCCACGTCGTCCTCGCGGGCTTCGACCAGGGGAATCTCGGGGATCGCCCGGGGATCCGAGACGGGCAGCACCCGCTGGTAGCCCTCGCCGTCGAGTTCCGGATAGATGGTGCGCAGCACTTCGTGGCGCTCCACCAGATCGCGCACCGCGGACCGCAGCGCGTCCACGTCGAGGCGTCCGCTCAGCCGCACCGCGACCGGGATGTTGTTGACCGCGCCCGCCGGGTCGAAGCGGTTGAGGAACCACATCCGCTGCTGCGCATAGGACAGCGGGATGCGTTCGGGCCGCGGCATCGGCCGCAACCGCTCGCCGGTGTCGGTTCCGGCGTGCCGTTCCACCTGTTCGGCCAGTGCGGCCACGGTCGATGCCTCGAACAACAGCTGCACCGGCACCCGGGCGCCCAGGGCGGAGCCGATCCGGGCCGCCGCCTGCGCGGCCAGCAGGGAGTTGCCGCCGAGTTCGAAGAAGTCGTCGTCGGCGCCGACCCGGCCGGGATTGTCGCCCTCGCCGGGAACGAGCAGAGCCGCGAACACCTCGGCGACGATCTCCTCCACCGGGGTGGCGGGAGCGCGGAATTCGCGGGCGGCGAAGGTCGGTTCCGGCAGCCGGGCGCGGTCGAGTTTGCCGACCGGGGTCAGCGGAATCTCCTCCAGCGGCATGATCGCCGCGGGAATCATGTAGGCGGGCAACGAGGCCGCCAGGAAATCGTCGAGGGTCGCGATATCGAGCGCCGCACCGGGACGCGGCAACACGTACGACACCAGCGCCGTCGCGCCGGAGGGCAGCGTGCGGCCGATGGTGGCGGCGAAATCGATATCCGGATGCGCGGTCAGCGCGTTGTCGATCTCGCCCAGTTCGATGCGGAAGCCGCGGATCTTGACCTGGAAATCGGAGCGGCCCAGATATTCGACGGTGCCGTCGGACTCGTTGCGGCGCACCAGGTCGCCGGTGCGGTACAGCCGGGCGCCGGGCCTGCCGGTTTCGGCGCCGAAGGGACTGGCCACGAACCGTTCCGCGGTGAGCCCCGGGCGGCCCAGATATCCCTGTGCCAGCGCCGGACCCGCCAGATACAGCTCGCCGACCACCCCGGCGGGCACCGGTCGCAGCCGCGAATCCAGCACGAACGCGCCGACGCCGGCGATCGGGGTGCCGATCGTGATCGGCTCGCCGGCAATCATTTCCGCGCTGGAGGTGGCGAGGATCGTCGCCTCGGTCGGGCCGTAGCCGTTGTAGAAGCGCCGCCCGTCGCGCGCCCAGCGGCCCACCAGCTCCGGGCCGAACTTGTCGCCGGCCACGACGACGGCCTCGAGGTCGGGCAGTCCGGCCGGGTCGACCGACTCCAGCGCGCCGGGGGTGATCAGCATGTGCGAAACCTGTTCGCGGCGCAGCAGATCGGCCAGCTCGAAACCGCCGAACACCTCCGGCGGCGAGACCACCAGGGTCGCACCCGACGAGAAGGCCAACAGTAGTTCCAGGACGGAGACGTCGAAGTTCGGCGAACAGACGTGCAGGACACGGGAATCCTCGGTCACGCCGTAGTGCTCGCGCTCGGCCGCGACCAGACCGCCGAGTCCGGCATGGGTCACCACGACGCCCTTGGGACGACCGGTGGAGCCCGAGGTGTAGATCACGTAGGCCGGGTGATCCTCGGTGAGCGGGCGGACCCGGTCGGTGTAGGAGATCGGATGGGCGGGGCGCGCGCCGATTCGCTCCGAGACGACCGGATCGTCGAGTTCGAGCCAGTACACACCCGTCCCCAGCGCCCGGCGATGGGCTCCGGTGGTCAGGCCGAGTACCGCGCCGGAGTCGGCGACGATATGCGCGATGCGCTCGGGCGGATAGGCCGGGTCGACCGGAACGTAGGCCGCGCCAGCCTTGGCGACCGCCCAGACCGCGAGGACGGATTCGATCGAGCGGGCGATGCCGATAGCCACCACGTCGCCGGCGCCGATGCCGCGGGAGATGAGTTCCCGGGCCAGGCGCGACGATCCCTCGTCGAGCTCTCGATAGGTCAGCTGCCGAGCGTCGGCCGGATCATCGGTCGGCGCGAACCGGATCGCCACCGCATCGGCGGCGGATTCGACCGCAGCGGTCAGCAGCTGGCCGAAAAGGGGGCTGCCCGACCTGCGGCGACGACCTCCACGAGCGGAACGGCGGGCAGTATCCATTCGAGTGTCTTCACCTCTCGCGTCCAGCAGGTCCGCACGGTCGAACACCCCCTCGCGCGGTCCGAGCAATCATATAAGTATGGCGAGCACGGCGTGATGCGCCGGATCGAACTGGTGACCCGCCGGTACTCCTAGTACTCATCGCTGCCAGGGTGCCTCGATGTTGCGCTTCGTGTCGACTTCCGTGGCACTGGTCACAGTAGGTCCCCAGCTTGTCACAGCCAGCCGCGGCGGATCGCCTGCACGCCGGCCTGGAACCGGGTGCTGGCACCCAGTCGCTCCAGCAGGCTCGCGGTCCGCCGCACCACCGTGCGCCGGGACATGCCCAGCCGCCGGGCGATGGTGTCGTCCGTCGCGCCCAGGCCCATGAGGGTCAGAATGGCCCGGTCGCGTTCGTCCAGCGGCTGGTCCGGATTCACCGAGATCGGCGCGGCCAGCGACCACAACACCTCGAAGGTGTGCACGATCGCGTCCAGCGTCGGGCAGGCCGCGATGCGCAGCCCCATCGGATCGCCGCGGCGTTCGTCGTGGTGCAGCATCAGCGCCGCGCGATCGTCGTCGGCGATGATCACCTTGAAGGGCGGATCGGGCAACGTGCGCGCCTGCGCCCCGGCGGTATTGGCCTGCAGCGCGAAGCGCAGCCGATCGGGATCCTGATAAATGGTGTCCTGATAGAGCGTCTGGTAGCGCACGCCCGCCGACATCCGCGCCGAGCGCAGATCGAACAGCCGTGCGGCGCGTTCACCCTCGCACAGATACGGACCCCGGTCGATCATCCGGATCCGGCTGCGCGCGGCACGCTGCAGATCCTCGAATTCGGCGACCACCTCGCGGGCCTCGTACATCGGCACGACGGTGCCGTCGCCGCGGGTGGTGCGGCGCACCGAGCGGAAGGTCTCGCCCAGCCGGGCCGCGGCCTCGTGCATGCGCGTGGTTTCGGCTTGGCGGCGGCGGGATTCGGCTTCCGACAGGGCCTCGGGGGCATGCGCGTCCCAGCGGACGGAGTCACCGATTTCGATGCGGACCACGGCCTGCATCTCACAGAGTTCGTCCAGGGCCGCCGCGACGGACTCGCGGGAGCACTCCAGATATTGCGCCAGCTCCGACAGGCTGGACCGCGGATGCTGCACCAGAGCCGTATAGGTGCGGCCGTGCACGGATCCGGAGTCGAACAGCTCGTACAAACCAGTCAATGCATCAACCCCCCGCGGCCGGCCGAGCCGGGCGGCCGACGACAGCGCGGGCGCTATTCGCCCGCCCCCCACGACTGCTGGGACAGGACGACGCCCTTGCTCGCCAGATAGGGAGCGGGATCGATCTTGACGTCGCTGGGATCCCAGATCTCCAGATGCAGGTGCGGGCCGGTGGAGTTGCCGCGGTTGCCGACGGTGGCGATCACGTCGCCGGCGTTCACCCGCTGGCCGACGTGGGTGAGGATGTCGTTGACGTGGCCGTACACCGCGGTGGTGCCGTCGTCCTGCTTCACCCGGACCCACAGCCCGAAGCCCGAGGCGGGACCGGCATCGATCACCGTGCCGTTCTCCACCGAATGAATAGGAGTACCGATCGCGTCGGCGAAGTCGACACCGTAGTGCATGGCACCCCAGCGGGATCCGAAGCCGGAACTGACGACCCCGGCCACCGGTCGCACGGCCTGGGCCGGTGCGAGCTGCTGCTGAATACCCTTCAGCACCTCTTCGGCATGCGAGAGCGGACCGGCGACCTCCGGCGGCAGATTCTGCAGACCGAACGGCGCGGGCGCGGCCACCGGCTGGGCCTGCGGCGCGGCCGGCGTCTCGGCGACGACCGGGGCCGCGACGGGCGTGGCCTGCTGTTCGGCCTCGTGCGCGGGTTCGGAGGCCGACTTCAGTGCGACCGGCTCGGGAGTGTCGTTGTGGCCCCCGGGCAGCAGCGGCGCGGCGTGCGCGAACTGAGTGGCGGTGCCGATCAGCGCGCCGGTCGCGACGGCGGCGCTGGCGGCGAGCTTCATCCGGTCGCCCGTGCGCGGCTGGGCGCGGTGGCGGGTGGGACGCTCGGCAGCGCCGTCACCGGCGTAGATGTCACCGAGGAGGTCCTGAACGGATACGGAACTGGATGTCTCACGGTGCTGCGGCAAGGCTCGTCCTAGCGTCGATCAACTCGGTGGCGGCGCCGGGTCGAAACCTCGCATTCGGTAACGATTCGGCATCTGTTGTGACGGAAACTGTACTCCGTCGTGACCTTTTCGCAACCTCCTCGGAGGAATTCGCAGGTGGAAGGCTGATCTTGGTGCCGTGGGCGCCGTTACCGAGGACCACGGCCGGGTTCAGACTGAGGAGGTGATCCTCGACAACGTGCGCACCCCGATCGTGCTGGCGCCGATGGCCGGCGGCCCGTCCACCCCGGAACTCGCCGCCGCTGTCGGCGATGCGGGCGGCCTGGGATTCCTCGCCGCCGGATATCTGAGTGCCGCCGATACCGCCGCGCGCATCGCGGCGCTGCGCGAGCTCACCGAGACGCCCTTCGGCGTGAACCTGTTCGTTCCGGGCGCGCCCACGCCGCCGGAACACTTCGCGGCCTACCTCGACCGGCTGAGCCGCCGCTTCCCGCTCGGCGAGGCACGTTTCGACGCCGACGCCTGGGACGAGAAGCTCGACCTTCTCACAGCCGAGCCGGTGGCAGTGGTCTCGTGTACCTTCGGCTGCCCCTCGGAGGCCGAGATCGAGCGCCTGCATCGCGCCGGATCCGAGGTGTGGGTCACGGTGACCTCGGTGCCGGAGGCCCGGGTCGCGGCCGAGACGGGTGCCGACGTCCTCATCGCCCAGGGCGCGGAGGGCGGCGGACATCGGGGCGGTTTCGCCGACCGGCCCGAGGAGGACGGCGCCGATCCGCTCACCACCCTGGCATTGGTGCAGCTGGTGCGCGCAGCGGTCGAGACGCCGGTGGTCGCGGCGGGCGGCATCGCCACCGGCGCGGGCATCGCCGCGGTCCTCGCCGCCGGCGCAGCGGCCGCACAACTGGGCACGGCATTCCTCCGGTGTCCGGAGGCGGGCACCTCGGCACTGCACCGCGATGCGCTGGAGATCGAGACCCCGACCATGCTCACCCGCGCCTTCAGCGGCCGCCGAGCCCGCGGCCTGCGCAATCAATTCATGCTCGACAACCCCGACGCGCCCGCGGCCTACCCCGAAATCCATTACGCCACCGGACCGTTGCGAGCCGAGGCCCGCGCCGCCGACAACCCCGACGCGGTGAATCTGTGGGCCGGGCAGGCACATACCCTCGCGGAGGCCGTTCCGGCCGCCGACCTGGTACGCAAGCTCACCGAGGAAACGAAAGCCGCTCTGCAATCGGCACTTTCGCGGCCATTCCCGTCTTGTTGACAACGTTTTTCGTTTAGACTCGTGGGACATCACCCGCCATCCCACGAGGAGAGCGTCATGTCATTGGATGTCCCAGCCGCACTGCTCGAACGCGCCGAAAGCGGTCCGGTCAGCGACGAGGAATTCGTCGAATGCGTTCGCACCTCACTGCCGTACGCCTACGAGGTCGTCAGCCGAGTGGCCGCCGACTTGCGTTCCGGCACAGCAGAATTCGCGGACAACCAGGTACCCCCGCCGGACGAGACAGCCCGCGGCCAACTGCTGCGCGCGATGGCGTCGGATTCGATTCGTGGCAGCCTGGAGCGGCATTTCGGCATCAAGCTGGCCTTCCAGAACTGCCATCGGGTGGCGGCCTTCCCGCTGTCCGCCGTCGGCGGCGACACCTACTCGACCTTCATCTCCACCCGCGCTCAACTGCTCAATCAGAGCCCGGAACTGCGTAACTGCTGACCCGTACGGTTCCGGCGCCGGTCCGTCCGGCGCCGGAACCGGCGTTACGCTTCGCCGCCTGCTCCCCATTCCCGCAGCAGGCGCTTGAGGACCTTTCCGGTGGGGTTGCGCGGCAGCTCGTTGATGAACACCACCTCGCGAGGGACCTTGTAGCGCGCCAGGTTCGACTTCACATGCGCTTTGATCTCCTCCGCGCCGAGGGTTTCGGTGGTGCGGACGACGAAAGCGACCAGCCGGGCGCCGTATTCGTCGTCGGGCACGCCTATGACGGCCGCCTCTCGCACGTCCGGATGCGCGTCGAGCAATTCCTCGACCTCGGCCGGGAACACGTTCTCCCCGCCCGAGACGATCATGTCGTCGTCGCGGCCGTCGATGAAAAGCCTTCCGGCGAAATCGAAATGACCGACATCACCGGTGGACATCAGCCCGCGGATCTGCTCCTTGCCGCCGCCACCGGTATAGCCGTCGAAGGGAATCGCATTGCGGACGAAGATCCGCCCGGTGGTCCCCGGCGGCACCGGCTCGCCCTGCCCGTCGAGGATCTCGACCACCGCGCCCGCCACCGGTGAGCCCACACATCCCGGTTCCTCCGCCAGATCCTCCGGCGTGGCGACGGTGGCGTAAGCGACCTCGGTGGATCCGTACAGGTTGTAGACGACCGGCCCGAAGGTGGCGGTCACCCGCCGGCACAACTCGGCGCCCAACTGCGATCCGGCGACGAAAACGATGCGCAGCGCCGACAGATCCCGCTCGCTCACCGCCTCAGGCCCCAGTTCGACCATGCGCGCGAGCATCACCGGCACCACGATCAGCGCGGTCGCGTAATGTTCGGCCATGCTGTCGATCACCCGCTGCGGATCGAATCGCCGCCGGATCACCAGTGTCGAGCCGAAACCGATGGCCAGCAACGACATCGCGAAGCCGAGGGTGTGGAACAGCGGCGCCGGGCATTCGGTCACCTCGCGGGTCCGGAACGGCACCTTGCTGAGAATCGCGCCCAGCGGTTCCAGCGAACGCGGCTCCGACCGCGGCGCGCCCTTGGGTGTGCCGGTGGTGCCGCTGGTCAGCAGGATGATCTTGGCGCCGGAGCGCGAGAACGGGGGCGTGGCGGGCGAGCCGGCGGTGATCAGCGATTCCAGGCTGGAGGTGTGCCCCGTCTGCGACCAGGCCCGATACGCTCCTCGCTCGGGGCTCAGATCGCCGAGGATGGATTCGTACTCCTCGTCGTACACCAGCAGATCCGCCCCCTCCCGGGCGGTCACATCGCGTAGTTGCGGCCCGGCGAAGTCGGTGTTCAGCAGGATGATCCTGGCCCCGCATTTGGCCGCGGCGAAGACCGCGTCGAGCAGCCCGCGGTGATTGCGGGCCAGAATCGCCACGCCCTCGCCGGTGCGCAATCCGCGCTTGCGCCATTCGTTGGCCAGCCGGTTGGAGCGGTCGTCGAGTTCCCGATAGCTCAGCGTGCCGAGGTCGTCGATCACGGCGGCGCGATCGCCGTAGCGGCCGGCGGCGAGCCGCAGCAGCGCGGGCAGCGCACCGTGACGCAGTAGCGCGTCGCCCGCGGACAGCAACGTCAACGGCGAGTCGATGCCGACCACGCCGCTGCCGACTGCCAGCCGCAGATAATCCAGCTCGGACCATGCCCGTGCGATCACCGTGCGTAACAGATTCACCGTCATGCTCGAATCCCCCTGCCGCGCCGACTGTCTCGCATCGGATGGCGGTGCACGCCCATGACCCCGGACCTCTCTGTCCCCGCCCGGTGGAGCCGGAGGTCCGCGAGGAGGCTACGGCTGCGTGGCCACGCGGGCTCCCCTGTCGGGCGCATACAACACCGCCCCTTCGACGGTACGCGCCCTCACCGTAACCCCGCCGCGCACGATCGGTCGACCGCAGCCGTGCGGGCGGAGTCGCTCCTGCCGGACTTCCTACTTTCCGTGTGCGCGCAACTGGTAGAGCCCGCGGGTCTCGGCGACGACCACGCCGTCGGCGTCGGTCACCGTGGCCTCGAGGATGAAATCGGCCTTACCGTTGGCCTCGGCGTCGGCGATCACCCGCGCGATCTCCTCCTCCGACAGCGAAGCCTCGGCGCGCACATCGGTTTTCGCCGGCTTGCGGAAGAAGATCTGCAGGTCCTTCACCAGCGGGTAGTACTTGGCGTTGTCGAAGGTGGCGATCGGAATCGCACCGCCGAGAATCTCCGCGACGGTGAACAGCACGCCGGCGTACATGACGCCGAAGTGGTTGCCGTTGCCCTCGATCGGCACGGTGGTGGCCGCGAATCCGGGCCGCACCTCGAGCGCCTTTACACCCATCTTGTGCGCGATCGGGATGGTGAACTCCAGCGCGCCGTTCACCACATCCGCGAACGCGGGGGTGTCGTTGTTCGTCTCGGCGCTGCTCGTCTCGGTCATCGCCAACCCTTTCTGCACGTGATCGGACGCCCACCGGACGTCGGTGCTCAGCCTACGACACCTTGTTGACATAGCGCCAACAGGTTCGGTGATCCCCCGCCGACCGGCACAGGCGGGCACCACCGGCCCCGCTCACGCCGCAGCCGCGGCCGGATGTTCCGGCCGCGGCTGCGGGATCGTTCAGAGCGTCGGGACGCTCTGTGTCACAGCGTCGGGACGCTCAATGTCACAGCATCGGGACGCTCAATGTCACAGCGTCGTGACGCTCAATTCGCCGTCGGCGTAGCGCGCCCGCAACCGCTTCTTGTCGAATTTTCCGACGCTCGTCTTGGGCACCTCGTCGATGAAGGTCCAGTGCTCGGGCAGCTGCCACTTGGCGAATTTGTCCGCCAGGAAATCCCGCAGCTCGGCCGGTTCGGCGCTCGTGCCCTCCTTGAGGACGATGGCGACCAGCGGCCGCTCGTCCCACTTCTCGTCCGGTACCCCGATCACCGAGGCCTCCGCGACGGCCGGATGACCCATGATCGCGTTCTCCAGATCCACCGAGGAGATCCATTCGCCGCCGGACTTGATCACATCCTTGGACCGGTCCACCAGGGTGAGATAGCCGTTGGGCGTGATCTTGCCGACGTCGCCGGTGCGCAGCCAGCCGTCGTCGAATTTGTCGGGGTCGACGGACGCGCGCTCCGGTGAGTAATAGGCCCCGGCGATCCACGGGCCGCGCACCTCGAGTTCGCCCACGGCCTCGCCGTCGTTGGGCAGCACCGAGCCGTCGTCGCCCACCAGGCGCGCCTGGACCAGGGCCGGGAACCGGCCCTGGGTGTAGCGGTACTCCCATTCGTCCTCGCCCGTCACACCCTTCGGCGGGTGCGCGACGCTGCCCAGCGGCGAGGTCTCGGTCATTCCCCAGGCGTGCAGCAGTCGCACCCCGTGCTTTTCCTGGAAGGCCCGCATCATCGACGGCGGCAGCGCGGACCCGCCGACGACCACCTCGCGCAGATGCCGGATGTCCTGCGGCTTCGCGTCCAACTGCGCCAGCACGCCACCCCAGATGGTCGGCACCGCGGCGGCGAAGGTCGGCTGCACCGCGGCCATCATCTCGAGCAGCGGCGCCGGCTGCAGGAAGCGGTCGGGCATCAGCACGCTCGCCCCCGACAGCATCGCGGCGTACGGCAGACCCCAGGCGTTGGCGTGGAACAGCGGCACGATGGCCAGCACGGTGTCGGAGGAGGTGAATCCCATACTCGCGTTGGTCAGCACCTGCATGGCGTGCAGGACATTGGACCGGTGCGAGTACACCACGCCCTTGGGGTCGCCGGTGGTGCCGGAGGTGTAGCACATGCCGGCCGCGGAGCGTTCGTCGACGACCGGGAAATCGTAGGTATCGGGTTGCCCCGCAAGCAGTTCCGTGTAGGAGTGCACCTGCACGCCCTCGGGCGCGGTCAGATCCGCGGCATTGCCGTTGGCCACGATGACGTGGCGGACGGTCTTCAGCGTGGGCAGATAGTTGGCGAACATCGGCAGCAGCGAGCCGTCGACGATCACGACCTGATCCTCGGCGTGATTGGCCACGTAGGTGACCTGCTCGGGGAACAGCCGCAGGTTCAGCGCGTGCAGCACGGCGCCCATCGCGGGCACGGCGGCGTAGGCGACCATATGTTCGTTGTTGTTCCACATGAACGTGGCGACGCGGTCGCCCACGTCGATCCCCAGCCCGCGCAGCGCATTGGCCAGCCGCGCCGATTCCGCGCCCAATTCCCGATAGGTCATGGTCCGAACCCCGTCGCCCGTCCAGGTCGACACCGTGGCATCGCCGTGGAACGTGGACGCATATCGCAGCAGAGTGGCCAGCGACAGTTGCTCGTCCTGCATCGTGCTCAACATCAGTAACCGCACTCCTTCACCGGTGAACGACGTCACACCTGCCGCGAGGATAGCCGAAACCGGACGTAGCGATTATCGGGCCGACCAGATGGTCCACTTTTCCCGCGACACGCGGCGCGAACAGCGCGGGCATGGGGATGAATCGGCTGCCCGTGGCGAACCCCTGATCGCCACGGGCAGCCGTCCCTGCCGTCCGGGTGCACCCGGATACGGCAGATCCGTCCCGAATGGCCGCCGGACGCGCGACGACACCCCCTGCAGCGCCGTCGAAACGCCAAATACCCACCGGGACAGGCTTTTTGAAGAGGAACTGGTATAGATAGTAGGTTCGGCGAACCGGAACTGTCCAGCGGAGTCACCTGTCCGGTCCGACGCCGCAGCCGCGGCGTGGCCGGAAATATTGATTCATTGGCCGCTGATCTCTCGGAACCGACCGCCCGGCGCTCTACTCTTCGACTATGACTGCCACGCCGTCCATCGTGATCATCGGCGCCGGATTCGCCGGCCTCGGCATGGCGCTGGAATTACAGCGCGCCGGTATCGACAACTTCACCATCGTCGAAAAGGCCGCCGATCTGGGCGGCGTCTGGCGCGAGAACACCTACCCGGGCGCGGCCTGCGATGTGCCCTCGCCGCTGTACTCGTGGTCGTTCGAACCCAAATCCGATTGGCCCCGCCGCTTTTCGCAGCAGCGCGACATCCACGCCTATATGCGCGCGGTCGCCGAGAAGCACGACCTGCCGCGCAAGATCCGCTTCGGCATCGAGGTCACCGATGCGGAATTCGATCCGGCCCGCGGCGTCTGGCAGGTGCGCACCGCGGACGGTGAGACCCTCACCGCCGACGTGCTGATTCCCGCGGTGGGCCAGCTCTCGCGGCCGGCGATGCCGAATATCCCCGGCATCGACACCTTCACCGGTCCCGCCTTCCACTCCGCCGAATGGGACCACAGCGTCGATCTCACCGGCAAGCGGGTGGCGTGCATCGGCACCGGAGCCAGTGCGATCCAATACATTCCGGCCATTCAGCCGACGGTCGGGCACCTCACCCTGTTCCAGCGCTCCGCCGCCTGGGTGCTGCCGAAATTCGACACCGAATACACCGGCCTGCATCACGCGCTGTTCAAGTACTTTCCGCCCAGCCGGTGGGCCGAACGCTTCGCCATCTGGACCTTCTTCGAGGTGATGGCGCTGGCGCTGACCGACGTGCCGTGGATCAAACACCCGGTGGTCGCGATCGCCGACCGGCATCGCGCCAACGCCGTGCCCGATGAACAATTGCGCGCCAAGCTCACTCCGGACTACGCCGCCGGCTGTAAGCGCGGCCTGTTCTCCAACGAGTATTTTCCCGCACTCGCCCAGCCCAATGTCAGCGTGGAGACCACCGCGATCGAGGCGGTCACGGCGAACGGAATCCGCACCGCCGACGGCGTCGAGCATCCGGTGGACGTGATCATCTACGGCACCGGATTCAAGGGCACCGAATTCCTCGCGCCGATGAACATCTACGGCCTCGGCGGTCGCAAACTGTCCGACGAATGGGCGCCGGAGGGTGCGCGGGCATTCCTGGGCATGTCGGTGCCGGGCTTCCCGAATCTGTTCATGATGTACGGGCCCAACACCAATGTGGGGTCCGGCTCCATCATCTACATGCTGGAATCACAGGCCCGCTACATCCGGCAGGTGGTGGAGTATCTGTCCGCCAAACCCGGACATTTCCTCGCCGCACAGCCCGCTGCCGAACAGGCCTGGGACGACTGGCTGCGCAAGCGCCTGGCCGATACACCGTGGAACTTCTGCTCCAGCTGGTATCGCAACGCCTCGGGCCGCATCACCAACAACTGGCCCGGCGCCACGCTGCTCTTCCGATGGAAGACACGGCGTTTCGACCCGGCCGACTATGCCGAAGGCGTGGCCGGAGCCTGATTCGCCGGCGCGGTGTTCACAACCGGAGGGTGGTGAACACCGCGACCGTACTGTCCTGGCGGTAGTAGATGTCGGCCGGTGCGTCGCCGATATGCGCATCGGGTAGCCGGCTGTAATCGACCGCCCGGAGAGTGAGCGGTCCGGCCGGCGCCGTGAGTTGGATATCGACCCCTTCGGCGGGCGGCGCGTAGAACCGGACCCCCTGGGCGGGCACCGGGTTGATGTCGCGTCCCGCGACCGTGAGTGCGCGCACCGGCCCGGAATACCGCAGCGCGACGGAGGTGGCCCCACGGGTGGATCGCAGCCGCAGCCGCACGGTGCGCAGATCCGCCTCGGTGCGGTCGGAAAGGACTTCGGCGACAGGACCGGGGAGATCGTGCGCCGGGGCGGCGCCGGCGGATGCCGCGTCGGTCCACAACTGCGCGAATGCCCCGGGCGGCGAACCGGATTCGACGAAACGGCGGGTCCATCGATCCGGAGCCTCGGCGGAAATCCACTGCGCCTCGCGGCTGTTCGCATCGAGCGCATAGGACAGTTGCGACATCAGCGGATGCCGCGCGTCGAAACGGTCGACGACCGTCCCGGCCGCCGCGAGCGCCACCGTGAGGACCACCGCCGCCGCGGGGATGAGGACGCCCCGACGGCTCGGCCACGCGTGGGTCAGGGTGAGGGTGAACAAGCCGCCGAGTATCAGCACCACGGGCGCGGTGAGATACGCGGCGGCGGCGAGTCCGGTCTGCAGCGCCGCGTACGCGGTGCCGCCGGCGAAGACCGCCGCCGGGACGAGGAACAGGGTGAGCACCGGCAACCGCAGGCGGTCGGGCACCGCGAAGGTCAGCGCGACGCCGACGACGGCGGCGAGGGCCGGAACCACCACCATCACACCCGCCGCCGGCGCCAGCGCCGTGACCACCGCACCGATCGCCGTCACCGCGCACAGCACGCCCACCGCGGTCGCGGAGGGCCCGAACAGCCGACGCGACAGCGCATACCAGGCGGCGAGTACCGCCACACACGCCATCACCACGGCCGCGCCGTAGAACTGCGGCCGGTACGGATCGACGAACAGGGCGCGATACTCCGGGCGGATCGCGGTGATCGCTTTCCACAACCCGTAGACGACGCCCATTCCGATCGGAACCGCCACCAGAGCGGTTGCCGCCGCGCCCAGAGTCCGGCCGATCGTCGCCTCACCGGTCCGGCGGATCCGCCACACCACCCAGGCCGCGAGCAGCACCGAAGCCACCGCCGCCACGACCACCAGCCACAGCGGCAGCACCACCAGCTCACCGAACGGCAGCGGAAAGTACGCGCGATTCGGCTGATCGGCCGCGGCCCGCAGATCCCGCGCCGCGAATTCGCGCGCCGCGGCGGTGGTGTTGTCGCCGAATTGCTGCACGGTGGCGAGGTCGACGTGGTCCGGGTCGTCGAACGGATTGTGGTAGTAGGCGTTCCGACCGGCGAAGGCCCAGTCGAGCACCCGGAAGCCGTGGGGGTCCAGCGCCGCGAAATCGGTATTGCTCCCGGTCTGATCGCCGCCCAGGGTCGTGGACAGTGAATCGGTGTTCGGATGCGGTACTCCGGTGACCACACTGATCAGCCCGGCGTCGGGGTGACTGATCCGCCACAGCATCGGCGGACCACCGGCGCCGCGCGCCTCGTGATTGATCACCACTCCGCCGCGCGGGTCGGCGCCGCCGGAGGTCGCGAAGGCCTCGGCGCCGAGCAGACCCACCTCTTCGGCGTCGGTGAGCAGCACGACGAGATCGTTGCGCGGTTGCAGTCCGCTCGCCCGCAGCGCACGCACCGCTTCCAGAACGGTGGCGACACCGACCCCGTCGTCGTTCGCACCGGGACCGGACGGCACCGAATCATAATGCGCGACAAGGTAAATAGTTCCCGTAGCGCCGCGTCCCGGCCAGCGGGCGACGATATTTCCGGTCTGCCCGAGCACCGCTACCGCACGATGCGGATCCACCGGATACTTGCCGACTCCATAGCGAACATCGGTGTCCAGCCCCAGTTCTCGCAGCTTGCCCACCAGATGCTCGCGCACCCCGTCGTGTTCGGCGGTGCCGACAGGGTGTGGCCGCGAGGCGATCTCCCGGATCGTCGCCAGCGCACGCGCGGCACTGAATTCCGCAGCAGGGGCCGCGGCGTCGCGATATCCGTGCGGTTGTTGGTCCCAGGCCGTCGCGATCGCGATCAGGACCAGGACAGCGAAGGCCAGCACACTCGATACTCGACGCCCCATCGTGCGATGGTAACCCGGCAAAACCGCAAAAATCGGACAGGCCGAGCGCCCGAGACGCGCAAAGGGCAGCACCGCAACGGTTTCGATCCGTCCGAGCACAACGGTGGGATCGCCCGATGCACGCACTAGCCTCGATCCGATGAGTCTTTCAGTTCCGATCGGGGTTTCGGTCTGGCCGCGGCCCGATGCGGCCAACGACGTCGACGAGGTCCTCCGGCTCGCCACGCAGGCGCAGCGCACGGGTGTGCGTTCGGTGTGGTTCGGACAGAAATTCGATCTCGATGCGCTGACCCTCGCGGCGGTGGTCGGGCTCGCCGTACCGGAGATCGGGGTGGGCACCTCCGTGGTGCCGATCAATCCGCGCCATCCGCTGGTCGTCGCGTCGCAGGCCCAGACCGCACAGGCCGCGTCGGGCGGCCGCTTCCGCCTGGGCATCGGATTGGGCGCTCCCCCACTGGAATCGGCGGCGTTCGGCATCCGCGAGGACAAGCCGGTGCGGCGGCTGCGCGAATATCTGATCGCGCTGCGCCAGGCCATCGAGGACGGCACCGTCGATGTACAGGGCGAGCGGGTGTACGCCCGCCCGCCGATACCGACGACAGTGCACGGCGGCAGCGATATCCCCCTGCTCGTGGCAGCCATGGGGCCGCAAGCGTTGCGGGCCACGGGCGAATCGGCCGACGGCGTATTGCCGTACCTCGCCGGGCCGCGCACGCTGGAATCGCATATCGTGCCTACTTTGCAGCAGGCCCGCCCGGCGAATCCGGTGCGGACGCTACAGGTGGTCGCCGGTGTGGTCGCGATCGTCACCGATCGCGCCGAGCAGGTACGGGAGACCGCGGCGCACGCGCTGGCGTTCTACGAACAATTCGATTCCTACCGCGCGGTTCTCGACCGCGAGGGCCTCGCCCACGCGGTCGACGTGGCGCTGGTCGGCGACGAAGACCATGTCACCCGCGGCCTCCAGGCGTATGTCGATGCCGGTGCCACCGAACTGCTGATCCACCAGACGGATCTCGCCGGCGAGGACGATCAGCTGCGCACCTGGAAGTTGCTGGCCGAGCTCACCGCCTGATCATTCGCTCCGGGGCCGGGCGATGATGATCGGGCATTCGACGCTGTGCATCAGCGCCTGACTGGTAGAACCCAACGTCATTCCGGGAAATCCGCCCTTACCGTGACTGCCGACCACGACGAGCTGTGCCGCGGCGGATTCGTCGAGGAGGCGCCGCACCGGCCGATCCTCGACGACGACCCGGCGCACCGCAATCGGTTCGTCCGGATCCTCGTGCGCGGCCAGGGCGGCGTCGAGGAGCCGATTTCCCTCCTCTTCGAGGGCCGCCGGGGACGGGTAGTCGCCGAACCGCTGCCAGGTGTGTACGACCACCAGATCGGTCTGCCGCCGTCGCGCCTCGTCGACGGCGATCGCGAGAGCCTGTGCGCTGCACGGGGAATCGTCGTAGCCGACGAGCACCGGCCGCTCGGACCCGAGCAGCGGATCCGCCGGCACCACGGCGACCGGGCCGCGAGCGTGCCGCACCAGTGCGGTGCTGACCGAACCGAGCAGGCTGCGCTGATAGGCCCCGAGTCCCCGCGCGCCGACCACCACCAGACGAGCCTCGTCGGCTTGGGACAGCAGCGCGGGAATGATCGGCGCATCGATGACGGCGGTGTCGATATCGATCTTCGGGGCGATATCGGCCGCCACCCGAGCGGCCGCCGCGACCGCGCGCTGGGCCTGCTCGCGGGTACGCTCGTGGTAGGCGCACACGCCCTCGTCGCCGGCGCGGTCCTCCGGAACCGGCGGCACCGCCGAAACCACTTCCAGCGGAACCCGGTGCAGCGCCGCATCATCGGCGGCCCAGCGCGCGGCCCGCAGCGCATCGTCGGAACTGTCGACTCCCACCACCACGGGCGCCTTCGAGGCCATGCGTCCCACCTTCCGAGCGGTTCACGAGCGTTCCAGGGCGAAGACACCCCCACCCTACCGGCCGGGATGGTGACAACTGCGATACTGGCGATACTCCGACGAATGCACCCGACGAAATATCGCTCTGGGAGGCATCATGCAGCACGTTCCCGACCGCTCGACGATCGTCGCGGCCCTGCAGTTGGCCGCCCGCGCCCCGTCCGTGCACAACACCCAGCCCTGGCGCTGGGATTTCGACGGCACCCGGCTGCACCTGTTCAGTGATTCCACCCGGCAACTGAAGGTGGCCGATCCGAGCGGGCGCCAGGAGCTGATCAGCTGCGGCGCCAACCTGCACCACGCCCGGATCGCCTTCGCCGAGCAGGGGCATCCCATCGCGGTGTCCTATGTGCCCGAGGAAGGGCTGCACGACCTGCTGGCCGTCGCCGAATTCGAGCCGCCCCGCGCGCCTTCGGATCGCGAACGCGCCCTCGCCGCCGCGATCCGCGCGCGCCGCACCGACCGGCTCCCGATGTCGGCGCCGGACCGGCCGGAGCTGGTGCAACAGCTGCGTGAGGTGTCCGAGGTGGACGGTGTGCACCTGAACGCCGTCGACGATTCGGTGCGGCCCCGGCTCGCCGCCGCTTCCGAGCAGACCGCCGCCCTGCAACAGTTCGACACCCCTTACCAGAACGAATTACACTGGTGGACAGGAAATTTCGATCTTCCCGAAGGGATACCGTCCTACGCTCTGCCCACCGCCCGCGAGGCGGCACTGGTCGACGTCGGCCGCGACTTTCCCGTCCCGCCCGGAGACCCGCACCGCACCGGCGAACCCGATCACGCCACCCTGGTGGTGCTCAGCACCGCCGAGAACACTCCGCACGAATGGCTGGCGACCGGCGAAACCCTGTCCACCGCCCTGCTGTCGGCCACAGCGGCCGGACTGGCGACCTGCCCCCTCACCCATATCACCGAAATCCCGGCGGCCGTCCGCGCGATCCGCACACTCCTCCCCGACCCGGATCGGATCCCCCAGGTACTCATCCGCCTGGGCACCGCACCCCACGACACCTTCGTCCCGCCCACCCCGCGCCGCCCGGTCGAGGATTTCCTGTCCTTGCCGCATTGAGGCGCCGGAGACCGGTCGCCCCATGGCGGGGTGGCCACCGGCCCGCCACACGCTAGACTGACCACGCCTGATCGTCACCCCCGGGAGGCACAGGCATCGTGGACCACTGCGAGGCAGGTGCGAATTCCGTTGCGAAACGGGGTTTTCCACATTTCCGCGCACGGTCCGCGCCCTCGTAGCTCAGGGGATAGAGCACCGCTCTCCTAAAGCGGGTGTCGCAGGTTCGAATCCTGCCGAGGGCACATATCGGTTCGGTCTGTTCAGGTTTGCCGCTGCCCAGGAAACCGAAATATTTACGGACCCGCCAACCCTGTCGAATGTGGCGGCCGGACATTCGAAACAGGTTGATTCGGCAACTTTTGCATTCGGCGGAAACGCGTAGAATTTCACCAGGTCGGGACAGCTATCTGGAGCCCATCATGATCAAGAAAAGGAATTCACACTCGAAATTCGCCCGGTTGGCAGCAGCAGCCGGAATAGCCGCAGTCGCTGCGGTTCCGGTCGTCGCAGCCGCGACACAAGCATCCGCCACCGAAGCAACGACGTCGACATCCGCGACTCAATCCGTCGACAATCCCGGCTGGGGCCACGGCAACGGCTGGGGCCACGGCAATGGCTGGGGCCACGGCAACGGCTGGGGTTGGGGAAATGGCGGCGGCTGGGGTAACGGCGGCGGCTGGGGTAACGGAGGTTGGGGTAACGGCGGTTGGGGTAATCCCGGCTGGTGGAACCCATTCGGCGGCGGCTGGGGAAGCTTCTAGTGCCGATGACCGAGCCCGGACACGCACAGCGTGCCGGGCTCGGCCGCGTCCGATACCGATCATGTGATGCCGGGATAGACCGACCGGGCCGGAACTGGTGACCGAATGAAAATCGTATGTGTCGGTGGCGGGCCGGCCGGACTGTACTTCGCCATTTCGATGAAGCGGCGCGACCCGGGCCATGCCGTCACGGTGATCGACCGGGATCCGCCCGGGTCCACCTACGGCTGGGGCGTCGTCTACTGGGACGATCTGCTCGACATCCTGTATCGGAACGACCCCGACAGCGCACAGACGGTGCGGGCCGGATCGGTGCTCTGGCGGGAACAGGCGATCCACGTCGGCGACGACGGGACCGCATATTTCCCGGGCTACGGATTCAGCATGGGGCGAGCGGCATTGCTCGATGTGCTGTCGCAGCGGGCCACCGACCTCGGCGTCGATGTCCAGCACGGCCGGGAAATTCACGATCTGTCCGGCTTCGACGACGCCGATCTCGTCATCGCTGCCGACGGCGCGAACAGCCGGGTGCGGCAGCTGGAGGATCATCGCTTCGGAACGTCGGTGAACCTCGGCGAGAATCGATATATCTGGCTCGGCACCGACAAGGTCTTCGACCGATTCACCTTCGCCTTCGAACACACGCCGGCCGGTTGGATCTGGTTCCACGCGTACCCGTCGATCGCCGGAAAGATCAGCACCTGCATCGTGGAATGCCAACCGCGGACGTGGCGCGAATCGGGATTCGATTCCCTGGACGGCGCCGCGAATGTGCGTCTTCTGGAAAAGATATTCGCGCGCGTTCTCGACGGTCACTCGTTGATCAGCAAGACACGAGGCGAATTCGCAAGGTGGAGTTGCTTTCCCGAAGTGACCAACAAAACCTGGTATCACGACAATGTGGTGCTGGTCGGCGATGCGGCGCACACGACGCACTTCACCATCGGTTCGGGCACGCGGTTGGCGATCATCGACGCCATCGTGCTCGCCCAGAGCCTGTACGAGCACGGCGAGATCGCCGATGCACTGGAGAATTACGATGCGCAGCGGCGCGCGGCGATGCGCCCGATCCAGGCCGCCGCCCGTGCCAGCATGACCTGGTTCGAACACGCCGACCGGTATCTCGACCGCAACGCCGTGCAGTTCGCCTATGCGATGGCGGTTCGGCACGGGCTGCAAATGCCGTGGCGATACCAGATGCATCTGCTCACACAGGTTCCCGCCGTGCGCAGGATGCGCAGGGGTATCGATTCCGGGCAGCGGTGGTGGCGGGCGGCGCGGCGGGGCGAACTCGCGATGCCGCGGCGCTGATCTATTCGGCGCTGATCTATTCGGCGGCGCGAGTGCTCTCGTCGCGATGCAGCACCCAGGTGCCGCGGCCGGCGGCCTTGGCCCGGTACAGGCCCACGTCGGCATCGTTCAGCAGTTTCTCGGCATTCGCGCCCGCCACCGGGGCGACGACGGCGCCGATGCTGGCCGACATCGCCAGCAGATCGGTGGGACCGACCGGGACCGGTTCCCGCAGGGTCGCGAGCATGGTCTCGGCGGCGGCGTGCGCCGCCTCTTCGTCGCAGGGCGGTGCGAGCAGCGCGACGAACTCGTCTCCGCCGATGCGGGTGACCGTGACCGCCGGTGAGGTCATCATCGCGTCGAGCCGGCGACCGACCTCGGCCAGCACGCTGTCGCCCGCGCGGTGGCCGTACCGGTCGTTGATCAGCTTGAACTCGTCGAGGTCGAGGAAACACAAACCGATGTGGTCGGCGGGACCGGCCGTCGCGACGATGGCCTCCAGCTGCTCGAGCAGGCAGTGTCGGTTGGGCAGACCCGTCAACGGGTCGTGGCGCGCCTGCCACCACAGTTTCCGCTCCATCGCGCGCCGTTCGGTGATGTCCTCTCCGACGGCGAGCAGCCGCAGATCGCGCCCACCTGCTCCGCGCACCAGCGTCATCGTCCAGGCACCCCAGCAGACGGTGCCGTCGGGACGGCAGAAGCGGCCTTCGAAGTGCACGGTGCCATACCGGCGCTGGTACAGGTCGACGACCACCTGCTGAAGTTTGTCGCGATCCTCGGGATGCATCAGATCCAGACCAGCCACGCCCGGCAGTTCCTCCGGCTTCATCCCGACCATCCGTGCCGTGGTCCGGTTGGCTTCCAGCGTGATGCCGTTGCTGTCGTAGAGGGCGATCGCCACGGCCGCGTTGTCGAACACCACGCGGAAGCGCTGGTCGGCAATCTCGCGGCTGTCCGCGTGGACCTTCAACAGTTCGGCGCTGTAGCCGCGGCCGAGTTCGCCCAGGAGCGCGCCGAACCGCCGCGTGCGATCCGGCCGCTGCGACCGTTCCAGCAAACCGGCCAGCACCGTCGCGGACGGGGTCATCAATGCGGGGTCGGTCAGCTTCCACCGCACCATCTCGACCCCGACGCGGTATGCGGGCGACGTATCGAACGGCTCGGCCGACATGGCAGCGTCCAGTTCGACGATCCACGTGGTCAACTGCTCGACGCGCGGCAGACACGTCGGCACGCCACCGCAATCGACCAGGGCCGCCGACCAGTCCCGCGCCATCTCGGCAACCTCGCGCCTGTCCATCCGCGAGGACCTTCCTCCATCGCCGGACCCGCGAGGCCCGGCACCAACGACCCTCCCCATTCGCTACCAACGAGCATACGAAACAACCGCTCTGCCGTGTGGGTGACGGCGCGAACCGGCCGCATTACCGACGCCCCCGGTCGAGCCGGCATCCCCTGCACACGGGACGCCCGCACGACGACGCGAGGCAGCTGCCCGATCCACTCGGGAACTACCCCCGATCGCCGGAGAGTAACGCCCGCGGTCCCGCGTCGAGATGTCCGGTATGCACCGTTCACGCACGGCTCGACCGCCGTAACCCGGTGGCGTGGCCGGTGGCCGAAGCCCTCGATGGCGCTCACCGACGCCGCCGCTCGGGACGTGCGTGCGAGAGCTCGAGCCGAGAGCCCCTGGCGACCGATCGCACCACATCGAAAAGTGCAGCACAGCAATCGATTTCGAGGGCAATTCGCGAAGATCCTTGACGGGCTGTGGCATACGGCGCAGAATAGCGGGCGGGGACGGGGACGGGGGCAGGTCGCCGGGCGATATCGGGGGAGGATTCGCAACAGGCCCGAAAATCCTTGCGGGATAGCGACTTACATCTGGAACGACATGTTCGTTCGGACCGGCAGCACGGGGGGACTGATCAAGTGCGTCGAATTTCCGGCGCGATCCGCTTCCTCGAATCCACGACTCCATCAATTCTCGGTTGCACACGTCCGAGTCGAACAGAACGACTCGGAATGAGACCGCCTCCAAGGGGAGTGCGAGGAAAGGAAGGAAAGTGAAGATGGAGAACACGGCAGACAGCTCGGACAAGAGGATCTACGAGAAGCCGGTGATCGCCAAATGCGGCGATTTCCGCAACCTCACCGGGGGCGTTTTCACCACGGAATCCGACCTGCTGGTCGGACGCCGCGGAATGATCTGAGCCGTCACCACCGAGCTCGAATCATAGGGGGTTGAAGGATGACTGGCGATGCTCGGACAGGATTTGTCGTTCTGCCCGACCACGGGGCGGCAGTGAGCATCGCCAGGCGTCTCCTCCCGTGGGCGCGGGTGTTGGCAGAGCACCGTTCGGGACGTCCGATGGTCGTCGGAGATTGCCCGGACCGGCCGGTCATTCACGCGAACGGCCGTGCGGCGCAGGTGGTGATCCTCGGCCACGCTCTGATCAGCGAGCAGGCCGTCCTCGACTATGCGATGTCGACAGGTTCACCGGCTCGATGGCGAGTGATCCTGGACGCGATCGACGGATCGTTTCACTCGATCGTCGAGGTGAACGGCGACATCCACCTGAACGGTGCCGCATACGGATCCCGCGGCCTGTACCGCGCCCGCGTGGACGGCATCGACATCGCCGCCGATACCGTGCACGCCCTGCGGCACCTCGTCGGCGGCAAACTCGACGCCGGTGCCCTCGCCGCACATCTGCTCGAACCCGTTCCGCATCACCTCGCACAACGTCCGCTGCTCACGGGAATCGAACCGCTCGCCCGCGGTACCGGGTTGGTGATCACACCGACCGGAACGTCCCGGATGGTGCGGAGCGCGAGTGAAAGGACCGCCGTCCGGAGCCTCGAGGAGGGCGCACACGAGGTACGGAGCCGACTCGAGGCGGCGGTACGGGCTCGGACCGCGGCGGGTGGCACGGTTACCTGCGAACTTTCCGGCGGTTACGACTCGACGTCGATCAGTTTTCTCGCCGCCCGCGGACCGGCGGAGATCACGCTGCTCACGGCACGCGGACGCGATTCCGCCAATGAAGACCTCGAATGGGCCCTGCTCGCCGCCCGGCACCTGCCGCACGTGCGGCACACGATCCTTCCCGATTCCGAACTACCTTTCACCTACGCCGGCCTGGAGGACGGGCCGACCTGGCTGAACGAGCCCTCACCGCTCATCGCCGGCAGAAGCCGGGTAGGTGCGCTCGCGGCACTGGCGGCAACCTTCGGTCCCACCGTGCACCTGACCGGCCACGGGGGCGATCACCTCTTCACCGGACTGCCGACGCTCTACCGCGATCTACTGTGGCGTCGCCCGCTCACCGCATGGCGGGGACTGCGCAGTTTCGGCGCCCTCGGCGGTTGGCGATCACGAGATCTCGTGCGCGGCGCGGTCGAGCCCGCGGATTTCCGGGCGTGGTGGAAAAGGAATTCTGTACCGATCGCCGGTGTGCCGGAACGGCGCAAACCGATGCTGGGCTGGGCCCTTGTTCCGTCCATGCCGGTGTGGGCCACGGCAGCGGCGAAAGATGCTGTGCACGATGGAATCTCGTGGATGGCGGCCAATGCCGAACCGCTGGCGCCCGCTCGTGGGCGCCACGTCGAACTGGAGTCGATTGTCGAGGGGGCCCGGACGGTGGCCGTGTTGAACCGCATGTCACTGGCATCCGGCGGGCCGCCCCTGTCCGCACCCTATTTCGATGACCGAGTTATTTCCGCTGCCTTGTCGGTGGCGGTTCCGGATCGGGTCAGCGCCTGGACGTACAAGCCTCTGCTCAGGGCCGCGGTCAGCGGAATCGTGCCCGACGAGGTACTGCGCCGGCAGACCAAGGACAGCGGATCACACGACGTCGAAGTGGGCTTGCGCAAGCATCGCGACGAACTCGTGGCTCTGTGGGAGAGCTCGCGGCTCGGCGCCATGGGCCTGATCGACTCGAAGCGACTGAAGCATTTGTGCGCCAGCCCCAGTTCGTTCGAACTGGAAGACGGAACGATGTTCAGCACCATCGCCTGCGAACTCTGGCTGCGCGATCTGGAACGGAATTTTCTCGATCCGCGGGACAGTAGCGCGCGGAAAGCCTGAGGAGTGGGAGGGACTATGGACACCACGACACCGAGGCCCGGCTTGTCTTTCGTGCGAACGGAATACGGGGGCGTCGTTCTCGATCTGAAACAGGGCGAGTATTGGCGGCTCAATCCGGTCGGAGCGGAAGTGTTCGCCTCGCTCCTCGCCGGCGACGCCGCCGATCCCGTTGCGGCAGTGCTCGATCGGTTCGACGTCGATGCCGTTACCGCGCAGCGAGACGTCGCCGAACTGGTGAGCCACCTCCGAGCAGTGGGGCTGGTGCCGTCGTGAGCCACCAGATGGCGCTCGGGACCGACTTCGAGGCGGACGGACGCAGGGGTGAGCGCTCGGCCGCGGCCTGGGCCGTTCGCGCCGCGAGGGTCCTCGTCAGGTTGCCACCGCGACGGATCGAATGGATCCTGAAGCAGTTACACCGAGGAAGTCGTCCGGCCCCGTTCGACGATGCCGAGCGATGGCGACGCCGGGTCGTCGAGGTGAGTCCCGACGCCGCCGGAAGATACGGCTGCCTGACGAGGTCCGTGGCGACGACGCTGCTGAGCCGACGCTACGGTGCGTGGACAACCTGGTGTGTCGGCGTGCGCACCGAATTGCCGTTCGCCGCACACGCATGGGTCGAAGCAGACGGAAAGCTTGTCGGGGAGGCGGGAGACATGACGACATTCAGTCGACTGATCGTGGTCGGCCGGCATGTGAACGTGGGTGACGATGTCAGCTGACGACGGTGGGATTCGAGAGCGCGAGTCCTGGCCGCGCCGGGTCGGCGCGCTGCTGAGAATTCTCGCACCACAACGCAATTCGCTGCTCGCGGCGACGGCACTGCTTCTCGTCGGCACCGGTTTGTCGCTGGCGCAACCGCTGCTGGCCGGACAGGTGGTCCGCGATGCCTCGGCGGGCGCGACGATCGCGTGGTCGCTCGCGGCGTTGGTGGGGGCCTATCTCCTGTATGCCGTCGCCGATACCGGCGGCAATTACATACTCGAGCGATCCAGCGAATCCGTACTCTTGTCCGTGCGTCATCGCCTGGCCGGGCATCTGCTGCGGCTGAGAATTCCCACACTGGAGTCACAGCGGGTCGGCGATCTCATTTCCCGGGTCACGCTCGATTCGACCGTGATCCGCAACGCCGTGGGGAGCAGCCTCGTCCAAATACTCACGGGCGCAATCACACTCGTGGGCACCGTGGCGGTGATGATCTATCTCGACTGGCTGTTGTTCTCGATCGTCTTCGTCACCGTGGGCGTCGCCGCGGCTGCGATGTTGCTGGTCATGACGCGAATCGAAGCGGCTTCGGTGCGCTTGCAGGAGAGCGTCGGCGCGTTGTCCGCGGATATCGAGCGCGCGCTGAACGGCGTGCGCACGGTGAAGGTCAACAATGCCGAGGACCGCGAACACGAGCGGTTGTCCGAACTGGCCGGTGCCGCGTTCGCCGCCGGCCTGCGCGCGGCCCGATTGAAGGCGCTGGGAAATCCCGCCATGCACCTGGCGGTGACCGGGTCGTTCGTGGTGTCATTGCTGGTCGGCGGCGTGCGGGTGGCCAATCATCAGATGGAGTTGAGCAGCCTCGTCACGATGATGCTCCTCGCGATGAACCTGCTCATTCCGGTCGGCGATCTGTTCAACGGCTCCGTCGGATTGCAGAAGGCATTGGGCGCGCTGAGCCGGATCGAATCGACGCTGGGTTTGCCGGCCGAGGACGTCGACGAGATTCCGCAGGTCGGCGTCGACAGTGGTTCGGCGATCGAGACCCCGTCGGAGAACAGGCATCCCGCATTGGAATTTCGCGAGGTGCGTTTCTCCTACGACGAGCGGCCGATTCTCGACGGCGTGAGTTTCTCGGTACCTCCGCGGGGACATGTGGCCCTGGTAGGGCACTCGGGCGCCGGGAAATCCACCGTATTCTCCCTGGTGAGCCGGTTCTACGATCCGGACGGCGGCGACATTCTGCTCGGCGGCCGGTCCTACGCCGGTCGACCGCGGCGGGCGTGGCGCTCGGAAATCAGCCTGCTGGAGCAGAACGCGCCGCTGCTGTTCGGCAGCCTCCGGGACAATCTGACCTACCGGCAGCCGGGCCTCGGCGAAGACGATCTGCGGCGCGCGACAGAGCTCGCCGGGCTGGCCGATCTCGTCTCCCGGCTCCCCCGCGGGCTGGACACTCCCGTGGGCGAGCACGGCGTCCTGCTCTCGGGCGGCGAGCGTCAACGCGTAGCACTGGCCCGAGCGCTGATCCGCCGACCCGTCCTGATGATGCTCGACGAACCCACCGCGATGCTCGACGCCGAAACCGAGAAGGCGCTGAACGTGACCATCCAGAACGTGCGACAAGAATGTGCCCTCCTGGTGATCGCCCATCGCCTGTCCACCATCCGCGAGGCCGACATCGTCATGTTCCTGAAGGACGGGCGGATCGTCGACAGCGGGCCCCACGACGAACTGGTCGCCCGCAACGCCGACTATCGACAGCTGGTCGGAGCGACGGTGTGAATCCGGCGCGGGCCCGACGGATGGTTCCGATGATCCGTCAGCTCGACAGGGTCACCACCGCGGCCGGATCGAACAGGTCCTGGATTCGGTTCCACGGGAGCTGAACCGGGTAGTAGTCGCCCCGCGCGTGCGCGACGGAGAAGTAGACGGTGAGTCCCTCCGGGGAGGGGACCCAGTTGGCGAAATCGTCACTGCCGGGAGCGTGTGTGAGCAGGGTGGGTCCGTCCGCGGGCACCAGGCTCTGGGCGGTCGTGGCGAGGGCGTTCCAGCTCTGGGCCGGGTCGCGCAAGGCCGTCGGCAACATGACCGGTTGCACGGTTCCGGTGTCGATCACCACGGTGCCGATCTGGTTGACCGGATGCGGGCCGCCCTCCCACGTGTGGTCGGTGATCAGCACGCCCGCAACGACCTTCGTCCCGATCCGGGTGACGCGGCTGGTTTCCCCGCAGCGCAGCCGGGCGTCGTGCAGCGCACCGTTCGCGTCGCCGCCGCTCGTATCGGCCAGCGAGGCGCGCATCGCCGCGTTGAACCGATCGCGCACTGCCTGCTCACCGCCCTCGAGTTGCGGCAGCGTCACGTCGGTCGTCAGCGTCGCGGTCTGTTCCCGCACCGGCACGGTGGTGGCGGTGTACGGCCCTGCCGAGGCCGCGGGCGACTGCGGGCACCCGGCCTGCTGATCCGGCGATCCGGTGACCTGCTGAGCAACCGGTTCGGAGGAGGCCGAGGCCGGTCCATCAGCGGCATCGTCCGTACCGCACGCCGAAAGCGCCGCCACGCCGAACCAGATTGCCACCCACACTGCTCTTTTCACTGGGTACTCCCCCCGACTGTCACCGGCGAACGGCAGCATACAACCTGGACCTCACATTTCGGCGTGCTGTTTCGTCCAACAGTGGAAGGACCTGTACCGAACGAGGGAGCGAGATCATGACCGATCCGGAAGCGAGCGTGGTGGTGGGTGAGCGGCGGGCGCTGATCAACCTCGCCTACCGGCTGCTCGGCTCCCTCGCGGAGGCCGAGGACGTGGTGCAGGAGACCTATGCGCGCTGGTACGCCCTGTCCCCGGAACAACAGCAGGCCGTCGAGGCGCCCGGTGGCTGGTTGCGGACCGTGGCCAGCCGCATCTGCCTGGATCTGCTCGGTTCGGCGCGGGCTCGCCGCGAGCGCTACGTCGGTGAGTGGATTCCGGAGCCGGTCCCGGACCGCAGCGAGTGGGGCACGCCCGCACCGGCCGATCCGGCCGACCGGGTGACGCTCGACGAATCGATCAGCATGGCGTTCCTCGTCGTACTCGATTCCATGACGCCGGCCGAGCGTGTGGCCTTCGTCCTGCACGATGTCTTCCGGTATTCCTTCGCCGAGATCGCCGATATCGTCGGCCGCACTCCCGCGGCCTGCCGCCAGCTGGCCTCCTCCGCGCGCCGTCGTATCCAGACCTCGGCACGTCCCTCTCGGGACGAGCGTGCCGAGGTCGTCCGAGACTTCAAACGCGCGTGGGAGACGAAGGATATCGAGGCACTGATCGAGATCCTGGATCCACGGGCAGTCGCGACGGCCGACAGCGGCGGCCGGGTGGTCGCCTTCCGTCATCCGATCACCGGTGGCGAGCAGATCGCTCGAGCATGGATCGAAATCGCTTCCCGCGCCGCGGAAGTCACACTTCTCGAGCGCACCGTCAACGGCCAGCCCGGCCTGGTGGCACAGATCGACGGCGCCATCGCGACCGTCTACGCCTTCGATATCGCCGACGGCCGGATCACCCGGATCTGGGCGATCCGCAATCCGGAGAAGCTGCGGCAGTGGACGGAACACCGACTGTCGCCGCAGTGACCATGAAAGTGGTTCGGGCGGAACGATTTCTACGCGAATCGGGCATCCGCGGCTCGGCCTGATTTTCGGTACTTTGGATACGGTCACCGTCAGGACCGGTCCGACACCGGTGGGGAGCGCCGATAGGCGCCGGTAGCAGGGAGCACAGCATGGCCGACGCCGAGGTTTCCGAGCAGATCGAACTGGTGGAAGACGACTTCCACGACGATCCGCACAAGTACTACGAGCGCTGGCGGGCCCGGGGGCCTGTGCACCACGTGCGGTTCACGCACGAGCGCGGTATTCCGTGCTGGGTCGTCGTCGGCCATGCGGAAGCGCGGGCGGCACTGGCCGATCCGCGCTTGCGCAAGAACTCGGCCGGCACCTTCGAACTGTTCCGGCGCAAAGGCTCTGCGGTGCTGTCGAATTCGGATGCGCAGGCGTTGAGTACCCACATGCTCAATACCGATCCGCCGGAACACACGCGACTGCGGAAGTTGGTGAACAAGGCCTTCACGCCACGGCGGGTGGCGGCCTTGCGCCCGCGCATCGAGGAGATCACCGCCGGATTGCTCGACGAAGTGGCCGCGCACGACGAGGTCGATCTGCTTCATGCGTTCGCTACTCCGCTACCCGTCACCGTGATCTGCGAACTGCTCGGCGTTCCCTTCACCGATCGCGACGATTTCCAGCTGTGGACGAAGATCCTGGTGGGGGCCGCCGGAGATCTGGCGGACCGCGACCGCGCATCCGCCGATATGGGCAGATATCTGACGGCGCTGCTGGCGGACAAACGCGTTCGGCCCGGCGACGACCTGCTGTCGGGCCTTGCCATCGAACAGGACGAAGGCGACCGCCTCACCGATCCCGAATTGGTGGCGATGGCTTTCCTGCTGCTGGTGGCCGGTCACGAAACGACGGTGAACCTGATCGGCAACGGCACCTTCGCCCTGCTGCGCAACCGGCCCCAATTCGATGCGCTGCGGGCGGATCCGGACGGTATCCCCGCCGCCGTGGAAGAGTTTCTGCGACTCGACGGCCCGGTCGGCTGGGCCACGGTCCGGTACACCGAGGAACCCGTCGACATCGGCGGAATCGTCATCCCCGCAGGCGAATTGGTTTACGTCGCGCTCTCGGCGGCCGATCGCGATCCCGATCGGTACCGTTCACCCGACGAACTCGATATCGGTCGGAAGCCGTCCGGACATGTGGCCTTCGGCCACGGAATCCACTTCTGCGTCGGCGCTCCCCTGGCCCGGATGGAGGCCGCCGTCGCCTTCACCGCTCTGCTGGATCGCTTCCCGAAGCTGGCCCTGGCGCCGTCGTTCACCCCGCGGTGGCAGCCGAGCCTGCTCATGCGGGGACTCACCGAACTGCCGGTACGCCCCCACGGATGAGGTGAACCCGCCGGATCATCCGGTCGGCAGCGCGGTCTTGGCCGCCACTACGCGCAGCGCGGTGCGCAGCCCCCGGCGCGAACGAGACGGTGCGCCCTCGGCGGCCGCGAACAGGCGGTATCCGAGAAACTTCCGCTCCGACGCGGTTTCCGGGGCGTCGTCGGAGGTCGCGGTGAGAAAGCGATCCGGCAGCGCCAATTTGTGGATCGTCCGGAGGGTGAGCGCATACTGCCGCAGCAGAGGACCCGTCGTGTACGGCAGATCGAATTCTTCGCACAGCGCACGCACGCGGGCGGCGATATCCCGGTACCGGTTGCTGGGCAGGTCCGGGAACAGGTGATGTTCGATCTGGTAGCACAGATTGCCGCTCATGAAGGCCTGAACCCGCCCGGCATCGAAGTTCGCCGTGCCCAGCATCTGGCGCAGATACCATTCCGCCTTGGTTTCCGACTCCAGCACCGACGGAGTGAATTTCTCCGCGCCGTCGGGAAAATGGCCGCAGAAGATCACCAGGTACGCCCACAGGTTGCGCAGCACATTGGCGCCGAGATTGGCGAAAAGCGTTCGCCGCCATCGCTTTCCGCTCAATGCGGGGAACAGCACATAATCCTTGCCGGCCTGCCGGACCAGTTTTCCGAGCAACGCCCGGGTCTGGCCGGCGCGCTCGGCGGTATCGGTCACCCGATCGTGGACGGAGTCCAGGTCGTGCCAGGCGATACCCCATTCGAAGGTCGCCGCCAGCAGCACATTCTGTAATGGTTGCAGCAGCAGGCGCGGCCGCCAGCGCTGGTCTCTGGTCACCCGCATCACGCCGAAGCCGATATCGTCGTCCATTCCCAGCACGTTGGTGTAGAGGTGGTGGCGGACATTGTGTGCGTAGCGCCACTGCGCGGACAGCCCGGCCATATCCCACTCCCAGGTGTTGGAGTGAATTTCCGGGTCGTTCATCCAATCCCATTGACCGTGGGAGACGTTGTGTCCGATCTCCATATTCTCGACGCTCTTGGCCGTCGCCAGGCCCGCCGTGCCGAGCACCCAGGCGAACCGGCCACGACCGGCGAGAATGACCAGTCGCGCGGCGGCGTCGAGGGTGCGCTGAAAAACGATCGTGCGGCGAATGTAGTTCGCGTCACGAGTACCCCGGTCGGCCTCTACATCGGCGCGAATCCGGTCGAGCTCACGCCCCAGCGCCTCGATATCGGCGGGACTGAGATGTGCGTACGCGCCGATCTCGGTAATAGCCATGACCTACATCCTCGGATTGGTGTGTGGTGGCGCGAACGCCCACCGACGAGGACATATGCGGAGACCCGCCGATCACCCGAGCCTACCCGTCCTCGATGAACAGTCCGCGAGACGACCGCAGCCGACCGCGCGGCCGCGTGTTCATTCCAGCCACGCGTCGCTGCGAGCCGCCCACGGGTTGCATTCGTACAGCGAGGGTGCAGCGGCGGAGGCCGGGTCACTGCTCGGGTGCATTCCCCACCCGAACCAGTTGGCGACGTTCTGGTTGGTCCCGTGCCAGCGTCGTTCGCCCGGCCGGTCACCCGCGCCGGCGTTGTTGGCGTAGGCCCGGTCGGCCAGGCCCTGGGTGATGGCACCGCGTCCGGTATTGACGCCGTAGAACATCCCGGAGAAACACCACGCCTGCAGCTCCAGCCGACGGTTGAGCAGGTCGACCTCCGGCCCGGTCCAGTTCAGCGCCGAGGCCCTGGCTTGGAAGGCGGCCATGATTCCGGTGAGCTGTTGCACGTGGTGTTCGTATTCGTGCGAGAGCACCGCGAGCACGTTGCCGACGCCGTAGCCGATGACCGGCGCCATGGTGTCGAACGGCATCACGATCATCCGGTCGGCCGCACAGTAGAACGCTTCCCGATTACTGCCGGTGGAACTGCACGCACCGTGGTAATCACCGATTCGGGCGCCCGCCCAGAGCGCGGGCGAGGACATGGGGATCCGGAAGTGTGCCAGGGTGGGCGCCCATGCGGCGTCGTGGCAGCTGATCGCGGCGCGGTAGTACGCCTCCGCACCATCCGGAGTGTTGCGCCAGCCGGGCAGTCGACAGTCGACACTCGACAGGCCCACGCCTTGCTCGCTGAGCACCGGATTACTGCCGAGTTCCGGGTCGGTTTTCACCGGGCCGGTGCCGGTGTGCTGACGATTGCCGGCTACCGGCGTCGCGTCGGGCGTCGACCGCGCCGTAGCCTGCGGCATGGCCGGCGAGCCGACGGGGTCCGGCGAGTGGGCCGTCGCACAACCACAGAGAAGCAGAGCGGCGACAGCTGAAAAGATCCCCCCACGAAGCAATTTCACGTCCTACTTGTACCAGAGCTCGCCCTCGCAGAGCCGCCGGCGAGGAGTGCGCGGCCGGTCAGCTGCCGAGTTCGGCGGCGGAGTCCGCGCCTGCGGTACCGGTCTGCCGGAGGAAGTCCGCGATCACCTCGAGCTCTGGCTCCGAGTACCGGTCGAGCACCTCGTCCATGCGCCGGTTCATGCCCGAGAACACGTGGAACAGTTCGGAATTGCGCTCGCGGACGGCGCGCAGGGTGACTGCGCGCCGGTCGCTCGCCTCGGGGTCGCGTTCCCGGACGATCCAGCCGCCCTTCTGCAACCGGTCCAGGACACCGGTGAGGGTGGCCGGGTGCAGGCCGGTGAGCCCGGCCAGGGCGGTCGGCGAGACGGGGCCCCGCCGGTTGATCAGGTCCAGGCAGGTCCAGTCCACGTCGCGGAGTTCCACCCGGCCGCCGAACCGGCGATTCAGCAGGGCGAGCTGAATGTTCAAGTCGCGCAACGCATCCTTGACGTCGACGGCCAGCCGGCGCCGTTGCTGCGCGGCCGCGCGATCCGCCTCCGAGCTCATCGGCACCCTCCGGTCGATTCATACGATTTTCATATGATATCCCCGGCGCGGACGAACCCGGCAGGTCAGTGCGGTTCGACCCGGAACACCGCGATGCGCTCGGCCGCCGCCGCCACTCCGTCGGGAGTTCCCACCTCGGCCAAACCGGTTGTGACGAAACGGTTTCCGACACTGGCGGGCCCGGCTCCGACCAATTCCCGCAGCAGCGCCCCGCGCTGCTCGACCGGAACCTCGACCAGTCGCGCGGTCGAGGATTTCCGTCCGCGCGTCAGCGTGACCGAATCGGCCGCCCGCACGTTGGCCACCCAGGCCGCCCGCGGATAGGCCTGCACGATGTAGTGCGCCCCACTCAACTCGTTGACCGCGATCGGGAAGGTGCGCGGTTGCCCGCTGCGCCGACCGGCGACGGTGAGCAGTTGCATCGGACCGAAACCGATTCCCAGCCGTTGCAGCCCGACCACGAGCGGATTGACCCGATTGACCATCCGCCGATACCGCTGCGCATCCATTCCGGCACCTCCAGTACTCCCGAAACCATATTCTATGATTTTCATATCATATCTATACAGTATCGTCTTGCGATAGTCCCGAACGTCCGGATTCGTCCGATAAACCTGTCAAGGGCCATAGGTCCCCAAGGTGGCGCAAGTGCGCCAGAACACACCTCCGGTTCGATGTCCATCAGGCGACACTCCGGCAAACCCCGTGCACACACCCCGTGAACCTGTGTCACCTGCACATTTGCCGGACGGCGAGAGAGGTCGGCCGCACCCGGATACGAACGGGCGCGAGTAACGACCATGAGCAATGTGAACTATCGTCCGGTCACGAATCGATAACCCCTCTTTCGCTTCGGGAGACCTCGTGCTCGAGCTCGACCACTTCAGCCACGGCTGGGTAACCCCGGTCCTGGCCTATGTCATGTCCTTCATCGGATCCGTTCTGGCGCTGCGCTGCGCCACCCACGCCCGGGCCTCGCGCTGGCCGGGCGGCTGGTTGATCGCCGCGGCCGTCTCGCTCGGCGGCGCCGGCATCTGGGTCATGCACTTCACCGCCATGCTCGGTTTCTCGATCCACGGCGCGAACATCCGCTACGACGTGCCGATGACGCTGCTCAGCGCGGCCATCGCGATCGTCGTGGTGTGGGCCGGACTGTCGATCGTGGTGCGCGGGCACCGGGAGGTGATCGCACTCCCCCTCGGCGGCATGATCACCGGATTCGGCGTCGCGGCCATGCACTACCTCGGCATGCATGCCATGAACGCCGGCGCACACATCGAATACAGCACCGGACTGGTGGCCCTGTCGCTGCTGATCGCCGTGGTGGCCGCGACCGCGGCACTGTGGTTCGTCCTGCACGTGCGCGGGTTCGCCGCCACCATCGGCGCGGCGGCCATCATGGGCCTGGCGGTCTGCGGAATGCATTACACCGGAATGGCATCCATGACGGCGCACCGCATGGACAACATGGCCGAGCCGACCGGCGGTGTCGACTCGGTGCAGCTGCTCACCCCGCTGATCATGGTGGTCACGCTCGTCACCATCATGCTCGTGGTGCTCGTCGGACTCGCCGAGGTCGACGGACCCTCGCGACGCGACGATGCCGATGACACGAACGATCTCGATCTCGCCGACAGCGGCCGCGCGTGGCCGCGCGCCTACACCGAGGAATCTCCCGCACCCGATCAGCCCGCACCGGCATTCAGCCTGCAGGCGATTTCGAAGCGGCAGTCGACCCGTCGATAGCCGGGTGATACGGACGATCGGCCGAGCGAACGCTCAGCCGATCGTCCTCCGGATCCATTCTTCCGCAGCGTTTTTCGCCTCCGCGACCGATCGCGCGCTGACCTCGCGCAACATCCGGCCGTCGGCGGTTTCGATACGCCAGGCGCAGGTGGTCAGCGTGGTCGGCTTCACCAGACCGCGCGCATCGCCGAACGCCTTGACCAGCCACCAGCGGGTGCCGTCACCGGCCAACTCCCAGCCGTCGACCGCATCCGAGGGGCGCACCGGCCCGAACGGCTCGTCGGCATTCGCCCGAGTCTCGGCCACCGGCCCCCTCCTCCGCGATTCACGTTGCAGTCCAATGCTGGTCGATCTCGATACTCGATCTCGATGCACATTGTCGCGCAACATATCCTCGCGGCGGATTCGAACCCCTGGATCGGCGAGCCGCGGGGCGCACCCGCCGGCGGCGTCAGAAGCGGCGGGCGCCGGTGACCGGCATCTGCGCGATCGCCGATCGGATGACACCCTCACCGCTCGTCGCGGCGTGCACGACCGTGCCGTCACCCGCGTAGAGAGCGGAGTGTCCGCCGCCGTAGAACGACACGAGATCGCCCGGTTGCAGCGCATCCAGGTCGACCGGCGTGCCGGCGGTCAGCTGGTCGTAGCTCGTCCGCGGCAGGTCCACCCCGACCTGCCGGTACGCCCACTGCACCAGACCCGAGCAGTCGAACGCATCGGGACCGGTGGCACCCGAGCGGTAGGCCGAGCCGATCTTGGACTCGGCGGCCTCGAGCGCCCGCTCACCGACCGATTTCATGGGCTCCGGCGGGGCCGGATGGATTTCCGGGAAGAGCCCGGGAATTGTGAACTGCGGCGGTAGTGGAATTCCCGGTACGACCGGGGCGGGTATCGGCGAGCCGGCGTGTGCGGGGCCGGCGGTCGCCACCATCGTGTCCGCCGCGCCGAACAGAACGACCAGCGTTGCCGCGGTCGACCAGGCCCTACGACCCGGAAAGCGGGTACATCGACCCGCCTCGGTTCCTGCCATGATGCGTTCCTCCGAATCTCGTAGCGAGAGCAGATTTCCGAAACACCACGGTGATCAGTCGATCGTTGGATCCGGGGAGCAATGATTCGCCACGGTCGGGGAGAAACCAAATACCGAACGCGCCAATTCGAATAACAAAACGATAAATTCGCGAAATACCTCAGATATCGCTGGTATCTCGATACAATCCCTACGGCCGTCCGGCGGGGGTCGCGGACGCATCCGGGCCGGTCGCCAGCAGAGAATGGCGGCGGCTGTAGGTCAGGTAGACGATCGCGCCGACGGCGAACCAGACGGCGAAGCGCAACCACGTCACCGGTTGCAGGTAGGTGATCAGCCACATCGAGAAGCCGATGCCGAGCAGGGGCACCACCGGCATCCCCGGCGTGCGGAAGCCGCGCGGCAGATCCGGACGGCGATAGCGCAGCACGATCACCGCCGCACAGACCACGATGAAGGCCAGCAGGATGCCGATATTGGTCAGCTCGGCGGCCTGGCCGATCGGCAGCAGTCCCGCGATCACCGCCGAGGCGACACCGACGATCCAGGTGATCCGCGTGGGCACCTGGCGTACCGGGTGGGTTTTGGCAAACCACTGGGGCAGCAAGCCGTCCCGGCTCATCGAATACCAGACGCGGGTGACGCCGAGCATGAAGGTGAACAGCACCGTCATGATGCCGACGATGGCGCCGGCCGCGATCAGACTGCCCAGCCCGGGCAGGCCGACGGATTCGAAGGCGGTGGACAGCCCGCTCTCCGGGTCGATGTCGGTGTAGTGCTGCATTCCGGTCAGGACCAGACAGACCAGCACATAGAGCACCATCGACACCGCCAGCGACAACAGAATCGCCTTGGGCAGATGACGTTTCGCGTCCACCGACTCCTCGGCCGCGGTCGACATCGCGTCGTAGCCGAAGACCGCGAAGAAAACGGTCGCCGCCCCGGTGACCGCGCCGGACATGCCGAACGGGAAGTACGGGTGGTAGTTGGCGGAATCGATGTGGAAGAACCCGACCGCGATCACCACCACGACGACCACGATCTTCAGGCCCACCACGAAGGTTTCGAATCGCGCCGCGGCCCGGATACCCAGGTTCAGCAGGGCGGCGATGAGCAGGCACAGCATCGCGGCGAACAGATCCACCACATGGCCGTGCCCGGTTCCCGGCGCACCCAGCATCCACTCGGGGAGCTCGATATCCAACTGTCCCAACAGGAATTGGATGTAGCCGGAGATGCCGATCGCCACCACCGACACGATCGCGGTGTATTCGAGCAGCAGATCCCAGCCGATGAACCAGCCCACCGGTTCGCCGAGTACGGCGTAACCGTAAGTGTAGGCCGAACCGGCGCGCGGAATGAGTCCCGCGAATTCGGCGTAGGACAGCGCGGCGGCGGCGCTCGCGACGCCGGCGATCAGGAAGGAGACGAGGACGGCCGGGCCGGCGGTCTGATTCGCGACCGCACCGGCCAGCGTGAAGATGCCGGCGCCGATGATGCCGCCCACCCCGATGGCGGTCAGCTGCCACAGGCCCAGCGTGCGGTGCAGGGTGGTGGCGGATTCGTCCTGGATCTGGTCGATCGGCTTGCGCCGGAAGAACTCTCGCAGAGCGGGACCGGTTCGCATGGGCGCTCCTTGTCCGACGGGCGGCGCTGGTCAGCCCACAGTACCGATCTCACCGGCGGGTCGCCCGGTATCGGTCCCGGTGCGCGAGCGGCGGACCGCTACCGATGAAACAAGTTCTAGACATACTCGGCTATTTGTCTTACCGTCGACACATGAGCACAATGATGTCTCACGAGGCACGCTTCACCTTGCGTTCCGGCGACTCCTGGCGCGACCCCTGGCCGATGTACGCCGCCTTGCGGGAATCCGATCCGGTGCACCACGTCGTCCCCGAGAACCGCCCGCACGAGGACTACTACGTCCTTTCGCGCTACGCCGACATCTACGCGGCGGTGCGCGATCCCGAGACGTTCTCCTCGGCTCAGGGTCTGACGGTCGACTACAACAATCTCAGCGAGATCGGGCTCGGCGAGAACCGGCCGTTCGTCTTCACCGATCCGCCGGACCACACCGTCTTCCGGCGCCGCGTGGCCAAGGGGTTCACGCCGCGGCAGGTCCAGGAGATCCGGCCCGCGGTCGAGGCGTTCGTGATCGAGCGGCTGGAGAAGCTGCGCGCGGCCGGTGGCGGTGACATCTCGGTGGAGTTGTTCAAACCGCTGCCGACCATGGTGGTGGCGCATTATCTCGGGGTGCCGGAAGAGGACCGGGCACAGTTCGATCGCTGGAGCGAGGCGATCGTGGCGGCCTCGGCGACCGGCGGCATCGAGCATGCGCAGGAGGCGGTCGGTGAGCTGACCCAGTACTTCATCGCGATGATCGAGAAGCGCAAACTCGAACCGGCGGACGACACCGTCGCCCATCTGGTGGCCTCGGGACTCGGCGCCGACGGCGACTTCGGCGAAATCCTGCAGATCATCGGTTTCGCGTTCACGATGATCACCGGCGGCAACGACACCACCACCGGAAATCTCGGCGGCGCGGTGCAATTGCTGACCGGCTACCCCGAACAGCGGCAGCGCCTGCTCGACGATCCGAGCCTGATCCCGGGCGCGGTCGACGAATTCCTGCGCATGACCTCGCCGGTGCAGGGTCTGGCCCGCACCACCACCCGCGACGTCGAGATCGAGGGCGTCACCATTCCGGCGGGACGGCGGGTGCTGATGCTGTACGCGTCGGCCAACCGGGACGAGCGCGAATACGGTTCGGACGCAAGCGAACTCGATGTGACGCGGAATCCGAAGAACATCCTCACCTTCGGCAACGGCAACCACCACTGCCTCGGCGCGGCCGCCGCCCGCATGCAGGCCACCATCGCGCTGCGGGAACTGCTGGCCCGGTGCCCGGACTTCTCCGTGGATCCGGACGGCGTCCGATACACCGAGGGCAATTACGTGCGCTGGCCGGTCAACGTCCCCTTCGTCCCGGCATGAGCGACTGGCTGGCGCATCCGCGCTCCCTGCAGGCGGCCGAGCGGATCCTGGATGCCGCCGCGAGCCTGTTCTCCGAACGCGGCGTGAACGCGACCCAGATGGGCGATATCGCCAAGGCCGCCGGCTGCTCGCGGGCGACGCTGTACCGCTACTTCGACAGCCGGCAGGCGGTGCAACTGGCATACGTGCATCGCGAGGCACGGCGGGTGGGCGCCCGCGTCACCGCCGAGATCGGGACGATCGCCGACCCCGGCGAACGCGCCGTCGCCGGAGTGCTGGCCAGTCTCCGCGCGGTGCGTTCGGACCCGCTGCTGATCGCCTGGTTCCGGCCCGACGACGCCGGAGCGACCCTGCAGATCGCCCAGACCTCCGAGGTGATCGAGGCCATCGCCCGCTCGCTGTTCACCGCGGAAACATCCTCGGCACACGATGATTGGGCGCGGCTGGCCCGCTGGCTGACCCGCATCATCGTCTCGCTGCTCACGGTGCCCGGCCGGGACGAGGCCGAGGAGCGCGACATGCTGGAGCGCTTCATCGCCCCCCTCGTCGCCCGGGCCGGCTGAGCCCACTTTCCCGGCGCACACCGTCCCGGCGCACCCGCCCGGCCCGACGGCGCCGGACATGCCACGCGGGAGCCGTCGCGCGGCGCCACGCCCGCGCACCTTGCGCGCGCGGGCGTTGCCCAGCAGGCTTGGGATATGGATTCGCTCATCTTGTCCGCTCGCGACCTCGATTTCCTGCTCTACGAGTGGCTCGACGTGACCGGGCTGACCGAGCGCGAGCGCTATCGGGAACACAGCCGCGAGACCTTCGATCAGGTGCTCGCGCTGAGCCGGGAGCTGGCCGAGAAGTACTTCGCCCCGCACAACCGCCAGGGCGATCTGCACGAGCCGACCTTCGACGGCGAGAAGGTGCACATCATTCCGGAGGTGGCGACGGCGCTGTCGGCCTTCGCGGAGGCGGGATTCGTCGGTGCCGCGATGGACGAGCGCGTGGGCGGTATGCAATTGCCGCATACGGTCTTCACCGCGTGCATGGCGTGGTTCTACGCCGCCAATGTGGCGACCGCCAGCTACGCGCTGCTGACCATCGGCAACGCCAACCTGCTCGCCGCGCACGCGGATTCGGAACAGCTCGACCGCTTCGTGCGGCCGATGCTCACCGGGCGCTACTTCGGCACGATGGCGCTGTCGGAACCCCAGGCGGGTTCCTCGCTGGCCGACATCACCACCAAGGCCCTCCCGCAGGACGACGGCACGTACCGGCTGTTCGGCCGCAAGATGTGGATCTCCGGCGGTGACCACGACCTGTCGGAGAACATCGTGCATCTGGTCCTGGCGCGCATTCCCGGATCGGATGCCGGAACCCGCGGCATCTCGCTGTTCATCGTGCCGAAATACCTGCCCGCCGAGGACGGTTCGCTCGGCGAGCGCAACGATGTGGTGCTGGCCGGCATCAACCACAAGATGGGCTGGCGCGGCACGGTGAACACGGCGCCGGTCTTCGGCGACGGGGCGTTCACACCCGGCGGCGCACCGGGTGCGGTCGGCTATCTGGTGGGTGAGCCGAATCGCGGCCTGACCTACATGTTCCACATGATGAACGAGGCGCGCCTGGGCGTCGGCCTGGCCGCTACCGCGTTGGGGTACACCGGCTTCCTCAAGGCCCTCGACTATGCCCGCAATCGGCCGCAGGGCCGCCCGGTGACGGTGAAGGGCGGTGCGAGCGCGCAGGTCCCGATCGCGCAGCATCCCGACGTTCGCCGAATGCTGCTGGCGCAGAAGGCCTATGCCGAAGGCGCGCTGGGCCTGCAGTTGTACTGCGGCACCCTGATCGACCGCCAGCGCAGCGCCGTGGACGCCGACGAGGCGCAGCGCGTCGCCCTGCTGCTGCGCGTCCTGACCCCGATCGCGAAGAGCTGGCCGAGCCAGTGGTGCCTGGCCGCCAACGACCTCGCCATCCAGGTGCACGGCGGCGCCGGATACACCCGCGACTACGACGTCGAACAGCATTACCGCGACAACCGCCTCAATCCGATTCACGAAGGGACACACGGCATTCAGAGCCTGGACCTGCTCGGCCGGGCGGTGGTCGCGGACGGCGGCGCGGCACTGACCCTGCTGCTCGACACCATGGGCGAAACGGTCGACCGGGCTCGCGCGACCGGCGACGCGGAACTCGGTGACTTCGCCGATGCGCTGGCCGCGGCCGCCGGACGCATCGCGACCACGACCGCCACGGTGTGGCGCGATGCCGATCCGGAAGCGGCACTGGCGAATTCGTCCGCCTACCTCGAGGCGTTCGGACATGTGGTGCTTGCCTGGATCTGGCTGGAGCAGGCGGTGGCCGCCGCGCGCGGATCCGAGGACTTCCACCGCGGTAAGCGGGTCGCGGCCCGGTACTTCTTCCACTGGGAATTGCCCCGTACCGCACCGCTTTTCGATCTGCTCGACGCGATGGATCGCACCACGACCGACCTCGACGACGCCTGGCTCTAGCACACCGGGCCGGGCGGCGCCCACCCCTCCTGGCGATATTCGGCCATCGCGCCGCGGACTAATCTGGCCCGGTGGAGACGCACCCGGTGGAGATGGGCTGGCAGCAGCTGGCGCAGCAGTTCCTCGTCGACGAGGACGAGGCGATCATCGCGCTGAACAAGCCCGCCGGGATCGCCGTGACCGGGGAACGCCACGACACCGATCTGGTCGAGCTGGCCGCGGCCGAGGGAATCACCCTCTACCCGGTGCACCGCATCGACAAGGTCACCTCGGGCCTGGTGCTGTTCGCCAAGGATCTGGCCGCACACGGCGGACTGACCAGGCAGTTCACCAAGCGCACGGCCGACAAGCGGTATCTGGTCGTCACCGCCGCCACCGATCTGCCCGACACCGGCGTCATCGACCTGCCGTTGAGCGTCGGGCGCAAGAATCGGGTGCGGATCGCGGCACCGCGCGACACCATCCGGCGGGAGGGGCAGATGTGGACGGTCGCCGAGAGCGATCTGCTGGCCGGTAAGAACTATCCGTCCCGGACCGAGTTCACCACCGTGGCGCGGACCGATCGGCACACGGTACTGCTGGCCCGGCCGATCACCGGGCGGCGGCATCAGATCCGGGTTCACCTGGCCTGGATCGGCTATCCGATCGCGGGCGATCCGCTGTTCGACAAATCGGGTGAGTACGCGCGCACCCATCTGCACTCGCTGTCGTTGCGGGTGGAGGCACCCTGGCGTGTGGATTCCGAACTCACGTTGACCGCCGTACCGGGTGCGGATTTCTTCTCGACGGGATCGAGCCCGATCATCGACGATCCGGCCGCCCTGCTCGAGCGGATCGCTGCGGAATAGCGGCTCGCCGTTTCCGGCATTTTCCCATAGCTTTCTGCTATAAAAGGTGGCATCCGTCACGCAGACGGCGCGCTGAGGACCTTCTACTCTGGACAAGTGCCGTATCGGCACGCATGCGGCCGAAGCGATCACACCCGGGGGCCGATTCCACACGGGCTCGCACAGGTCGTTCCCGGCGACGGGCGCAACGGTGCGATCCCACGAGAAAGCGGACGCCATGATTCTGTTGGCACAGCTCAGCGATACCCACTTCGACCTGGATTCGCGCAACGCCGAACGAGTCGCCGCCGTTCTCGGCTACCTCGACCGATTACCGCGCCGGCCCGACGCGATCCTCGTGACCGGCGACCTCACCGAATCCGGGACCCTCGCCCAGTACGAACAGGCGCGCAAAGCGCTGACCACCGATATTCCGCTGTACGTCCTGCCCGGCAACCACGACGACCGGGCCAATCTGCGGCGGACGCTCCTCGACGGCGCCGCCGAGGAGGGACCGATCAATCAGGCCGTCTATATCGGCGGGCTCACCGTGGCACTGCTCGATTCCACGATTCCCGGTTCGGGCGGCGGGGAGCTGGGCGAGCGAACCTACGCGTGGCTGGACCGGTTGCTGGCCACCACGCCCGCGGACGCCTCCGTGCTGGTGGCGATGCACCACCCGCCGGTGCCGATGTACTCGACGGTGGTCGATCCCATCCGGCTCGCCGATCCGGAACGGCTGGAGCGCACCGTCGCCGGTGATGCGCGGATTCTCGGCGTGCTCACCGGACATATGCACGCCATGGGCACCACGCTGTTCGGTGGGCGGCCGCTGGTGGTGGCGCCCAGTGTGGCCTCGGCCATCGGCGGGGCGTGGGAGGTCGAGGAGCCCGGCGACGTTCCGATCGACTACGCGCCCGACCCGTCCGTGGTGCTGCATGCCGTCGCGGACCGGCGGCTGACCTCGATCGTCCGCACCGTGCCGATGGGCGGCCGGATCCGCGTACAACCGCGCTGAGCAGGGTTTCCGGAACGGGGTTCGGAGGCGGCGGCACGCGCCTACAGTGGAGATACTGTTCTCGATTCGAGGAGCGCGCGCATGCCCGCTACCAAGCCGTCGGTCATCATCGTCGGAGCCGGGTTCGGGGGACTCGGCGCGGCAATCGAGCTGCAGCGCAACGGTTTCGACGACCTCACGATTCTGGAGCGGGCGAACGACCTGGGCGGGGTGTGGCGGGAGAACACCTATCCGGGCGCGGCCTGCGACGTGCCCTCACCGCTGTACTCGTTCTCCTACGAACCGAAGCCGGATTGGCCGCATCGCTACTCCGGTCAGGCCGAGATCCTGGGCTACCTGCATGCGGTGGCGACGAAACATCGGTTGCTCGAGCGGATCCGATTCGGCGCCGAGGTCACCGAGGCGAGCTTCGACGAACACGCCGGGCGCTGGACGGTTCGCACCGCCGACGGCGACATCCGATCCGCCGACGTGCTGATCAGCGCGGTCGGGCAGCTGTCGCGCCCGCGGATGCCCGAAATCGCGGGCATCGAGACGTTCGCCGGGCCGTCGTTCCATTCCGCGCAGTGGAACCACGATGTCGATCTCGCCGGCAAGCGGGTCGCGGTGATCGGAACCGGCGCCAGCGCAATCCAATTCGTACCCGCCATCGCACCCGAGGTGGACCGTCTGACGCTGTTCCAGCGGACCGCTGCCTGGGTGGTGCGGCGCACCGACCGCGAGTACCGGCCGATCCATCACGCCCTGTTCGCACACGTGCCCGGTCTGCGACTGGCCCAGCGCCTGTGGGTGTGGTGCTTTCTGGAGTTCTTCTCCCTGGGCTTGACCGCGATCCCGCCGATCCGGCGCATCGCGACCTGGTTGGGTACCAGCGCGCTTCGCCACGACGTGCCCGATCCGCGATTGCGCGCGAAGCTGACCCCCGACTATCCGGTGTTGTGCAAACGGGTGCTGTTCTCCAACGAGTACTACCCGGCGCTGATGCGGCCGAATGTGGACGTCGTGACCGAGCCCATCGCCGAGGTGGTGCCCGAGGGCGTGCGCACCGCGGACGGAACCGTGCACCCGGCCGACGTGATCGTCTACGGCACCGGCTTCAAGGGCAGCGAATTCCTCTGGCCGATCCGGATATTCGGTCGCGACGGCGCGGAACTGGAGAAGGTGTGGGCCGAGGGGGCCCGCGCATATCTCGGGATGACGGTGCCGGGATTTCCGAATCTGTTCCTGATGTACGGACCCAACACCAATCTGGGCACCGGCTCGATCATCTACATGATCGAATGCCAGGCCCGCTACATCCGGCAGGCCGTGGCATATCTGAGCGAACATCCGGGATCCTGTCTCGAGGTGAAGTCCGAGACCGCGGCGGCCTTCGATGCGCAGACCCAGCGCCGGTTGCTGCGCACGCCGTGGACCGCGTGCTCGAGCTGGTACCGCAATGCCGCCGGGCGGATCACCAACAACTGGCCCGGTACCGTCACCGCGTACCGCTTGCGCACCCGGTCTCTGAATCCGGACGACTACGTCCTGCGCGCACCGGAACCGGTCCATACGTCATGACCAGCCGACGCGGTCCGCGTGCTGCCTCCGCCCCGGCGAGGGCCGTCACGCAGTCCGCCGGTGCTGGCAGACTTGAGCCGTGACCGCGCCTCCTTCCGCCGGCGCCGAGCCGCGAATCGCTCACGGCCCGCTGCGCCCCGTCGAACTCGCCACCGCGGCGGTCCTCGGTGGGGTGACCGTCGGGCTGGTGACCATCGGCTCGGTGGTGCCCTACGCGGCGGCCCTCAATCTGGTCGCCGCGGTGCCGATGGGCCTGCTGGCGCAGCGCTACCGGCTGCGCGCCGTCCTGGGCGCGACCGTGGCCGCGACCCTGGTGAGCTTCGTCGCCGCCGGCCTGGTGCCCGCGGCCACCGTGGTCAGCGCGGCGACCATCGGCGGCATCATCGGCACCGTCAAACGGCGGCGACGCGGACTGATCACCGTCCTGTTCCTGTCGTCGCTGGCCGGATTGATCTGGGCGGCCTTCTCGGTCGGCATGCTCTACCTGTTCGCCGCCTCGCGCCGGCTGGTCTTCGACAACGTGCGCAATATCGCCCAGGGCATCGATCACATGCTCTCCCGGCAGCCACAGCTGGAATCGCTGGGCAACGGTGTCGTCTCGGTCACCGACAGCGTGCTGAGCTGGTGGTGGCTCTACATCGGCGGCGGTGTATTCCTGGGCGTGGTCATGACCGCCGTCTTCTCCTGGTTCGTCCTCGGCTCGGTCCTGGATCGGCTGGAGTGGCTGCCGGGGCGGGATCGACTGGACGCGCCGGCCGATACCCGCGCGGTCGCACCGGTGCCGGTCCGGTTGCGCGGCGTGTCCTTCCGCTATCCGGGTGCGCGCGCCGATGCGCTGAGCGATATCGACCTGTCCGTCGAGATCGGCGAATTCGTCGCCGTCGTCGGCCACAACGGATCCGGCAAGTCGACGCTGACCCGGCTGCTGGCCGGCCTTCCGCCCACCGGCGGCACGGTCGAACGTCCCGGTTCGGCGGGGCTCGGCGTGATCGGTGGCACCGCCCTGGTGCTGCAGCGGCCCGAGAGTCAGACGCTGGGCGTACTGGTCGCCGACGACGTGGTGTGGGGGCTGCCCGCCGAGGCCGCGCGGGCGGTCGACGTGGAGGCGTTGCTGTGCGAGGTCGGGCTGAGCGGGCTCGGTGGCGCGGAGACCGCGACCCTGTCCGGCGGCCAGCAACAGCGCCTGGCGGTGGCGGCGGCCCTGGCTCGCGATCCCGCACTGCTCGTGGCCGACGAGGCGACTTCGATGATCGATCCGGACGGCCGGCGCGAACTGGTCGCGCTGCTCGCCGGATTGCCCGCCCGGCACCGGATGGCCGTCGTCCTGGTCACCCACCACGAGGCCGACGCGGCGGCGGCCGAGCGGGTCATCCATCTCTCCGGAGGTCGCCAGGTCGACCATCTGCCGGCCTGGCCGCGTCCGGTGCGCAATCTGCGACGCTCCCCGATCGGCGAACCGCTGCTGGAGCTGCGGGATGTGCGCCACACCTACAACCGCGGCACCCCGTGGGCGGCGACCGCGCTGCGCGGGGTGAATCTGACCGTCCATCGCGGGGAGACACTGCTCGTCGTCGGCGGCAACGGGTCGGGAAAATCCACCCTGGCCTGGATCATGGCGGGACTCGTCGTGCCGACCACCGGCAGTTGCCGGCTGTGCGACTACACCGGGTCGCGGCCGGTGCACAAGCGCATCGGCGCGGTCGAGCTGGCCTTCCAGCACTCCCGGCTGCAACTGCAGCGCCAGACCGTCGGCGCCGAGATCGAGGATTGGGGCGGGCACGGCACCGGTTCCGGGGCGGTGGGCCGCGCGCTCGACGCGGTCGGGCTGGACCGGGCGATGGCCTCCCGCTCGATCGAGGAATTGTCGGGTGGTCAGGCCAAGCGAGTGGTTCTCGCCGCGATCGTCGCCAGTCGCCCGCAGGTCGTGGTGCTCGACGAACCCCTGGCCGGACTCGATCCGGAGGGCCGCGCGGAGGTGGTGGAACTGCTCGCCCGGCTGCGGGATTCGGGACTGACGCTGATCGTCATCTCGCACGATGTGGCCGATATGGAGAGTGTCTGCGACCGGACGGTCCACCTGCAATCCGGTCTCATCCTGGAAAGCCTGCCTGCCGTCGCGGCCGCCGCCGACAGCTCGGCCGATGCCGCCGGCGCCCCGGCGGTGGCGCCCCCGGGGCCGGCCGAACCCGTACTCGGCCCGCCGGCCGACGGCGACGGGCGCGGGGAAACGGGGATCGCGGGCCCGCGGTCCGAACCGATGCAGCCCGGGACGAACGGCGCGACGGACGGCGGCCGGCCCGAGACCGATCGAGCCCGGGGCACACAGCGCCGCAGCCGCGGCCGGCACGGCGACGCCCTCGGAGGTGCGCGATGAGTATGGTGCTGCTGCGCGAAGTGCCGGTCGACAGCCCGATCCATCGGCTGTGGGCCGGGACCAAGATGATCGTCGCCTTCTTCATCAGTGTGCTGCTGATGTTGCAGCCCGCGTGGCCGGTCCTGGGAGTGGTGGTCGCCTTCCTGATCGCGATCGGCCTGATCGCCCGGCTGCCGCTGGGCACGCTACCGCGGCTGCCGTGGTGGTTCTGGGCACTGATCGTGCTCGGCGGGCTGATCACCATCCCGACCGGTGGTGCCGCCGTACTGCGGTATGTCCAGGTCACGCTGTTCGGGCTGGTGTTGCTGACCACATCGTTCCTGATCGCCTGGACGACCCCGATGAGCGAGATCGCTCCCGCCCTGGCCAAACTCGGTGCGCCGCTGCGTGTTCTGCGGATTCCGGTGGACGAATGGGCGGTCGTCGTGGCGCTGACTCTGCGCGGACTGCCACTGCTGATGGACGAGATCCGGGTGTTGCGCGCCGCCCGCCGGCTGCGTCCGAAGGACGGGTCGATGGCGCGCGGAGCCGCGAATCCGCTCGTGGACATTCTCACCGCGGCCATGGCCGTCGCCACCCGTCGCGCCGGGGAGTTGGGTGAGGCCATCACGGCACGCGGCGGGACAGGTGAATTGACCGCGCATCCGGCCGGACCCCGCCGGGCCGACTACCTCGCTCTCGTCCTGTCGGTGGTGGTGTGCGGCGGCGCGGCGGCGATCGGCGTGTTTCTGTAACTCGCCGAAGCAAATCTTCAGCGATCTCATGTCGAAACCGGCAAACTCATTTCGCTTTGTGAAACACGAAGTCAGCGGATCGAATTCGCCCCACTTTGCGGCCGAGTGAAGGTACGGTTACTTCCGTGAGTTAGCCGGACCGCGGCTCCACGCGCAGGGGTTGAGATACGTCGGGGGTATTGGGTTCTCAGCGCGCGTCGTTTTCGGCTGCCGAATTTCTTCCTGATGGAGATTGGAACCGGAATGTTTCTGCGCAAGTTCGCCGCTCTTGCCCTTCCGGCAGTAGTGGCCGTCGCCCTCGGGGCAGGCACTGTCCATGCCGATACCGGCGCACCCACGGTGCGCTACGAAACCCATCTGACGGGCAATACCGTCGAAACCACTCTCGACGGCGGCTTTTTCCGCGTCGACGCCGACGGACGCACCGTCGACGTCACCGACGCCGACGGCCGCGCGCTCGTCACACTGCCGCTGTCTCTGCGGCAGGACGGTGTGGAATACCCTCTGCCCCACCAGGTGCGCGACGACGCCCGGGTCCTGGAATTGACCGTGGTGAAGGACGCCGCGGCGGCGCGGCCCGCGCCGGTGACCCCGGTGGCGTCGCCGCTGGAGAATCAGAGCGCGATGAACGCGTTCGCAACCCAATTCGGGCTCGGAACCGCGATCGGCAGCTTCATCGGTACCGCCATCGGCGGAGTGATCGGCTTGGTCGTCGGCGCCGCGGCAGGCGGTATCGGGGCGATTCCGGGATTCATCACGGGTGCCACTGCGGGCGCGATCATCGGCTCGCTGGTGGTCGGCGGACCCACGCTGGTCGTGGCCGCCATCGATCTCATCAGCACGCTGAGCGCTCCGGCGGGCACCACGAAGTGGTACACCGCCACCACGAACTGACTCGCCCAACCGAACATCCCGAAGGGTCCGGCGCCCATACCTCGTGGCGCCGGGCCGTCGGGCCACAGCACGAGAACGGGTCGGTCGCGCGGGAAGCCGGCCCGTTCGGAAGGCCGAAACCGGTTGTGGCGGAACCTACTTCTCGTCCGGCACCCACGCCGGATGCCACAGCCGCCCGGATTCGGTCCAGTTCATGTACCGCACCGTGCCGGGGATTTTCGGCGTCGCCCAGACGGCATCCTTGCGTTCGTCGGCGGTCAGCTCGTTGGCGAAGGGACTGGTCTTGCGGCGGAGGGGGCGCAGGCGCGCGGTCAGCCCCGACATCTCGCGGTCGCTGAAGCCGGTACCCACCCGGCCGATGTAATACAGCTCGCCGTCGTAGCGGACGCCGACCAGCAGGGAGGCGAATTCTCGTGCGGCACTGCGACGCCAGCCACCGATGATCACCTCCTGGGTGCGCCAGTTGCGGGTCTTGATCCACGACTGGCCGCGCTTGCCGGGCAGATAAACCGAATCCTTGCGTTTGGCGACGACTCCCTCGAGCCGATGCTCACGGCTGTATTCCAGAGCGTCCGCACCGGAACCCTCCAGCCGCGGCGGGACGAGCAGCGAAGGCACGCCCTCGGCCAGCGCCTCCAGCACCTGCCGCCGATCCGCGTAGCGCTTGCGCAGCAGCGAGGTGCCGTCCAGATACAGCACGTCGAAGGCGACCAGTTCCGCATGGGCCGGATCCGCCTGCAACAGGGCCAGATTCGACGAACCCTCGGCATCGAAGACGACCGCCTCCCCGTCGAGCACGATCCGATGCCCCCGCAGTTGCCGCCCCAGCTCGGCGATGCGCGGATAGCGGTCGGTGACGATATTGCCCGCCCGGCTGCGGATCACCACGTTGCCGTCGTCGATTTCCGTGATGACCCGGAACCCGTCCCATTTGGTCTCGAAGACCCAGTTCCGGGCGCCGAGTTTTGCCACCTCCCCGGAGGTCGCCAGCATCGGCGACAGACCGCGCGGGAACTCGGCTCCTCCCGACCCCGTCTCGGTCCGGCTCGAGATGCGCGCTGCGACATCGTGTTCGGCGACGCCGTTTTCGTCCCCGCCGGAGCCGCCGCTACGTCCGGCAACCCCTTGCGGGTCGCCGCGGTGACCGTCGGCCGAATCCCCTTGCTCCGCCTCCTCTTCCGGCTCGGCGACCTGCGATTTCATCAGGTGCATCAACCACTGCTTGCCGTCGGTGCGGATGAAGGCGTAGCGGCCGCTGAGACGCTCGCCGTGAAACTGGACGATCACCTCGTCCGCACGCCACTTCTCGGTGTCGTAGGTGCCGGTGTCCCAGATCGTCATCTGCCCGGCACCGTATTCACCGCGCGGGATGGTGCCGTGGAAATGCAGGTATTCCAGGGGATGGTCCTCGGTGTGCACGGCCAGCCGGTTCTGCGACGGCGAGGTCGGCGGCCCCTTCGGCACCGCCCACGACACCAGCACACCGTCGCGTTCGAGTCGCACATCCCAGTGCAGTCGCCGAGCGTGATGTTCCTGCACCACGAAGCGATCACCCGCACCGGGATCGGGCGGCCCGGGCGGAACCGGTTCCGGCGTGCGGGCGGGGTCGCGCATGGACCGGTAGGTCTGCAGCGGATCCGCCGCACCGGCCCCCAGGGGCGGATCCAGACCCGCCAGCAGATCCCCGTCGGAACGCCACCGCTCGAGTACCTCGTCGAAGCGCAACTGCCGCAGGCGCTTTCGGTCGGCGATCTCGTCCCAGCTGCGCGGCGCCGCGACCGTCGGCTGCTCACGCCCGCGCAGCGAATACGGCGCGATGGTCGTCTTCGCCGGGTTGTTCTGGCTCCAGTCCAGGAAGATCTTGCCCGGCCGCACGGCCTTCGCCATCGTCGCCGTGACCAGCGCCGGATGCAGCTTCTCCAGCCCGGTCGCCAGCTGTTTCGCCACCGTCGAGGCGCCACCGGGACTCAGTACCCGGTCCAGCGGCACATAGATGTGAATGCCCTTGCTGCCGCTGGTCACCGGATAGGCATCGAGACCGGCGTCGCGGACGGTATCGCGAATCCACAACGCCACCGTCGCGCAATCGGCCAGGTCCACTCCGGGCCCGGGATCGAGATCGAAGACGATGCGGGTGGCCGGACCGCGCGATCCGCCGACGAAACGCCATTGCGGCACATGGATTTCCAGCGACGCCTGCTGTCCGAGCCAGGCCAGCCCGGCTACCGAGTCGATGACCGGATAGTTCACCCGGCGATCGGAATGATCCATCGGCCGGCGCTGAATCCATTTCGGCGCGTGCGAGGCCAGATTCTTTTCGAAGAACGAGGATTCGCGCACCCCGTTGGGCCAGCGCTTACGCGTCACCGGACGGTCGGCGATATGCGGCAGCAGAGCCGGTGCGATGGCGGTGTAGTAGTCGATTACCTCACCCTTGGTGGTACCCGTCGCCGGATACAGCACCTTGTCGAGGTTGGTCAGACCGACCTCGATGCCCCCGAACTCGCGGCGCGCCGCCATAGTCGCAGTGTAAAGCGAAAACGGGCCCCGCCGGAGGAGTGAACCTCCGGCCGGTGCCCGTCCTCGATCGGCGAGTGAGCCCGGTGGTACCGGGCGTCCCGCCTCGTGCTCAGCCCTCCGGCGGCTGCGGCGCCTGCGGCGGGGTGGCGGGCGGAGTCTGCGGGGGCGCGGCGGGCGGCTCGGGAGCCGGCGGCGGGGTCTTGCCGCCCTGCTGGGGGATGTTCTTCTTGATGGCCTCGGTGCCCTTGTCGATGTGATCGGAGTACTTGCCACCGGTCTTCTCTTTGACGAAGCCACCGGCCTTGTCGACAGCGCCGTGGACCTTCTCCGCGTTCTGCGAGGCCACGTCGCGGCCCTTACCCACCAACCCTTTGAGCGTATCCATCAAACTCATGAAGCCCACTCCTTCACTCGTCGACTGCGTTTCTAGCGCACATCCTCCCACCAGGAGACCTGCGGTGATACCGCATTGGTATCGATCCGCCCGCCGGGAAGCGGCACCGCTACCCGGGTACCCGCTGCACGCGCCGCCGCAACAAGTCTGTGGACCGGCTCGGACCAGCCGTGGAAAGCCAGGTTGAACGTGGCCCAGTGAATCGGCACCAACATGCCGTATTCGGCCTCCCCGACACACACGTCGGCGTGGGCGCGCACCGCCTCCTCGGGGTTCATGTGCACATCGGGCCAATGCACGTCGTAGGCACCGATCGGCAGCAGCGTGAGATCGAACGGACCGTGAGTCGCGCCGATTTCGGCGAACGCCTTCGTGTACCCGGTGTCACCGCCGAAGTAGGCCCGCCGCCGCGGCCCCGCGAACACCCACGACGCCCAGAGCGTGGTGTTGCGGGTGAGGCCGCGCCCGGAGAAGTGCCGCGCCTCGGCGCAGGTCACGGTGAGCTCACCCAGTCCGGGGCGGGTGATGGAAGTGGACGTATTCCAATCCAATTCGATGATGCGGGCCTCCGGCACCTGCCATTTGCGCAGATGGGCGCCGATCCCGATCGGCACCACGAACGGGGCGTCCTGATCGGCCACCAGCGCGCGCACGGTCTCACGATCCAGGTGGTCGTAGTGATCGTGCGAGATGACCACCGCGTCCAGCGCCGGCAGCGAGGACAGCGGCGCCGGGACCGGATGCAGCCGGGCCGGCCCGATCAGCGGCGACGGCGAGACCCGCTCACTCCAGACCGGATCGGTGAGGATGCGGTAGCCGTCGACCTCGATCAGGGCGGTGGCGTGGCCGAACCAGGTCACGGCCAGATCTGCCGCCTGCTCCGGATGTTCGGTGCTCGCCAGCGGGATTTCTGCCGGTGGCCGCCCCACATCGCGCCGGGTCAGTGCCGACAGCAGCAGGGATGCGCCGGATCCGGGCGTGATCTGACTGCTGGGTTCGGTGTTGTGGAACTGCCGGTCGCGGTAGCTCGCCGACCGTGTCGCCAGCGGTGCGATGGCGGCCGCGGAAGCCCCCATTTCGGCGGGAATCCGCCATGCCGCGCGGGCCACCCAGCGCAATCCGACCAGCCCGGCCGCGGCCAGGGCCGCTCTGCGGGCGGCCGCGACGATCTCGGTGCCGGCCATCAGCGCCCCACGAACTTCGCCGCGCGCTTCTGTTCCCGCGCCAGCCGCGCCTCCTCGGCGTCGGCGCTGCGCCAGGCGGCCTCCAGGGCGGCGCGCTGCTCGGGGGTGTCCTCGCCGCGGGTGCCGTCGTCGTTGAACACCAGCTTGAGGTGGCGCAGCGAGAGCGGGGCGAGCTGGGCGATCGACTTGGCCCACTCCTGCGCGTCGGCCAGCGTGCCGAGGCGGTTGGCGAAGCCGAAAGTGTATGCGTCGGAAGCGGACACGCTCTCGGCGCCCATCAGCACGGTCCGCGCCGGGCCGCCGCCGATCAGCGAGACCAGGCGGCGCACCGTCCAGCGGTCCACCGAGATGCCCAGCTTCGCGGCCGGAATGGCGATATAGGAATCCGGGCTCATCACCCGCAGGTCGGAGGCCAGCGCCAGCTGCACCCCGGCGCCGAGCGCGCCGCCGTTGATGGCGGAGATCACCGGCACCGGGACCGTTTCGATGGTGTGCAACAGACCGAGCAGTCCGTCGAGGAAATCCGACGAGTAGACGCCGGACAAATCGGCTCCGGCGCTGAAAATCGGCCCCTGACCGGTCAGCACGATCACCCGCGCGTCGGCCGCTGCGGTCGTGACGGCCTCGCGCAACGCTGCCACCAACTCGTTGTTGAGGGCGTTGCGCCGCTGCGGGCGCTGTAATTCGATGGTGACCACGTCACCATCCCGGCTCACTGCGAGCATCTGACCTCTCCCCATTCGCGCGGTTTCTCTTCCGGGGGCACACCTCACCGCACCCGCCGGTCGGTATCGACTCCACTGTATGCGGCGGACAGTTACCGCAGCGCACCCGACGCGTACTGTGACGGCGGTGACCGCACCCGATTTCGAGATTGTGGTGATCGGCGCCGGCCAGGCCGGACTGTCGGTCGGCTATCACCTGCGGCGGCTCGGATTGACACCGGGAACCGACTTCCTCATCGTCGACCACTCCCCCGGTCCCGGCGGGGCATGGCAATTCCGCTGGCCCTCACTGACTTTGAGCACCGTGAATCGCGTGCACGACCTGCCGGGGATGTCGTTCACCGAAACTCTGCCGCCCGGCTCGGATTCCGTACCCGCCGCGACCGCGGTGCCGCACTATTTCGAGCTGTACGAGAAGCGTTTCGACCTGCGTGTTCGCCGGCCGGTGTCGGTACGGGTGGTATGTGATCGGGCAACCACCGCAACATGTCCGGGGACGTTGGTGGACGGGCTGTTGCACGTCGAGACCGTGGTCGGCGAAAACCTCTCGGCCGCAGAAATTTCCGTCGTCGCACCGCCCGAGTTACCGGGTGTCGGCGACCGGACCCTCCGGGTTCGCGGAGTGATCAACGCGACCGGCACCTGGGAAAAGCCGTTCATTCCGTACTATCCGGGCGCCGAAACCTTCGCCGGGCGGCAATTGCACGCTCATGACTACCGCAGCGCGGCGGAGTTCGCCGGTCAGCACGTCGTGGTGGTCGGCGCGGGAATTTCCGCGGTCCAGCTGCTGGACGAGATTTCCCAGGTCACCGGCACGACCTGGGTGTCGCGGACGGAGCCGCGCTGGCGGGAGGGGCCGTTCGGTCCCGACGAGGGCCGCCGGGCGGTCGCGATGGTCGAGGACCGGGTGCGTCGCGGCTTACCGCCGCGATCGGTGGTGTCGGTAACCGGGCTGCCGGTCGACGACCGGATTCGCGCCGCCCGTGCGCGCGGCGCGCTGACCTGGCATCCGATGTTCGCCCGCATCGAACCGGACGGCGTGCGCTGGCCCGACGGCAGCTTTCAGGCCGCCGACGTGATCCTCTGGGCCACGGGCTTCCGCAGCGCGCTCGACCACCTGGCGCCGCTGCGACTGCGCGGGCCCGGCGGCGGCATCGCGATGACGGGCCGGCTCGCTACCCAGGTAGCCGCCGACCCGCGCATCCATTTGATCGGTTACGGGCCGTCGGCCAGCACCATCGGCGCGAATCGGGCAGGGCGCGCCGCAGCGGTCGAGCTCACGCGCTACCTGGGTCTGCAATAGGGGCCGGCAACGCGTCAGTCGAGCCCCATCGCGAACGTATCGGGATCGGGGCCGACGCGGCTGCCGGTGTCGAGCGCATTGAGGGTGGTCATCTGTTCGACGTCGAGTTCGAAAGTGAACACATCGAAGTTCTCCCGGATGCGCTCGGGATTGACCGACTTCGGAATGACGATATTGCCCAGCTGCAGGTGCCACCGGATCAGAACCTGGGCGGGCGTGCGGCCGACCTGTTCGGCGACCGCGCCCACGGTCGGATCCTTCAGTTCCGCGCCCTGGCCGAGCGGACTCCACGCCTCGGTGGCGATGCCGTGCTCGGCGTGGAAGGCACGCAGCGTGTTCTGCGCGAGCGCCGGATGCAGCTCCACCTGGTTCACCGCCGGCACCTCACCGGTCTCCCCGATCACCCGCCGCAGATGTTCCGGCTGGAAATTGGAGACACCGATCGAGCCGATGCGGCCCTGCGTCTTCAGCGACTGGAACGCACGGAACGTGTCCACGTAGCGATCCGCGCTCGCGACCGGCCAGTGGATGAGATACAGATCCAGATACTCGAACCCCAGCCGCTCCATACTCGCGTCGAACGCGCGCAGCGTCGAGTCGTACCCCTGGTCGGCATTCCACAGCTTGGTAGTGATGAAGACCTCGTCGCGCGCCAGCCCCGATTCGGCGATCGCCCGCCCCACCTCGGCCTCGTTCCCGTAGGCCGCCGCGGTGTCGATGCTGCGATACCCCGCCTCGAGCGCGGCGGTCACCGTGTCGAAGGTCTGTCCCTCCGGCACCTGGAAAACCCCGAAGCCCAGCCTCGGAATCAGATGGCCGTCGTTGAGAATCACCGACGGTACTGTGCTGCTCTCGCTGCGAAAGGTCACCGTTCCGACCGTAGAAGCGGTTTGCCGAGCCGTCAACGACGCGCACCTGCGTGTTCGGATCCTGTGCGCCTACCAGGCGGAACCTCGGACCTCAGCGCTCGGTTGCCCGTCCGAGGTGGAGGTCGATCTCGAACGCGACGCGCACTCGCAGCCGATCGTGGTGGATGCCGGTGAGCGCGTATTGCGGTCGCGTTCCTCGGAATCGGGCGGACGGGTGGACCCGCACGCACGACGAAGGCGGCCGGAGCACGGAACCGCATATTCAGCCGGGAACGCCCAGCCGGCGGTAGCGGCGGTGGCGAAGGACGCGCAGATCGGCTGTCGGTCGGGTCCGGAGACTCGCCAGTTCCCCGGCGACGGCGGCGACCATACGGCGGGAGAAGTCGATCGGTTCGTGGGCGGCGTCGGGGTGCTCCGGGACGATGCGGTCGACGACGCCGTCGGTGCGCAGGTCGGCCGCGCCGACTCGTTGGGCGGCGGCCAGTTCCGGCGCATGGTCCGTATCGCGGAAGACGATGGCGCTGGCGCCTTCCGGCGGGAGTGGCGCCAGCCAGGCGTGAGTCGCGGCGAGGACACGGTCGGCGGGCAGCAGGGCCAATGCCCCTCCGCCGGTGCCCTGGCCGAGCAGTACCGACACGGTCGGCGTGTCCAGGGTGACCAAATCCGCTAGGCAGCGGGCGATTTCGGGCGCGAGGCCGCGCTCCTCGGCCTCCTGGGACAGCGCGGCGCCCGCGGTATCGATGACCAGGACCAGCGGGAGACGGAGTTCGGCGGCCAGGTGCATACTGCGGCGGGCCTCGCGCAATGCGGCCGGACCCATGGTGTTCTCGCCGGTCTGGCCGGCCCGGTCGTGGCCGAAGATCACGCACGACTCGCCGCGCAGCCGGGCCAGGGCGTGGACGACGGTACGGTCGGATTCGCCTTGGCCGGTGCCGCTCAACGGCACCCGATCGGTCGCCTGCCGCAACAGCTCCCGGATGCCGGGACGCCGCGGGTCGCGGGAGATCAGCACCGACTCCCAGGCCGATGAAGTGGTTCGGTCGGTGTCCGGTGAATCAGCGGTATCGGCCGAACCTCCGGCAATGCCGCCGTCGCCGGGCGGGACCACCGGCAAATCCTGCGCTGACGTAGCGATGGATAGCGAATCAGGCTGTCCCGCAACCGAAGTCGTCACATTCAACACCCGGTGCGCGATCCGGCGGAAGAACCGGACCGGCACGACCCCGTCGATGACCCCGTTGCGATACAGATTCTCGGCGGTCTGCACGCCTTCCGGAAACGGCCGGTCGTAGAGGGCCTCGTACACCCGGGGTCCCAGGAATCCGATCAGCGCCCCGGGTTCGGCGAAGGTCATGTGCCCCAACGAACCCCAGGACGCGAAAACGCCGCCCATCGTGGGATTGCGCAGATACACCAGGTAGGGGTGGCCGGCCGCTTTGTGGGCGGCCACCGCGCCCGCGATCTTCACCATCTGCACGAAGGCGACCGTGCCCTCCTGCATCCGGGTTCCGCCGGAGGTGGGCGAGGCGAGCAGGGGCAGACCCAGCTCGGTGGCGCGTTCGACGGCCGTGACGATGCGCTCGGCGGCCGCCACGCCGATCGATCCGGCCAGAAAGCCGAATTCACACGCGATCACCGCGACGCGCCGCCCGCGCAACCGTCCCTCACCGGTCAGCACCGATTCGTCGGTGCCGCTGCGTTCGACCGCGGCGGTCAGTTCCGCGCGATACGCCGGCGACGTGGCGACCTCGATCGGTTCTCGATCCCAGCCGCGATACGAACCGGGATCGAGCACACCGTCGAAAAACTCACGCGCCGAGATCTTCACGCTCCGAGCGTAACCGCGCCGGACCGGGCGATCGGCGGTCGTGGTGCCGCCGCGCGCCGACGCGGCCGCGTCGTGCGGCCGGTCGTCGGCGTATCAGTAACCCTGAACCACTTTGCGCAGCGCGTACTCGGTGACCGAGACCAGCGCCTGCTTCACCGGCTCGCGGCGGCGCGCGTCGATCGACATGATCGGCACGTCCGCCGGGACGGCCAGCGCCTGGCGGATGTCCTCCAGGGGGTACCGCGGTGCGTCGTCGAACTCGTTGATGGCCACCAGGAACGGCAGCCCACGAGCCTCGAAGTAGTCGACGGCGGCGAAGGAATCCTCCAGCCGTCTGGTGTCGATCAGCACTACCGCCCCGATGGCGCCGCGAATCAGGTCGTCCCACATGAACCAGAAGCGGTACTGGCCGGGTGTGCCGAACAGATAAAGCACCAAATCGTCGGCGAGGCTGATCCTGCCGAAGTCCATGGCCACCGTGGTGGTGGCCTTCGTCGGCACGGCGGTCAGGCTGTCAACGCCCACACTGGCGTTGGTCACCAAAGCCTCGGTGCGCAGCGGAACGATCTCCGATACAGCACCGACCAAGGTCGTCTTACCCACACCGAAGCCACCGGCCACCACGATCTTCGCGGAGGTCGGCTTGGCGTTGCGGGTATCGACCTGGGCCGTCGAATCAAATACGCCGGAGTCCACTGAGAACCCTTTCGATCAGCTCGCGACGTTCATCGTCGCTCGAATCGTCTTTCAAAGTCGCCGAAACTCGAACATGTCCCGCCTCGATGAGGTCGGCGACGAGCACTCGAGCCACCCCGATCGGAATACCCAGTCGGGCAGCCAGTTCCGCGACAGATGGCGATTCTCTGCACAACTCCACGATTGACGTCTCGATGTTGGTCAGTTCGAACTGCCGCTCCAGGGCGACCGGATGCGATGCGACGAGCGCCTCCAATGCCAACTCCACCGTCGGCCGCGTACGACCGGCGGTCAGCGAGTACGGACGGACGAGGCTGGGCTCGGCGCTCCCCACGTGCTGGTTGTCTATGTCCATCCCACCATCAGGAACCCATCGTGACGCGAGGTGTGGCCTGGACTGTCTGGCCCACCCGCTCGACCAGCAGAGCCATCTCGTAGCCCACCTGGCCGATATCGCAGGACGTGTTCGTCAGCACGGCCAGATAGGACCCGTCACCGACTGCCATGAGCAGTAGGTAACCGTGTTCCATCTCGACCACGGACTGCAGTACCGTGCCGCCTTCGAACAGGTTCGAAACGCCGACAGAGAGGCTCGCCAAACCTGCGGTCACGGCGGACAGCTGTTCGGCTCGGTCGACGGGCAATTGAGCGCTCGCGGCCATCAACAGGCCGTCCGCCGAAACCAGCACGGCATGAGCGACGCCCGGGACCTCGTTGGCGAAGTTCGAAACCAGCCAATCCAGCTGACGGTTCGTACCACCTAGATCGGGGTTCATCGGTCTCCTTTATCTCCGGTTAGGTTCATTGCTCCCATTGCGCGGCCATCCCGGACGCCCTGCTGGTGACGACTCAGACTTGACCTGATCGACTCTGGGTCGCGGCTCGGCGCCCGGTCGGCGCGCCCGATGACACCACCGGGTACCAGCCGATTGCCGGGATCACGCTGCGGCAATCCGGCTGCCGTCCGCTTCTCCGACGAGGTTTCCACCGCTCGTCGGGCAGCCTGCCAACCTTCGTCACCTGGGGATTCGAAGGAGGCGGCGACTTGGGACCGGTCCGGGTTGGGGTCCGCGAGCCACGCCGACATCATCTCGGCGAAGATCGGACTTCCCCCTTCCGACGGGCCGGGGTCGGCTGCGGGTTGCAGCCGGGTCTGGAAGAACGATGCCGTCTTCTGCGGATTCGACCGGTAGCTGTGGCGGCCGCGTTCGCGACCCTCACCGGATTCCGCATTCGCGTCCGCGGCGGAGCTGTCCCGCTGCGGCGCATGACGTCCGGGCAGGCTCAGGCCCGGGGTGGGTTCCGGCCGCGGCGGCAGACCGGCGCCCGGCTGCCGCTGGGGCAGGCCGCCCGCGGCCGGGGCACGCTGCGGCAGACCCTCATTCGACTCTCGTTGCGGCAGGCCGCTACCGGCATCGCGCTGGGGCAGACCGCCGATGCCCTCGCGCTGCGGCAGACCGCCACCGCGCTGCGGCAGACCGCTGCCCGAATCCCGTTGCGGGAGGCCACTACCCGCGTCCCGCTGCGGCAGACCGGCGCCGGCGTCCCGCTGCGGGAGCCCGCTGCCGGCATCGCGCTGCAGACCGGTGGGCGCACCCTCGCGCGACGGCGCGCCGTTGGAACCCGGAGTCCGCTGCGGCAGGCCTCCGGCACCGCGCTGCGGCAGCTCGCCGTTGGACGACTCCCGCTGCGGCAGACCACCGTTCGCGGACTCCCGCTGCGGCAGGCCACCCTCGCGCGCCGGGGCACCGTTGGTGCCCGGCGTCCGCTGCGGCAGGCCGTTGGCGCCGAGTTCCCGTGCCGGCAGGCTTGCCGCGGGCCGGTCCTCACCGGCAGGCCCACGCTGCGGCAGGCCGGACCCGCCGCGCTGCGGCAGACCACCCTCCCGCTGCGGCAGGCTCGAGCCCGAATCACGCTGCGGCAGACCACCTTCGCGCGGCGGCAGGCCGTTACCGCCGCCCGGCGGCCGCTGCGGCAGTCCGGTGGGACGGCCCGGTCGCGGCGGCTGACCCGCCGCACCCGGCTGACGCTTGAGCATATTGGCGGCCAGCCCCGAGGTCGGCTGCGCCGGAGCGGCGCCGCCACGCTGGGGCAGATTCGCGTTCGGCTGTGCCTTGGGCGACTGCGGTCCGTTGGCACCCGGCTCGCGCTGCGGCAAGCCCGTGCCCGGCTCGGCATCGGCGAGCGGATGACGCGCGGTCGGCCCGTTGGCGCCCGGCTGCCGCTGCGGCAGCCCGCCCGGAGCCGCACCGCCCGGCTGGCGCTGCGGGAGTCCACCCGCGGCCGAACCGTTCGCCGCGGCGGCGGCGCCGTTGGTGCGCACGGTGCGATCGTCTCCGGCATCCGCGGCCGGCGTGATCGGGATCGGCCCGCTCACTCCCGGGTCCACGGTGACCATCATGTTGCCGCTCGGAGTGCGGGTGACGCCGCGCATCTGCATCGACGACGCCGCGGACGGCCGCTGGGTCGGCACCGACATCTGCTCACCGGACTGGTCCGGCAGCGAGACCGTTCCGCCCGAGGGCGCCACGATGATCGCCTTGGGCACGTGCACGGTGACGGTGACGCCCGGGTCGCGGGCGGTGTCGAAGGTCGGGCGCAGGCGCACGTTGAGGCCGTGCCGCTCGGCCAGCCGGCTGACGACGAACAGACCCATGTGGCGCGCGGTGTCCGCACCGACCTCGGCGGTCGTTTCCAGGCGCCGGTTGATCGATGCCATCTCCGCGGGCGGCATACCGATACCGCGGTCGGCGACCTCGATCAGCAGACCCTGATCGTGGGCCTGGGCGAAGGTGAACTTGACGTCGGTCTCCGGCGGCGAGGCGCGTAGCGCGTTGTCGAGCAGCTCGGCGAACAGGTGCGCCAGGTCGGAGGCGGCCGGTTCGGTGATGGCGCCGCGCGGGGTGGCGCCCAGCTTCACGCGCTCGTAGTCCTCGACCTCGGAGATCGCGGCACGCAGCACGTCGGCGATCTCGACCGGCGCGGACTTGCTGCGCCGCTGCCGGGTACCGGCCAGAATCAGCAGGTTGTCGCCGTTTCGGCGCATACGGGCGGCGAGGTGGTCGAGCCGGAAGAGGTTCTCCAGCAGGCGCGGGTCCTTCTCGTCGTACTCCATCGCCTCGATCAGCGAGAGCTGATGGTCGACCAGCGACTTCGACCGCCGCGCCAGGGTCTCGAACATATCGTTGACCTGGGTACGCATGGAGGCCTGATCGGCCGCCAGGCGCAGGGCCTGACCGTGGATGTCGTCGACCGCGCGAGCGAGCTGGCCGACCTCTTCCTCGGTGTGCACCGGCATCGGCTCGAGCGGCACATCCTCGGGGCTGGCGCCGTCACGCAGTCGCGAGACCTCGTAGCCGAGGTCGTGTTCGGCGACGCGCAGCGCGGCCAGGCGCAGCTTGCGCAGCGGCACGATCATGGCCCGCGCGACCAGCACGGCGAAGATCAGCGCGGCCAGAATCGTCAGGACGACGATGACCGCGTACTGGATCGCGCCGGCCCGGGCGTTACCGGCCAGGTCGTTCACTCGGGACGTGATGTCCTGAGTCGAGGAACCGACGATCTTGGTGTAGCCGTTCAGGCTGTCGACCAGCGACTGCTTGATATCCATCAGCGGCAGCTGGCCGACGTCGACGTTCGGCCCGCTGGTCATGGCGATCCGGTTCTGCAGCAAGCCGTTCAGCTCGGCGATCGTCGGATCGTTCTCGGGCAGACGCTTGGCCAGCAGGTCCAGCATGTACTTCTCGGTGTTGCCCGCGACCTGGAAGTCGTGCAGGCCGCCCTTGGCGTCACCGGTCAGGGTCTTGGCCGAGGCCGCGATCTCCTGGACCATCACCGCGCGGGTGTTCAGCGAGTCGACCAGGCGCAGCTTCGCCGCGTCGACGCCGGGGTCGGAGATGGTCGAGACGATCTCCTCGACCGTGCGGACGCTGTTCTGGCGGATCGCCTCTTCCTGGGCGATCGCGTCGGCGAGGACCGGCGAGGGCTTGGTGCCCTGATCGCGCACCGCCTGGGCGCCCCTGATCATCTGCTCGATCGCATCGCGCGCACCCGGGACACCGTCCAGCTTGGCCGTGGCCTTCTGCGCGGTCTGGATGGCGCCGTCCAGTCGTGTCAGGTCCGCGTCCTGAACCAGCGACTGGGTCGGGCTGATCGCGGCCATCTGGCCACCGGCGACCGTGGCCGCGGCACCACTCAGGCCGGTAACAGCCGGAATCGCCTCGACGTGCTCGACCGCCTGGTCCAGGTGGCTCGAGTCACTGAACTCGGACGCGATCCTGGAAGCACCGAGCACCACCGCGACGAGCAGCGGCACGGCCAGCACGGCCGTAACCTTCCAGCGCAGGTCCCAGTTGCCGAGCGCCCAGCGCTTCCCAACGGGCCTAGCGGCGTCACGCATCTCCAACTCACTTTCCAAACTGGCCCCAGCCACGCGCCATCGGCGAGCCTCCACGATCGCACGCGCGGCTCGATAAGCAGAACGGGCCGGGAACTGCGGCTGGCCGAGAAATTGCGTCCATGACGGCCGAAATAGGTGACATGCGATTCTAACGGATCAATAACTTCTTGTGTGACCTCTTGGCAACCACCAGCCGTTGACCTGGCTGTTCCAGCCAAAATCAAAGGTCGCGGCGGCCGCCCGGACGTCGCGTGAAGTCTGCCACAATCAGGCTGATCTATCGAGGCGGGCATCGATGCGAGGCAGGGAGTCATACGGTTGAACGCGAAGCAGGAGTACCGGCCCACCTACCAGACCAGCCTGGTCGACCCGTCGGACTTCTGGCGCAGTGCGGCCGAGGCGATCAGCTGGGACGTTGCGCCCGAACAGATTCTCGACACCACGGCACGACCGACGGCTCGGTGGTTTCCCGATGCTCGCCTCAACACCTCCTACAACGCCCTCGATCGGCATGTGCGCGATCTCACAGCGGAACCCGCCTCGACGAACGACGATACCGATACCGCCGTCGAAACGGGCATTTCCGAAAAAACGGGCGGTCGCGCGAACCAGCCCGCATTAATATATGACTCCGCTATGACGGGCGCCACAGCCGTCTACACCTACGCCGAGTTGCTGGCGGAGGTCGCCCGGTTCGCCGGCGCCATGCTCCGGCTCGGGGTGCGCACCGGCGATCGCGTCGTGATCTACATGCCGATGATCCCCGAGGCCGTGATCGCGATGCTGGCCTGCGCGCGGATCGGCGCGGTGCATTCGGTGGTCTTCGGCGGATTCGCCGCCCACGAACTGGCCGCGCGCATCGACGACGCCGAACCCGTTCTGATCGTCACCGCCTCCGGCGGCCTGGAACCGAACAAGCGGATCGAATACCCGCCGATCGTGCTGCAGGCTCTCGACCAGGTGCAGACCACCGCGCCCCGGAATGTGGTGGTGAAGCAGCGCGAGGGCTTTGCGACCATCCGGTTCGCCGCCCCGCAGCCGGCCACCGACACCCTGCCGGATTCCACCGCCACCGTCGCGGCCCGCTGGCTGGACTGGGAGGACATGGTCCGCGACGCGGAACCGGCCGATCCGGTGCCGGTGGCCGCGACCGATCCGCTGTACATCCTCTACACCTCCGGCACCACCGGAAAGCCCAAGGGCGTGGTGCGCGACAACGGTGGCCACGCGGTGGCGCTGGCCTGGTCGATGCGCAATATCTACGACGTCTCCCCCGGTCAGGTGATGTTGACCACCTCCGATATCGGCTGGGTGGTCGGCCATTCCTATATCGTCTACGCCCCGCTGCTGGTCGGCGCGACGACCGTCCTGTTCGAAGGCAAACCGATCGGTACGCCGGACTCCGGCACCTACTGGCGGCTGGTCGAGCAGTACGGGGTGCACGTGATGTTCACCGCCCCCACCGCATTGCGCGCGATCCGCCGCGCCGATCCCGAGGCCGCGCTGGCCCGCCGCCACGATCTGTCCTCGCTGCGCGCGCTGTTCTGCGCCGGCGAACGGCTCGACCCCGCCACCTACGAGTGGACCCGGGAGACGGTGCTGGCCGATCTGCCCGACTGCCCGGTCGTGGACCACTGGTGGCAGACCGAAACCGGCTGGCCGGTGTGCGCGAACCCGCTCGGTTTGCAGGAGCTGCCGATCAAACCCGGCTCGGCCTCGGTGCCGGTGCCCGGCTACCGGCTGCGCGTCCTCGATTACGAAGGCGATGCGGTGGCGACGGGCGCGGAGGGCAACATCGTGATCGGCCTGCCGCTGCCCCCCGGCTCGCTGACCGGCCTGTGGCGCGACGACGAGCGCTTCGCCCGCTCCTATCTCTCGGCCTACCCCGGGCACTACCTCACCGGCGACTCCGGCTATTTCGACGAGGACGGCTATCTGTACGTGCTCGGCCGCAGCGACGATGTGATCAATATGGCCGGGCATCGGCTCTCGGCCGGCGGCATCGAGGGCGCGATCTCGGGACATTCGGCGGTCGCGGAAACCGCGGTGATCGGCGTGCCCGACGAACTGAAGGGTCAGCTCCCGATCGCCTACGTGGTGCTCAAGAACGGGGTCGACATCGAGTTGGCGCAGTTGCGCGCCGAGATCATCGCCCGCGTCCGGGAGCAGATCGGCGCGATTGCGACGCTGCACGATGTGACGGTGGTACGGGCCTTGCCCAAGACCCGATCCGGGAAGATCCTGCGCCGCACCATCCGCCAGATCGCCTCCGGCGAGAACTGGGAGATGCCGGCCACCATCGAGGATCCGGCGGTGCTGATCGCGCTGGAGGATCAGCTGCTCGCCGGGACCGATCCGACCGCCGACACGGCGGCCGAGAACACAACCGATCCGGCGGCGACCACGAACGGCTCGAGTATCGGTTCCTGATCGGGCCACCCGGAGTGGGGTGCGCGGTGTGAGCAGCCGGTTCAGAGTCTTCTCAGAATCGGTTCACCTACGCCCCAGACTCCGGCGATACCGTGCCGGACACGTACGTGCCGACGCACAGGGAGAGAGAATCATGCGCATTCGCGGATTTGCCGCAACCACGCTCACCGCTGCGGGCCTGGCCGCCGGGGCCGCCCTGCTGGTCCCCGCCACCGCATCGGCGGGCCCGACCGAACTGGTTGCGCCGCTGCTGAATTCGACCTGCAGCTTCGCCCAGGTCGACGCCGCGTTGCACGACAAGGCGCCGCAGCTGGCCTCGATCCTGGACAACAACCCGGACCAGAAGGCCGAGCTGAAGGCCAAATTCGATCAGCCGGTGGAACAGCGCCGCGCCGAATTCCAGCAATACCTGGCTCAGCACCCGGACGAGGCGCAGCGCGCCCAGCAGGACCCGCGGGCCGCCGGCCTGAGCTCGACGATCCAGGAAGTCGCCGATTCCTGCCACAACTACTGATCCGGCCACCGGATCGGCAACTCGCGCGAGCCTCGGGCCACCCCCGGGGCCGCGCGGTCAAATTACACTGCACACCGTGGCGAGCAGCGAGAATCCGACGGTGCTGGTGGTCGACGACGACGAGGATGTGCTGTCCTCGGTGGAACGCGGCTTGCGACTGTCCGGATTCCGGGTGGTCATTGCCCGCGACGGGGCCGCGGCGTTGCGCAGCGTGGCCGAACAGGCGCCCGACGCGATCGTCCTCGATATGAACATGCCGGTGCTCGACGGCGCGGGCGTGGTGACCGCGCTGCGGGCGATGGGCAACGAAGTGCCGATCTGTGTGCTCTCGGCACGCAGTTCGGTCGGCGATCGGATCGCCGGACTGGAATCCGGGGCGGACGACTATCTCGTGAAGCCGTTCGTCCTCGCCGAATTGGTGGCGCGGATCCGGGCGCTGCTGCGCCGGCGCACCGATACCGCACCCGCCGCGGCGCCGGGCTCGATCACCGTGGGTCCCTTGGAAATCGATGTGGCCGGCTATCGCGCCCTGCTGCACGGTAACGAAATCGAGCTCACCAAAAGGGAATTCGAACTGCTGTCCACGCTGGCCCGCAATGCCGGAGTGGTGTTGAGCCGGGAACGACTGCTGGAGCTGGTGTGGGGTTACGACTTCGCCGCCGACACCAATGTGGTGGACGTCTTCGTCGGCTATCTGCGCCGCAAACTGGAGGCCGACGGCACGCCCCGGCTGCTGCACACCATTCGCGGCGTCGGCTTCGTACTGCGGATGCCGAAATGACCGGCGTCCACGCCGAATCGATCCGTGCCGGTGCGGGATGACCGGACCGCAACGGCGACGCTTCGGGCTGCGTCACTCCTATTCGCTGCGCACCAGGGTCGCCGGGGCGGCGGCATTGGGCGCGATCATCATCACCGCGGTCTTGAGCTGGGTGTCGGTGGTGGCACTGGGCCGCAACAATCTCGCCCAGGCCGACCAGGAACTGGCCATCGCCTCGCGCATCGTGCTGATGCAGCCGCTCATCGCGGTCGGGGTGCTGTCGCTGGTGACCCCGAACAAGGATATTGCGGTGACGGTCCGCGACCACGGTGAGATCATCGCCTCCACCAGCGTGCGCCTGCCGGCCGAGGACCCGGGTTCGCATACGGTCACGATGGAGGGCACCCCTTTCCGGGTGCTGACCACGACCGAGAATCAGCCCGAGGGGCGGACCGTATCGATCGCGATCCCGCTGACCGACGCCTATCACACCATGTCCGAGCAGCGGCGCTGGGTGCTGTTCGCGGCCGGCCTGGCGGTGGCCGCGGCGGCCGGGCTGGGCTGGGTGTTCGGTGGCGGCGCGGTGCGCCCGATCCGGGATCTCACCCGGCAGGTCAGTGCGCGCAGTGGCACCAGCACGGCCGAGGTCCGGGTGGACGGATCCGGGGTCTTCGAGGCCGAAAAGCTATCCGAGGCAGTGAATTCGCTGTTGGAGCGGGTGCAGTTCGCCCAGGCCGAAACCGCGGCGGCACTCGAGACGGCCCGCGATTTTGCCGCCGTCTCCGCGCACGAACTGCGCACCCCGCTCACCGCGATGCGCACCGACCTCGAGGTGCTGCGTACCCTGGACCTCGACGAGCAGCAGCGCGCGGAGATCCTCGACGACCTCCAGCGCAGTCAGGGCCGGGTGGAGGCCACGCTGGCCGCGCTGGAACGGCTGGCCGCGGGCGAACTGACCGATGAGCGCGACCATGTCGAAACCGATGTCGGTGATCTGGTCGACCACGCCGCCCACGACGCGATGCGCCACTTCCCGGAACTCACCGTCCGCATCGAGACCGATCCCGAACTCGTCACCCGCGGCCTGCCGACCGGCCTGCGCCTGGCCGTCGACAACGCGCTCACCAATTCCGCCCGTCACGGCGGCGCGACGCAGGCGCTGGTATCCGCGCATCGCCGCCCCGACGGCTGGATCGTGATCTCGGTCGACGACAACGGTGCGGGCATTCCGGCCGAGGAACGGCGCAGTGTCTTCGACCGCTTCATTCGCGGTGCCAACGCCACCAAGGGCGGCTCCGGCCTGGGCCTGGCACTGGTCGCGCAGCAGGCCCAATTGCACGGCGGCCGAGCCTATTTCGACGACGGCACCCTGGGCGGCGTACGCCTGGTGCTGGAATTGCCGGACCGTCCGATGCGGGCGGCGCCACCGCCGCAGAACTGAATCGTCCGCGATCCCTCACAGAACCCTCAGATATACGCCAGTACTTGCGCATTCACCGCCGCTACCGTCGAACGGCGTGGCAGGTAGACGTTTTCGCTGGACAGTGCTCGGTGTGGTGACCCTGGCGGTCGCCGGTGCGGTGACGGGTGGGGTGATCGCCGCCACCCGCGATGGCGCCGCACCGACCGATATCGCGATCGTCAACGCGGATACCGGGCCCGCCGGGGCCCGCATCGTGAAGGCACTCCAAGCCGAGAGCGACACCTGGACCGTGGCCGAACCCGGCGCACGCACCGGCGACCACGCCGCGGTGATCACCCTGCCCGCCGACCTCAGTGCGTCGCTGGACACCCTCGCCACGGCGCAGCCGCATCGGGCGCAGCTGACCGTGGCCGCCGACGAGCACGCGGACACCGCCGCGGTCGACGATGCGGTCGCGGCGGTGACGCGGCGAATCGCGGCCGCGGGCGTGGATCAAACCCTGGCCGCGGTCGCGAACGCGCGCGGTTCGATGCAGCAGGCGGCCTTCACCTCTCAGCTGCTCGACGCGGGCGTGCGGACGGCCTCCGACGCCGCCGGACAGTTCACCGGCGGCGCCCAGCAGATGCTGGGTTTCCTGGATTCCGCGAAATCCGGTGCGGCCACGCTGACTTCGCAGCTCGGCCAGGTACACAACACCCTGGGTCAGGCGACGAATCAGGCCGAGAACATGGCCGACGCCTTCGATGCCACCGGGCTGACCATCGGGCAGATCAGCTCCGGTGCGAAGGCGATGAGCAGCGGACTCGACCAGGTCCTGCCGCTGCTGCGCGCGCTGCCCGTGGCGGCGGATCCTCAGGTCACCGACATCATCGGAAAGCTGGAGGCGCTGCGCTCGATCGCCGGCCAGACCGATACCCAGCTGGCGGGCGTGGCCCAGCTGACCGGTAGCAGTACCGATCCGAACACCGGCCTCGGGACCATCCTGCGCGATGCCGCGAACCGGCTGACCTCCGCCGCCGCCCAGCTGGACCAAGGCGCCGCCCTGGCCGGACAGATTCCGCAGCTCGCCGATCAGGCGACCGCGCAACTGCAGGGTGCGCTGCAGGCGGTGACCGGCGGGGTCACCCAGATGCAGCAGATTTCGACGAATCTGACCGATCAAACCGGCAAGGCCCTCACCGCGTTACCGGCGCACAGCACATCCCAGCAGTCCGTCCTGGCGACGAATCTGTCCGATCCGGTCGAGATCGTCCGGCAGTGATCGGCGACTACTCCACGACGTTCAGCAGATCGATGACGAAGATCAGCGTCTTGCCCGACAGCGGGTGGCCCGAGCCCTCGGGACCGTAGGCCAGCTCCGGCGGGATGGTCAGCTGGCGGCGGCCGCCGACCTTCATCCCCGGAATACCTTCCTGCCAGCCCTGGATCAGGCCGCGCAGCGGGAAGGTGATGGATTCGCCACGGTTCCAGGACGAATCGAATTCCTCGCCGGTGTCGTAGGTGACGCCCACGTAGTGCACCTCGACGGTGCCGCCGGGTACGGCCTCGGCGCCCTCGCCCTCGACCAGATCGTGCACTTCCAGCGTGGTGGGCGCGGGGCCTTCCTGGAACTCGACTTCCGGCTTGGTCATGCGTCCTCTTCCGTTGCGATGGATAAATCGTTCTGCGGATAAACCAATAAAGAGTTCACCATAGCGTTGCTTGCCAAACCGTGTTCCACACGACAGTTGGATCGGCCGAATTCGGAGCCAGGGTGCAGGATAGGTTGCCGTGGCCCACGTGATCGATATCGTCGACCCCGGCGACCCTCGGGTCGCCGACTTCCGCGACCTCAACTCGGCCGACCGGCGTCCCGACCTCCCGGGCGGAAAAGGCCTGGTCGTGGCCGAGGGCGTGGTGGTCGTGCAGCGCATGCTGGCCTCGCGTTTCCAGCCGTTCGCCCTGCTCGGGGTGGGCCGCCGCTTCGATCAGCTCGCCCCCGACCTCGCCGGTGTGGACATCCCTTACTACCGCGTCGGCGCCGAGGTGATGGCCGAAATCGTCGGATTTCATCTCAATCGCGGCGTACTTGCCGCCGCCTCCCGCCCGCCGGAATTGCTGCCGGAGGAGATCTTGCGGACCGCGCGCACGGTCGCGGTGCTCGAGGGCGTCAACGATCACGAGAACATCGGCTCGATCTTCCGCAATGCGGCCGGACTCGGCGCCGACGCGGTGTTGTTCGGCGACCGCTGCGCCGATCCGCTGTATCGGCGCGCGGTGCGGGTGTCGATGGGCCACGTGCTGCGGGTGCCCTTCGCCTCGCTGCCGACCTGGCCCGACGGCCTGCACACCTTGCGCGAGCTGGGCTTTCGGATCATCGCGCTGACGCCGAATCCCGAGGCGGTGAATCTGGCGACCGCGATGACCGGCGACCGGGTGGCGCTGCTGCTCGGCGCCGAAGGCCCCGGCCTGACCGAGGCGGCGATGCGCGCCACCGACATCCGCGCCCGGATTCCGATGACCCCCGGCACGGATTCGCTCAATGTCGCGACCGCTGCCGCGATGGCCTTCTACGAAAGGGTGCGGACATCGTGAATCGACCGCTCGGCCGCCCGGACAGCGAGCCCACGCCGTGGGCGGCGGGGATCGCGGTGTCGGTCTTCGTCGCCGCGCTGACCGCCGCCGGGGTGTATTCGTTCGGTGTCGCACTGGCACATGTTCATTGGACGCTCGCGGTAGCGGTGAACGTGATCGCCGTCGCCGGTACCGCACCGACCGCGTGGCGCTGGCGCTACACCCCGGTCACCCGCTGGGTGCTCGCCGGACTCGGCGCCGGGGTACTGATCGGCTGGGTCGTTCTACTGATCGATGCCGCGTCCTGACGCCTCGCGTCCTGACGTCTCGACGAATTTCACGATCACAACACGCGGTCGCGGCCACGCAACCAGCCGAACCAGCGCTTACTCGCCGGAATCGTCACCGACGTCGCCCGTGTCGCCGGTGCGGGCGCCTGCCCCGCGGGGTAGAGGCTGAAGCCACACACCTCGATCCGGTCCGGATGCAGGGCGTCGTCGGAAGACCCCGCCCGATAACGGAATCCGAGCCACTCCTCGTTCGCGGCGTCGGCGAATTCCGGCGGGTCGAACGGCAGGATCTGGGGATCGGGAAAATCACCGGGCCGCAGCCGGACCGGATGGTCGCCGGCCCAGTACGAGCGCTCCCACACCAACGGCAGCCCTTCGTCCTCGACGATGTTCACCCGCGTGGCGCTGAAGGCGCGACGGAATTCCCCGCGCTCCCAATGCGCGAACGCACCCCAGCCCAGTGGGACGTCGTAGGACACCAGGTAGGTGTGCTCGGAGGCCAGCGGCCGGATCAGCAGTTCCGGCAGCCGGGTCGGATGGCTGCGCGCCGCCTGCACGGTGCAGACCACGGTGACCCCCGGATAGCAGCCGATGTACATCGAGCCGGGATCCGGCCCGGCCCAGACCTTCAGGGTGCCGGAGGCGGCGGGCACCACATCGTGGCCGGGATTGAGCTGTTTGGCCAGGGCGAGGGCGGCCTCCGGATCGGGATCGGGGTGTGAGCGCAGGACCGCCGCCGGGTCGGGGTCGTCGACGTACCAGATCGACGAGGCTGTGGATGGCACCTGCGACACCTCCCGAGCTCGGACGGGTAAGCGTGGTTACTCCCGAGCAAACGCGGGAGCCGAAGCACATCCGCCGCCGCGGCCTGCTCGCTGTGCGCCCGACGAGAATCGGGCGCATACGAAAAATCTACTCCCCCAACAGCGGAAACATCGCCGCTTCTGACTTCTGCCGCGCGTGTCAACCCCCGTTTCACACATTCCGGCGGCGACACGCCCGAACGAGGGTGAGCAGCGAACCGCCGCACGAACTTCGCGGCGGAGACCGGTGGCCTCCGCCGCGAACTCGACGTGGTTGCCGGGATTCGGTGCCCGGCCGCGGATTCGGTGCCCGGAGGGCTCAGTGCCCGGAGCTACGGACGCCGAGCAGCACATCCTCCCAGGACGGCATCGGCGCCTTACCCCGCTTGGCCCGGGCCGGCTTCTGCGCGGCGGGCTTGGCGGCTTCCGGCTTGGCGCTCGCTGCCGCAGGGCTGGACTTCGCCGCCGGCGCAGGCTCCGGCTCCGGCTGGGCGGCAGGCTCCGGATCCGCGGCGGGAGCGGCGGGTTCGGACAGCTCGGCCGGGGCGGTGGGAGCCGCGGCGGCCGGTGCCGCCGGCAGCGCCGGGGTGGCGGCCGCGGGTGTCGTGCTCGACGGATTCGCCGCCACGGTGCTCTTGGCACTGACCGGAACCGCGGTGCCGCCCACGGCGGCCCGCTGCTCGAAGTACTCGTCGAGACCGGCCTGGCCGGTCTCGGCCACCGCGGTGGTCTGGACGGGCCCGGCCGGCACCGGTTCCACCACCGGCGCGGGCTCGGGGGTCGGCTCCGGCAGGATGGTGGCCAGTCCGCGCAGGGCGCGACCGAAATCGGGATCGATCAGATCCGAGGCCGGATCGTCGAGTGGCACCACCGAGCCGCCGTGCGCGTCCGGCTGGTAACGCCAGTGCGCGGCGATCACCGAACGGCCCGCCTGCCACTGCAATTGGGCGACCCAGTAGTTCTTCTCGTCCTTCCAGGCGTCCCATTCGGCGATATCGATGTTGTGCCCACGCTCGGCGAAGGCGGCCGAGACGATCTCGATCAGCGTCTCCACCGCCGGACCGTCCTTGCGCACCGGATGCGCCTTCTGCGCCAGCTCGGCCGCGCGCGCACGCTCGAGCAGCACGGGGTAGGCGAAACGCTCCACCCGGCTGGCCGGCATGCCGGACTCCTCGGTGACCTGCTCCACCGACGCACCGGCACGGATCCGAGCCTGGATATCGCGAGGACGCATGGTCGCCTCCGTTTCGATCTCGATCTGGCCGAATCGGGCAAGGTCTCCACGCGCGGCGGCACGCAGCTTCTCGTCGGCGGCGAGCCGGTACTTCTGCCCGGTCTCGGCATCGACGCACACGATGTGCGCGGAATCGGGCGTCAATCCGATCACTCGAAGTTCACGCACCGTTACCTCCTTATCGCTGCGTCGATCACAGCTGCGCCGAGCACCAACTAGCTCGCGACACCGCCCACGTTCTGGAACAGTAGTGCACTTCTGAGATTCGTGTGGCAAGACACGCGGCTTGAAATCTACCGCCGCGGTACCGGGGACGACTAATCTGCTCTGTTTCCACGCTCACCGGCCCACGCCCCGGCAAACTTCCGGCACGATTTCGGTTGGCGCGCACCACAACAGCGTAAACGCGAAAGCCGCGGATTTCGGTGACGAAATTCCGCGACTTTCGCGAGCTTTTATCCGAGCGTTGTCGTGATCAGGCGCTGATCTGCTGCACCACCCAGTCGATGCAGCGGGTCAGCTGCGACACGTCCTCGGGGTCGATCGCCGGGAACATGCCGACGCGCAGCTGGTTGCGGCCCAGCTTGCGGTAGGGCTCGGTGTCGACGATGCCGTTGGCGCGCAACACCTTTGCGACCTGCGCCGCATCCACCGACGGGTCGAAGTCGACGGTGCCGACCACCTGCGAGCGGTGCGCCGGCTCCGCGACGAACGGCGTGGCGAATTCGCTGGACTCGGCCCAGGAATACAGCCGCGACGAGGAATCGAGGGTCCGCTTGACGGTCCAGTCCAGACCACCGTTGTTGTTCATCCACTCGATCTGATCGGCGAACAGCAGCAGCGTGGCCAGCGCCGGGGTGTTGTAAGTCTGGTCCTTGGTGCTGTTGTCGATCGCGATCGGCAGCGACAGGAATTCGGGGGTGTATCGACCCGAATCCTTGATTTCGGAGACTCGTTCCAGAGCCTTCGGGCTCATCAGCGCGACCCACAGGCCACCGTCGGAAGCGAAGCATTTCTGCGGCGCGAAGTAGTACACATCGGCGTCGGCGATATTCACCGGCAGACCGCCCGCGCCGGAGGTGGCGTCGATGGCGATCAGCGCGTTGTCCGACCCGGCGGGCCGCTGCACCGGAACCGACACACCGGTGGAGGTCTCGTTGTGCGCCCAGGCGATCACATCGGCGACCGGATCGGAGACCGGCTCGGGCGCGGTGCCCGGATCCGAGGAGACCACGATCGGATCGCCGATGAACGGGTTGCGCTTGGCCACCGCGGCGAACTTCGAGGAGAACTCACCGTAGGTGAGGTGCAGCGAACGATCCCGGATCAGGCCGAAGGCCGCGGCGTCCCAGAACGCGGTGGTGCCGCCGTTGCCGAGCACGACCTCGTAGCCCTCGGGCAGCGAGAACAGGTCCCGCAGGCCCGAGCGGACGCGTGCGACGACGTCCTTGACCGGCTTCTGACGGTGGCTGGTGCCCATCACGGCGGCGCCGACCTCGACGAGGGAGCGCAGCTGTTCGGGACGGACCTTGGACGGGCCGCAGCCGAACCGTCCGTCGGCGGGCTTCAGATCGTCGGGGATGCTCGGAAAGGCAGCGGTCATGGGCTCAAGCCTAGAGCGTGATGTGGGTCTCGCGCGTGGGTGGGTCGGGGTTGCGCGGACGGATGCGACAGGCTTGCCGAAACCGCGCATATGTCCGTATCACCATGTCGGCGCCCGGCGGACCGTTACCGTTGGGCAATGAGTATGGCAGGGCGGGGGATACCGGACTCGACGGGCATCTCCGCCGCATCCGCGGCACCCGGATCGACCGCGGTCCCCTCGGCCGGCGCACGCGGATCGGCCCGGTCCGGCAGCGGCCGGTACGGTCTGCGCGCACGCCTGGCCACACGGCTCGAGCGGGCCGGGAACATGCTGCGTACCGGCATGCTCTCCGATGGAGCACGGCACGAGTTGCTGCTGCGCGGCCTGCCGGGAACGGCGACGATTCTCGGGGTCCGGCCCTGCCGCACTTCCGCCTCCGCGGCCTCCCGCCTCGACGGCCTGCGAAAGCGAGCGGATGCCGCGGGCCGGGTAGAACCCGGCTGTCGCTTCTGGGTCCGCATCCAACTCGACGGCGTACCACCGTACGAGGCCCGGATGCGGCAACGAGTGAGCGACGCCGAGCGGGAGTCGATGCAACCGGGCGACGTGGTCGGCTGCCGCGTCGATCCGGGTGATCGCGAGCGACTGGTGCTGTACGTGCCCGGCGTCGCTGAGGCGACGCGGGTGAGCATCGCGAAGATTCTGTCCGCGGGCCGCCGCGCCGACGCGACCGTGCTGGCGGCCACACCGATCGCCGCCGACTACTCGGGGCGCGACGATCCGGTGCTACGGCTGGATCTGGAACTGCGCGCCTGGGACGAACCGCGGCCGTGGCGCGTACGGATCGTGCAGCCGGTGCCGTTGCCGGCGATCGAACTGGTCGATCTGGGCCGGCATCTCGAGGTCGCGTTCTTCGCCGTGGACCGCGGCGAGTCGGTGGCGGTGGACTGGGAGGCCTCGGCCGAACTCTGAATCCGGTTCGAACGGCCCGCTCAGGGCAGTTTGACGAATTCGAAACCGCGCGAACGCAATACCGGCAACACCACCGACATCCCCTCGGCGGTACCCGACTTCGGGCGGTGCATATGGGCGATCGAGATCGCCCCGGGCTCTGCCGCCGACATCGCGGTGCGAACCTGCGCGGCCGTGAAGGTCGCACCGGCATCGGCGTTGATGCTGAAACCGACCGGCGTCTCCCCCAGATCCCGCACGATCGCGACCGACACGTCGTCGTAGTGTGCGGTGCCCGCGCGGAAGAACCGCGGCGGATGTCCGAGCAGCCGGGTGAGCCGCTCGTGATTGCCCCACACCTCGTCGATCGCCTGCTGCGGGGACGAGGTGCCGGCGATGCCGTAGGCGGCGTGGCCGGTGACCGAGAGCGGACAGTGCCGGGTGCCGTGGTTGGCGAGTTCGAACAGCGGATTGGCGGCCAACTGCTCGGCCCTGCCCGGGTCGGCGTCGATCCAGCGCTTGTTGAGAAACAGCGTCGCCGGAATGTTGTGGGCGACGAGGTAATTCATCAACTCGGTGTTGATCTCGTCGTTGTCCGGCCCGCCGCAGGCGTCGAAGGTCAGCGCCATCTGCTTACCCTGCGCGGGGATCGAGGTGATGATGCCGGGCAGGTCCATTCCCCATCCGGCGGGCTGCCGACCGGCATAGCGCGCGGCCACGGCCGCCGGATCCGGCTGTGCCGGTAGCGACGCCGATGCCGGACTCGCCACCGACGGAACCGATGTGCGGGCCGGTGCGGGCGGCGCCGTGGAGATGATCGTCTTGACCGACGAATTCCCTTCGGCCGTAGCACATCCCGAGGCGGCGAAACCCGCGGCTACCGCCGCGCCCACTGCCAGAAGCCGACGTCGCGACAGTTCTGCTCCAACCACGCGAGCAGATGCTACGGCAGAGAAGCGACGAGCGCCTCCGCAGCGAAAACTGCGAAGGCGCTCGAACGGCGACGGGCCCGGACTACCGGACGACGGTCTCCCATCCCGGCACGGATTCCGCGGTGCGCGGCGCCGGTCCGGTGTAGATCGCGGCCGGGCGCACCAGCTTGCCCAGTTGCTTCTGCTCGAGGATGTGCGCGCACCAGCCCGCGGTGCGGCCACAGGTGAACATCGCCGGCATCATGTGCGCCGGCACCTCGGCGAAGTCCAGGATCACGGCGGCCCAGAACTCGACGTTGGTCTCGATGGCGCGGTCGGGGCGACGCTCGCGCAGTTCGGCCAGCGCGGCCTGCTCGAGCGCGGCGGCGACCTCGTAGCGCGGTGCGTCCAGCCGCTTCGCGGTGGCGCGCAGCACCCGGGCGCGCGGGTCCTCGGCCCGGTAGACCCGGTGGCCGAAGCCCATGAGCTTCTCCTTGCGATCGAGGATGCCCTTCACCAGAGCGCGTGCGTCGCCGGTCTTTTCGACCTCTTCGATCATCGGCAGCACCCGCGCGGGGGCGCCGCCGTGCAGCGGGCCGGACATGGCGCCGATCGCGCCGGACAGGCTGGCGGCCACGTCGGCGCCGGTCGAGGCGATGACGCGCGCGGTGAACGTGGAGGCGTTCATACCGTGCTCGGCGGCCGACACCCAGTAGGCGTCGATGGCCTCGACGTGACGCGGATCCGGGTCACCCTTCCACCGCTTCATGAAGCGTTCGGTGATCGTGCTCGCCTCGTCGATCTCCTTCTGCGGCACGGCCGGCTGGTAGATGCCGCGCGCGGACTGCGCGACGTAGGACAGGGCCATCACCGACGCGCGCGCGAGGTTCTCGCGGGCGGTGGCGTCGTCGATGTCCAGCAGCGGCTGGTAGCCCCAGATCGGGGCGAGCATCGCCAGACCGGCCTGCACGTCGACGCGCACATCGCCGGTGTGCACCGGCAGCGGGAACGGCTCGGCGGGCGGCAGTCCCTGCCCGAAGCGGCCGTCGACCAGCAGCGCCCAGACGTCACCGAAGGTGACGTGGTTACCGACCAGGTCCTCGATGTCGACACCCCGGTAGCGCAGCGCGCCGCCGTCCTTGTCGGGCTCGGCGATATCGGTGGTGAACGCCACCACGCCTTCCAGGCCACTGACGAAATCGGGGGGTACGGCCGGACCAGTAGGAGCCGGAGCGCTGGTAGTCATGTTGTGACTCTCCTTGCAAATCGGGCCGCACGATCTGTGGGCGGCCACGCGATGGTGCTTTCCCGGCTCGGCCGGGGCGGTGCTTTCCCGGCTCGGCCGGGGCGGTGCTGTGCGGCCGTATGCCACTCCGGCCGATCACCTGCAACCTTATCCCCCCAGTACTGGGGAGTAACGTTTGGACCATGCGCGAGGAGCAGAATTCACCGGGCTCAGCGGGGGGCGAAACGGGTCTTGCGACCGCGAATTCATCGACTTTGCCGGATCGCTTCGGCGCCGTCCCGCGCGTCGATGTCGACATCGCCGCGATGCGAGCCGAATACGGCGGCGATCCGGACCTGACCGAGAGCTGGCCGGCCGACGGCTGGGAACCGTTGCTGCGCAACTGGATCGAGCTCGCCACCAACGCCGGCATCACCGAACCCAATGCCATGGTGCTGGCGACGGTCGAGCTCACCGACGCCGGCCCGCGTCCCGCGTCGCGCACGGTCCTGTGCAAGGGAGTGTCCGCCGAGGGTGTGACTTTCTACACGAATTACGACTCCGCGAAGGGTGATCAACTCCACGCGGTGCCGTATGCGTCGGCCACCTTCGCCTGGCCGAAGGTGGGCCGGCAGGTGACGCTGCGCGGCCGGGTGGACCAGGTCTCCTCGGAGGTGACCACGGCGTACTGGCGCTCGCGTCCGCGCAATTCGCAACTGGGGGCATGGGCCTCGCACCAATCCCGCCCGGTGGCCTCGCGGGACGATCTGGATCGGGCATTGGTCGACGTCACGGCCCGTTTCGACGGCGTGGAACAGATTCCGGTCCCGGCCAATTGGGGCGGCTACATCCTGCGTCCGGAACAGATCGAATTCTGGCAGGGCCGACGCAGCCGGTTGCACAACCGCATCCGGGTGACGCTGCCGGACGGACCGGCCGCGATGGGCTCGGCCCGTATCGAACGCCTGCAACCCTGACCCGGAATCCCCGCCACGACGGGCGATATGCCCGAGTCGCGGATCGGCCGCTACCGGCTATATTCATGGGATGATTTCTCGAAGACGGCCGCCGGCCGGATCGTCCACGCGGACCGGCGCCGCGCCATGGTGAAAGCTCGGCCATGGTGAAAGTGCTCGCCGATGTCGCACCGCTGCGCGACATCGATTTCCGGCGGCTGTGGGTCACCAATATCGTCACCGTCATCGGAGCCCAGCTCTCGGTGGTCGCGGTTCCGCAGCAGATCTACCAAATCACCGGCAGCTCCGGATATGTCGGGCTGGCCGGCGTCTTCGGCCTGGTGCCGCTGATCGTCTTCGGCCTGTGGGGCGGGGCGGTCGCCGACGTCATGGACCGGCGCACCCTCCTGCTGATCACCAGCGTCGGCACCGGGCTGACCTCCGTGGCGTTCTGGTTGCAGGCCGCCGCCGGGGTGAACAACGTCTGGCTGGTGCTGGGGCTCTTCTCGGTGCAGCAGGCCTTCTTCGCGATGAATCAGCCGACCCGCGCGGCCATCATTCCGCGACTGCTGCCGGGTGACCTGCTGCCGGCGGCCAACTCGCTGAACATGACCGTCATGCAGTTCGGCGCCATCGCCGGGCCGGTGCTCGCGGGTGCGCTGATTCCGGTGACCGGACTGTCGACGCTGTATCTGATCGACTCGATCGCCCTGCTGGCCACGCTGTGGGCGGTGTGGCGACTGCCCGCCGTCCCGCCGACCGGAGTCGCCCGGAAGGCCGGATTGGGCACGGTCGTCGAGGGTTTCAGCTACCTGTCCACCCAGCCGATCCTGCTGGCCTCCTTCGCCGTCGACATCATCGCGATGGTCTTCGGCATGCCGCGCGCTCTGTTCCCGCAGATGGCGCACGACACCTTCGGCGATCCGGTGACCGGCGGTGTGGCCCTCGGCCTGCTCTTCGCCGCGATGTCGGCCGGTGCCGTCGCCGGCGGCGTGTTCTCCGGGTGGCTCGGCCACGTACGGCGCCAGGGCATGGCAGTGGTGGTGTGCATCGCGCTGTGGGGCGCGGCGATGATCGGCTTCGGACTCGCCGTCGGCGCGACCGGCCATCGGTTGAGCATCGGGGTCGGCCTGTGGATCGCCTTGGCGTGCTTGGCCTTCGGCGGTGCGGTCGACATGTTCTCCGCGGCGCTGCGGACCAGCATGTTGCAGGAGGTGGCCACCGACGACATGCGCGGGCGGCTGCAGGGCGTGTTCACCGTGGTCGTCGCAGGTGGGCCCCGGATCGGTGATGTTGCCCACGGTTTCACGGCAGCGGCCATGGGTACTGCCGTGGCGGCGGCCGGTGGTGGGGTTCTGGTGGTGATCGGCGTGCTGATCGCCGCGGCCGTCTTCCCCGCCTTCGTCCGCTACCGCGTTCCCCGCGTCCACGCCGAGATTCCGGCCGAACAGCACTCGTGAGCACCCGCGCGAGCCCCTAGCACGATCGGGCCCGCGAGCTCACATCGCACACAGGTGACCGTGAGGTAGCAGATGACGACCCTCACGGATCGACGCTACCGGTGAGCGGCTAGCGTTGAGGTAAGTGCGCCGGACGCCGACCGCGCCCGTCGCCTACGGTTCTAGCCTGAGAGGGATCCTTCCGTGCCCGCTGAGAACATCAAAGTCGCGCAAACGCCTTCGGACGCCAACGGCGCAGGCGACGCCAAGCCGGTACTTTCCTACCCTGGCGGCGAATACGCCATGACTGTCGCCCAGGCCGTCGAGGGCAACGACGGAATCGATCTGGGCAAGCTGCTGGCCAGCACCGGGTACGTCACCTACGACCCGGGCTTCACCAACACCGCGCCCACCAAGTCGGCGATCACCTACATCGACGGTGAGGCCGGCATCCTGCGCTACCGCGGCTACCCGATCGAGCAGCTCGCCGCGAGCTCGAACTTCATCGAGGTCAGCTACCTGCTCATCTACGGCGAGCTGCCGACCCAGGCACAGCTGGAAGACTTCACCGACCGGATCCGCCGCCACACGCTGCTGCACGAGGACCTCAAGCGCTTCTTCGACGGCTTCCCGCGCAACGCGCACCCGATGCCGGTGCTGTCCTCGGCGGTCAACGCGCTCTCGGCCTACTACCAGGACTCGCTGGACCCGCGCGATCCCGAGCAGGTCGAGCTGTCGACCATCCGCCTGCTGGCCAAGCTGCCCACCATCGCGGCCTACTCCTACAAGAAGTCGGTCGGCCAGCCGTTCCTCTACCCGGACAACTCGCTGAGCCTGGTGGAGAACTTCCTGCGCATGACCTTCGGCTTCCCGGCCGAGCCCTACGAGGTCGACCCCGAGGTCGCCGCCGCGCTCGACATGCTGCTGATCCTGCACGCCGACCACGAGCAGAACTGCTCCACCTCGACCGTGCGCCTGGTCGGCTCCTCCGACGCCAACCTGTTCACCTCGGTATCCGGCGGCATCAACGCGCTGTGGGGGCCCCTGCACGGCGGCGCCAACCAGGCCGTGCTGGAGATGCTGGACGACATCAAGGCGAACATCAACGGCGGCACCGTCGATGCCGCGGTCAAGGACTTCATCCGCAAGGTCAAGAACAAGGAAGACGGGGTGAAGCTCATGGGCTTCGGACACCGCGTCTACCGCAACTACGACCCGCGCGCGACGATCGTCAAGAAGACCGCCGACCAGATCCTCGGCAAGCTGGGCGTGCAGGACCCGCTGCTCGATATCGCCAAGGCGCTGGAAGAGGCCGCGCTGACCGACAGCTACTTCGTCGATCGCCGCCTGTACCCGAACGTCGACTTCTACACCGGCGTCATCTACCGGGCGATGGGCTTCCCGACCCGCATGTTCACCGTGCTGTTCGCGATGGGCCGGCTGCCCGGCTGGATCGCGCACTGGCGCGAAATGCACAGCGAGCCTTTGAAGATCGGCCGCCCGCGCCAGATCTACACCGGCTACGGTGCGCGCGATTACGGCGATATCGCCGGTCGCTGAAGTACCTGATCCGAAGCCCGCCCCCTTCCGAGGGAGGCGGGCTTCGTGCATGTCGGGGGCCTGTGCACCGCAAAGGGTTTCACGTGCTCCGCACTGGAGAGACTGTGCGGCACCGCAATTCGCACCCCCTTACAAGCGCACGTTAAGCGACTCGCCGGCGCCGCCCGGCACCATCATCGTCGTGGCGCGGAGGCGACACCGGGCCGCCGGAATCCGGGCCTGCCTCGGAGGGGACGGCAGGCCCGGATTCGCAATTTCTGCCTTCGCTTCGCTTCGGCGGGGTTTCGGCCCCTGGGCCGAAACCCTCAGGGTGCACCCTCGCGGAGGAGGTTCAGCACTGTTCGGTACGACTCGAGCGGTAGCGGTACTTGCGGCTACAGCCTGGTATGGCCCGTCAGGAAAATCCGGGTGCGCAGGGTCCTGCCCGCGTGCGATGGTCGAGGTATGGCGATCGCAGCAGAGGTCACGCTCAGGCCCGCGACCGAGGACGACCTCCCCGGTATCGGGCTGCTGTTGTCGAACGCTTTCGGCGCGTCGCCCCGGGAGGATCCGGTCGTCACCGCGCAGCGGCTGAAGCTGTTCCCGCTCGAGCGCGCGCTCGTCGCCGTGGAGGGCGACCGCGTCGTCGGGCACACCCGGGACACCACGATGACGCTCACGGTGCCCGGCCCGCATCCCGTCGAGGTCTGCGGCGTCGCAGGTGTCGCGGTGGCGCCGACCCATCGCCGTCGCGGCATTCTGCGCGCGATGTACACCGAACTGCACGAGCGCACCGAGGCCGCGGGGCTGCCGCTGACCATCTTCACCGCCAGCCGCGCCACCATCTACGGACGATTCGGGTATGGGCCGTGTGTCGTGGAGAACCGCGTCACCATCGACCGCCGCTTCGCCGAATTCCGGCCCACCGCGCCCGATCCCGGTGGCGTGACACTGAGCTCGCTCGACGATGCGATCACCGTGGTGCCCGCCATCTACGACCGCTGGCGGCGGCTGGTGCCCGGCGCCCAGGCGCGCCCGCATTCGGCGTGGTTGATCCAGCTGGTCGGCAGTGGGGGCCAGGCCGCCCTGTTCGCGCTCACCCATCCCGACGGGTACGCGCTCTACCGCTACGACAACTCAGAGCCGCGCACACTCACCGCCGAGGTGGTGGAACTGCGCGCGGTCACCGCCGAGGCGCATGCGGCGCTGTGGCGTGCCCTGCTCGGTCTGGACCTGGTGTACACGGTCACCGCCACCATCGGCGACGACGACCCGCTGCCCCACCTGCTCACCGACTCCCGCCTGGTCCGCACCGTCAGCCGTCACGACGGCCTGTGGGCACGGCCGATGGACGTCCCCGCCGCCCTGTCCGCCCGCGACTACGAAACGGATCTGGATGTCGTTGTCGCCGTGGACGACCCGTTCCGCCACGCCGGAGGCACCTTCGCCCTGCGCGTGCGCGACGGGCGGGCCGAATGCGAACCCACCACCCGCGCCCCCGACCTCGAACTCGGCATCGACGTCCTGGGCAGCCTCTACCTCGGCGCCTACTCCGCCCGCACCTTCGCCGTCGCGAACCGAGTGCGTGCGAAGAGCTCCCGGATCGTCGCGGATGTGGACCGCGCTTTCCGGGCCGAGCGCGAACCCGTGCTCGGCTGGTTCTTCTGAGCGGCTCGTCCACACGCGCTCAGTTCACGTCTGGTGGGTACGGCACCGCCCTGGCATGCTGGATACGTGACCCTCATCCGGTTCGTACTGAATGTGCTCTGGTTGATTTTCGCCGGGTTCTGGCTGGCGGTGGGTTATTTCCTGGCCGGAATCCTCTGCTGCATCCTGATCATCACCATCCCGTTCGGGATCGCGTCGTTCCGGATCGGGGCCTACGTGCTGTGGCCGTTCGGCCGGGAGGTGGTGGCCAAGCCGGGCGCGGGGGCTCCCTCGCTGATCGGCAACATCATCTGGGTGATCTTCGCGGGGTTCTGGCTGGCGATCGGGCACCTGGTCACCAGCATTCCGCTGTTCGTCTCCATCATCGGGATCCCGTTCGGCTGGGCGAACCTGAAGCTCATCCCGGTCTCGCTGATGCCGCTGGGGCGCGAAATCGTCTCCAGTGAGCACGCTTTCGTGGCTTGAGCGCCGGACGTTCTACTCCGAGTCGGCGACCAACTGCTTCATGATCGCGACCGCGTCGTCGAGCACCCGCAGCTGATCGGGGGTCAGGCCGGACAGCTGATCGAACATCCAGGCCTCGCGGGCGTTGTTCTCGTCCTGGATCAGCGCCTTGCCGGCGTCCGAGAGCGAGACGATGACCTGGCGGCCGTCGGTGGGATGCGGATCGCGCTTGACCAGCTGCAACTCCGAGAGCGAGGCGATCACTCGCGTCATCGACGGTGGCTGCACCCGCTCCTTGGCGGCGAGTACGCCGGGAGTCATCGCCCCGTCTCTGGCCAGGGTCGCCAGAGCCGACAGTTGGGTGAGCGAAATCTGCGCTTCGGCACGACGGCCGCGCAGATGGCGCGTCAGCCGCACGACCGCCAGGGACAGTTCACCGGCGAGCGCACGGATATCGGATGGCGTTGTCACAGAGCAAAACGATACGTGACACCACATATGTGGTCCGCCGTTCCCGCCGCTATCGTTGACTTCGTGACCCCCGAGGTGCCCGAGATCCCGCCGCGGCTGACCGATCCGCGTCCCGTTCTGGCCGTCGGCTCGCTGGTGTGGCTGGTGGCGACCGTCGTGGTCTGGTGCAACGACAGCTGGGCCGACGCGCGGCCGATCTGTTTGATGGGACTGGGAGTCGGACTGCTCGGCTACAGCATTTTCGTCATTCAGCGCCGCGGCGCCCGCAGGGGTGACAAAGGCGCGCAGAAAGGGCTGTGACACCCGGCCGACCCGCGCCACGCCGAGCGCGCCGACTTTACAGTGTGCGAATTGACTCATCGCGTCCTGGCGGCTTAACTCGCTTCCGTGTCCTCCCGATTGAGCGTCGAAGAACGACGAGCCCACCTCATCGAGGCCGCCATCGGCCTCGCGGAGAAAAAGGGCGTCGCCGGGGTAACTACACGCGATGTCGCGCAGGCGGCCGGGGTATCGCTCGGTGTGGTGCATTACTGTTTCGAGAACAAAGATGCGCTGATGACCGAACTGGTCAAAGCATTGGCGATGGAATTGCGCGATTCCGTCGAGACCAATGAAACGGTCTGGCAGGAAGTCGGAAGTGGAAAAGAATCCCTTCAAAATTTGGTTCGCGCCAGCCTGGAACTGCTCTGGCTGAACATCGAATCCACACCGCAACGGCAACTGCTCACCTACGAAACCACCACCTACGCTCTGCGTGAAAGTGAGCAGACCCCAGCGAAACTCGCGATCGCGCGCGAACAGTATCTGTTCAACGACGCCACCGTCGCCGATGTGCTCGAGCACGGGCGCGTGGCCACCGGAACCGAATGGCGAATTCCGGTTCAGACCTTGAGCCGATTCACCCTGAACGTCATCGACGGAATCGTTTTGCGCTGGCTCGTCGACGACGACAGCGCGGCGGTCCGCACCCAGCTCGACGTGCTCGCGGAAATGATCACCACCTACGCGAAATAACCGCGCCGCGTATCACGAACTCGGCTGCCGCTGCACGTGGGTGGTGTCGCCCGCGCGCCACCACGGCACGCCCACGGTGGCCTCGTAGGCGCCGGTGAGCCGGACTTCCAGCCGATCGTGCAGGACCAGCTCACCCGCCAGCGGCGGCAGGCCGAACTGCAGCCGCAACAGCACACCCAGCGGTTCGTCCGCCCAGGTCGTGCGTTTTCCAGTGCCGAGCACCTCGGCATGTACCGCCTCGGAGGCAGCGGCCACGTCGAGCAGCGTGGCCAGTTCGCCCGCATGCTCGATATCGCCGGCGACCAGGCGATCCGGCGGCAGCGCCAGACCGAGCCAGGGCCGGTCCAGAACCAGCGCCCGATCCGGATCGATCACCGCTCCCGAGAGCGCACGCACCCGCTCCGGCACGCCGATCTCGTCGAGATCCAGATGCGGCACGGCCGCGGCGAGCCGGCGATGGGTTTGCGAAACCGCTTCCGGGGTGGGCTTTTTCGCAGGATCGGCCAGTGCCTCGAGCAGGGCCACGGCCAAGTCGGCGGTGATGTTCGCGGGATCGGCGAGCACGGCGTCGAGGGCTGCCGAATCGGCCGCCGTGAAGCCCGGGAGCTCGGGCAGCAGGTCGGCGAACACCTGATCCGATCCGGCCTGATACACCCCGAGTGGGCGATCGCCGACCCGCGCGTGGCGGCGCAACCACCAGGCGGTGTAGCCGTCACGGTCGGTGAGCAGACGGCGGGTGGCCGGTTCGGCCAGCAGCAGTCGCAGCGCCCGCGGCCAGGCGTCGTCGGCGACCAGATCCAGATCCCGGACCGCGGCGAACTCCGGCGGATCCTCCGGCAACCCCTGCCACCAGCGGTCCTCGTCGTCGAGGTCGTGGTCGGGACCGGTCGGGTCGGTTTCGGTGACGACGGTGAAACCCCAGCCGACGCCGATCGCGCGCAGGGCCGCCGCCGGATGCCGCTGCGCGACCGCGGGGTCGAGCGTACCGAACGGGGAATCCGCGATCAGCACCTCGGCCAGCGGGGCATCCGGGAGCAGAAGTTCGTCGGCCGGGCGCAATTCGCCGGTGTCGTCAGGCAATTCGAGGGCGCCGAGCCAGGTCGGCAGGGTGGTGTCCGGCGGCAGGTGGGCGGCCAGGCCGAGCACCGCCTCGCGCAGTTCCTCGTCGTCGGACCGATAGTCCAGTTCGGCGCGCAGCGCGGTATCGGTCAGCAGATCCTCGACCCCGGCCTGCTGCGCGCCGAGCCGGCCGAGCAGTTCGTGCGCGGCCTCCGGGTGGACCAGCCGCGCCCACGGCACCGCGACCGCTTCCTCGAGCTGATCGTCGAGCACCACCGTGCGCGGGCCGGTGACCAGGCGGCCGTCGGAGAGCGGCACGGCCAGCGCGCCCAGTTCCTCTGCCGCGAGCGGATCGGTCACGAACGGTTCCAGCGCGTCGTAGAGCGAGTACCACCACTGCGGCGGGCGCTGCACACTTCCGGTCAGTTCGGCCACGCGAGCCAGGCCGATGCGATGCACGTCCAGCACACCCAGCAGTTCGGCGCAGGCGCGACCGGACAGCTCCGGGATCACCAGCGGGCCGAGCAGACCTGCCAGCAGATCCGCCAGTTCGGTTGTGACGCCGAGGAATACGCTGGCCCGATTCGGCGCCGCGTCGGCGCGCCGCGACCCGGCAGTGGACGACAGCCCGGCGACGTCAGCAGGCAGCGGCGCCACACCGGTACGCATCACGTCATCGATATCCGGCGGCGTGATCGTCGCGTCGACATCGGCGGGCGCACTGTGGAGATCGGTGAGCACCGGAAGCCAGGGATGTTCGCGCAACTCGTTCACCAGGGCCTCGCGCAGCAGACCGTCGGCCTCGCTGCGGGCGAAACCGGGCGCCGGAACCAGCACCAGGCGGTCCTCCGGTGGCAGGGCGCGGGCGAAATCCGCATAGCCCTCGGCCAGTTCGGCCACCCGGGCGCCGGGCATCAGGCGGCGCCGATCCGGTTGCAGGGCGATGTCGGCGATCACCAGGGCGGGCAGGGAGAGTTCCTCGTCGGTGCGGGTCGGTGCCCGCAGCACATCGGCGGGCGCCGCGACGGCCCGGCCGTCGCGCAATGGGAGCAGCCAGCGCGCCCGCGCGGTGGTGTACTGCCACCACCGGAAGTCCTCGCCGGACGGGGCGGTGATGCTCACCTGCTGCAGGCCGTTGCCCGCATCCTCCACCGCACGCCAGGATTCGTCGTCCTCGATCCGGATGGAGTGCAGGCCCGGCAGTTCCAGCAGCAGATCTACCGCCTCGGCCCGCATGGCCGCGAGCAGTTCCGCGGCGTCGACGTCCTCGCGCAACCAGACCACGATCTCGGTGTCGAAACCGGTTTCCGGGGCGACCGCCACCGACCAGGCCAAGCGCAGTACCGGGACGGCGGGGCCGTCCGCACCGGCGGGAATGTCGATACCGTTGTCGCGCAGTTCGATCAGAGTCTGAGCACGAGAGAATCGCACAGACCCGGTGGTCGAGCGGAATTCCACCTCGTCGCCGGCGGAGAGCACCGCCGTGAACCCGACACCGAACCGGCCGACCGCTGTACCCGTCTTGCCCGACGCCCGCAAGGCCGTCAGCGCGTGCACACCGGAAAGATCCAGCGGGGCACCCGTATTGGCGATATGCAGGGCGCGGCCGCGCAGCCGTACCGACACCCGGCCGGAGACCCCGGCCTTGACCGCGGCGTCGGCGGCGTTCTGCGCCAGTTCGGTGAGCAGCCGATCGCGATATCCGGCCCGGACCAGATCCGCCTCGGTGGCGGCGTCCTCGCGCAGCCGAGTCGGCGAATTCCGCCATGCGGTAAGTACTCCCGCACGCAAGTCCGCGGTGCCGAACGGATCCTGTGTCACCCCTACGGCTCCCCCGCTCGCGCTGGTCAGTTCTCCTCCGCCGCCCCGGTCTCACCCGGCTGCACCCGCACCGCGGACACCGCCCAGGCATCGCTGTAACGCGTGACACCGGAAATCGCGTCACCGGAATCACCGAGCGGCGCAGCCTCTCCCGCGTTGTCCGCGGTCCCGGCGTCGGCCTCCGCGCCCGCGTGCCCGGTGCCATCGTCCCCGGCCGCCGCGCTACCGCCGGTCTCGGTGCCGGCGCTCTCGACAGCTTCGGCGGCGGGGCGGTCTGCGGCAGCGCCCACCTCGCCGGTCGTGGCCGCGGCCTCCGAATCGCCGGTCGCGGAGGGACTCTCGGCCTCACCATCGACCTCGCCGGACTGCCCGGCAGCCAGCGCAGCGGAGCTTCCGGCGGACCCGGCATCCGTATTTCCGGCAGGGGCCGTGTCGATGCTCTCGGCGGCAGTGCCCACCTCAGCGGGCCCGCCCCGAGCATTCGAATCCGCCTCGGCCACGGCGGGATCCGCTTCGGCCTGCTCGCGCCCCGCAGTCGCGTTCGCAGCCGGAGCCGATTCGGCCGGCTCGCGCACGGGCTCCGCGGTCACGTGTGCGGTTGCCGCGTCGGCGGCAGCGTGCTTGGTCGCGGTCTCGGCTGGAGCATCCTCGGCCGTCTCGGCCGACGGTGCCACAGCCATGTCAGCGGAAGCGTTCCCGGCGGGGTCCGCAGGCGCACCCTCAGCGGTATCAGCAGCGGGAACGGCACCGGATTCGGCGGGCTCGGCGACAGCTGCGGTCGAAGGTTCTTCGGCCGCAGCGGTTTCCGGAGCGGCATCGGCTGCGGGCGTCCGGTGGGCTGCCGCGTCGACAGTCGGCACCTCGGTGGCGGCCCCGCTACCGCCGGTCGCGGAGACGTCGTTCGCGGCGTCCGACTGCGATTCGACGGTGTCCGAAATACCCTCGGCGGCAACGGCTTCCGGTACGGCAGCGGAGACGTGTTCGGAGTCGCCCGCACTGTCCGCTACATCCGAAGACTGGTTGTTTCCGGCTTCCGAAGCCTCGCCGCCCTCGACGCCATCCGACGCGCTCTCGGCGGCGGCGTCTTCAGCGGCGGCCGTATCGGGCTCCGTCGCGGCGAGGTCCGTCGACGCCTCCGCGCCTGTCGACGCCTCCGGAGCGATGGTCGACGGTGCCGCGGCCTCGGCGGAACCGTCGCGCGCGTTCAGTTCCTCCGCCGGGACGACCTCGATCGCCGCATCGTCGTAGGCCTCGTAGAGCGGGGAGCCGGCACCGGTGGGCAGTTCGGTGTCGGAGTGGGCGCCGCAGCCGTATTCGACGTGGACCACCCGGCCGTCGGCGCCCATCGCGTTGGCGCAGACGCCGAAGGCGGCACGCAGGGCACCGGCGAGGGGCACGAAGAATCCGCACACTCCGCACGTTCCGGGGGCCGAGCGCGCCATCTCGGTGTCGGGGCCGAATTCGGAGTACCAGCGCTCAGCGGCCTCCACGCGACCCTCACGGCTGAGGACCTGGCGGCGGCCGAGGCCGACCTCCTCACACACCTCGTCGACCACCGGGTCGCCGGTCTCCAGATATCCGGGCACCAGGCGCGGATCGTCGACGCGCGGGGCGAGCAGATCACCGGGCGCGAGATCGCCGGGGCGGATGCGCTGGTCCCATGGCACGAATTCCGGCGCCACCAGTGCGTCCGGCCCGGGTAGCAGCGCGGATTCGCTGACCGTCGCGTACTCGGCATCGGGCGCGGCCGCGACCACGACCTCCCACCGCCAGCCGCGGTACCCCGGCAGGGTCGCCGCGAAGTGATGGGTGGCCGCACACTCGTTCTCGCCGGTGACGCCCAGATGTTCGCCCACACCCGTGGGCTGCAACTCCAGGAGCGCACGGCGAGCCAGGTCGACCGCCCCCGCCAGGATCGGTCGCACGCCGGACTCCGAAACAGACACTGCGCTCACGTCCTACATTTTGCCGTATGAAATGCCAACGCCGTGCGGCGGCCGCAGCAGTGCTGGTCGCGGCGTCCACAATGCTGTCCGCCACGGCCTGTGAGCGCGACGACAACACACCGCGCCTGCGGGTCGAGGTGGTCGCCACCCGCCCGCACGACCGCACCGCGTTCACCGAGGGGCTCGAGGTCGACGGCCCGGTGATATACGAGAGCACCGGGATGGAAGGCGACTCCGGACTGCGGGCGACCGACCTCGCCACCGGCGCGCCGATCGCCACCGCGAAACTCTCCGATGCCTACTTCGGCGAGGGCATCACCCGTGCCGGGGACACCGTCTGGCAACTCACCTGGAAGAACGGGACCGCCTTCGCCCGCGATCCGCGAACGCTCACCGAACGCCGCCGCGTCCACTACGACGGCGAAGGCTGGGGCCTGTGCACCCGCGGCGACCGCCTGGTGATGAGCGACGGCAGCGACACCCTCACCTTCCGCGATCCGACCACCTTCGCGACCACCGGCACGATTCGGCTCACCAGCCATCACGACGCCCGGCTCAACGAACTCGATTGCGCCGCAGACGGTTCGATCTACGCCAACGTCTGGCCGACCGAGCAGATCCTGCACATCGACCCGGTCGGCGGCGCGGTACTCGCCGAGATCGAGGCCGGCGGCCTGTTGCGCCCCACCGAGCGCACCGGAGCCGACGTCCTCAACGGCATCGCCCAACTCCCCGGCACCGACCACTTCCTGATCACCGGAAAGTACTGGCCGACCACGTTCGAGGTCCGATTCGTCCCGATGTGAGCGCGGCGGCCACCGCGACGGCGGCCGACACGCATCGGATCACAGCCCGGCCGATGTCCACGCGCCGACCGAGTGCGAGAGAATCGACATGTGACTGCCTCCCGCGAACCCTCCGGCACCGAACCCGGTCCGTGGGACGGCGAGGAGTATCCCGCTACCCGGCGGCATCCCGGCTACGACCGTTACCCGCCGCCGAACACCCCGTCGTCGCACGCCCCGTCGTCCGCGCCCCTGCCTCCGCTGCCGCGCCGCGGCGGTGAACCGGACGTGCCCGAGTTCGTGACCCGGCGCATGGCGACGGGTGAGCCACCGCGGGCCCTTCCGCCGCGCGAATCGCACAGCGACGACCGTTCCGGCGAGGCTACCGAGGCACCGAGCGCAGCCGAGCGCCCCCGACCCAAGGACGCGAAAATCGCCGAACGCCAACGTGTCCCTCGCAAGATGACGGTGACGCGCGTGCTGGCGATGCGCACCAGGGACCTCACCGAGAAGGGTTTCCACACCTTCCAGCGCGCGGCGCGAGCCGACGGCGCGGGCGAATCCGGGCTCACCGCACTCGTTTACGCGACCATGGCCAACTTCGCCCTCGACGCCGCGATCGCGGTGGCGCTGGCCAATACGCTGTTCTTCGCCAGCGCCACCGCGGAATCCAAGACCAAAGTGGCGCTGTATCTGCTGATCACGATCGCGCCGTTCGCGGTGATCGCGCCGCTGATCGGCCCGCTGCTGGACCGGCTGCAACGCGGGCGCAGACTCGCGCTGTCGACCTCGTTCGCGATCCGGGTGGTCTTCGCGATCCTGCTGATCTTCAATTTCGACAGCTGGGCGCTCTATCCGCTGGCGCTGTGCATGATGATCTCGAGTAAATCGTTCGCGGTCCTCAAGAGCGCGGTGACGCCACGGGTGCTGCCGCCCGGTATCGATCTGGTCCGCACGAATTCCCGGCTCACCGTATTCGGCCTGGTCGGCGGGACGCTCGGTGCGGGCGCGGTGGCCGGAGCGGTCGCCGCGGTGGCCGGATCCGTCGGCGCGCTGGTGTTCGCGGCGCTGATCGCGGCGGCCGGGGCCTATCTGAGTCTGCGGATTCCGTCCTGGGTCGAGGTCACCGAGGGCGAGGTGCCGGCGACCCTCGGCTACCACAGCCACAGCGGCACCGAAGTGCTGGACCGCGGCGAGAAGTCCGCGGTGAAACCCGGTCGGCGCCGGCAGCCGCTGGGCCGGTCGGTGGTCACCGGACTGTGGGGCAACAGCGCGATCCGGGTGCTGACCGGCTTCCTCACCTTCTATGTGGCCTTCGTCGCGAAATCGACCGAACACCGCCCGGTGCAGCAGGCCGCGATGCTGGGACTGGTCGGCGCGGCCGCGGCGATCGGCAACTTCGTCGGCAATGCGACCGGCGCCCGGCTGAAACTGGGCCGGCCCTCGCTGATCGTGGTGGAGTGCACCACGGCGTGTACCGCCGTCGCCGTCGTCGCGATGCTGCTCGACAATCTGGTCGGCGCCGCGGTCGCAGCGCTGGTGGCGGCCTGTGCCAGCGCGCTGGCCAAGGTCTCGCTGGACGCCTCGATCCAGGACGATCTGCCACCGGAATCGATCGCCTCCGGATTCGGGCGCTCGGAAACGGTGCTGCAGCTGTCCTGGGTGGTCGGCGGCGCCGGCGGCGTGCTGCTGCCGACCGTGTACTGGGAGGGCTTCGCGGTGGTCACCGCGGTCCTGGCGCTCGGATTGGCGCAAACCTTCGTGAGCTACCGTGGGCATTCGCTGCTCCCCGGATTGGGCGGTAACCGTCCGCAGCACGTCAAACAGGAAGTCCCCCTAGCGACAGGAAAACAGCCACAGTGACCAAGCCCAGCACCCGCACGATCCTCGCGCTGGCCCTGGCGGCAGTTCTGGTCGTCGCCGCGGCCGTCGCCGGCATCGTGGCGGTGGCGGTGCACAACTCGCACGAGGCAGATCCCACGGTCACCGCCTACGCGCACGGCAAGACCGTCACGGTTCCGCCCTATCTGTACTGCACGATCGGCGAACCGGATCCGCACGGCCGCGTCTCCCCCGACTGTAAGCGCACCGAGATCACCGCGGAACTGAATCCACCGCTGGGCTATCCGGTGCAGCTGTCGCTCCCCCGGCACATCGCCGACGCGCCCTGGGTGATGGTGCTGGAGTACCAGCAGATCGACAATCCGGGCAAGACCGTGCAGCACCTGGCGTCCTACCGCGACTACCCGCAGGGCACCCTGGCCGTGACGGTGGACAGTCATCCCGAACCGAACCTGCGCCTGATCGGCGTCGAGGTGCAACTGCTGCTGCTCGTGCGTGACGAGGCCGGCAACGAAGCGTTCTCGCCGTATCAGGCGTGGTCGATCAGGGCGGCGTGACCGCGGTTTCCTCGCGAATCAGGCGCTCGCGAACTCAGTGATCGAGTTCGCGGGCCACCCCGCGCACCACTTCGGCGATGCGCTGCGCGGTCTTGCGATCGGGGTACTTGCCCTTGCGCAGCTCCGGCTGCACCGTCGCCTCCAGCAGGGTGATCATGTCCTCGATCATCCCGTGCAGGTCGTCGGGCGCCTTGCGCGGATGGGCCGGAGCTTCCTTGCGGACCCGGTCGTTGCGACCCTGCGCGTTGCGCACCGAGGGCAGCGGATCGAGCAGCTTCAGGCTCAGCGCCTGCGGGCCGCGGCGACCGGCGGCCATTCCGAACTCCACGCGCTGGCCGGGCTTGAGCGCCTCGACACCCTTGGGCAAGGCGGACGACCGAACGTAGACGTCCTCACCCTCATCCTGGGAAAGGAAGCCGAAGCCCTTGTCGACGTCGTACCACTTCACCTTGCCGGTCGGCACTGCGCTCACCCGTTCGTCATCGTTGTCCGGTCCGTCCGAATCCAGCGGGGTCACGAACGACCCCGGACACGGACGTAGGTTCCGGCGAAACGCCGGAACCTATCTCTGTGCGAAAAGAACGCGCCCCACACAGCTATGCAGGACGCGATTGGTTCGAGTCTACCCCGGTGGGGATAGGGCGAGCACATCCGTTTTACGGTGCACCCATGCCGGACTCCTCCTCGCCCCGCGCGCCCCGGGGCTCCAGCGACGTGCTGTTGCGCGTGGCCGTGGGCCTGTTCGCGGTCGGCGTGCTCGCGATCGTCGCCATTTTCCTCACGCCGATCCTGACCGACGCCGACCCGCCGCTGTGGCTGTATCTGGTGGCGATGGCGGCGACACCGCTCGGCCTGCTGCTCGCGATCGCGTTCGCGCTGTGGTCGGGGCGACGCGCCCGCTGACTGTTTCCCCAACACGCCGGGCAATTACACGTGTGACCTTCGTCACATAACGACGCGATAACGCCGCGGTCACGACCTGCACTCGGCGGAGACACGCCGCACTCACCTGCACAGACGCCGATTCGGAAGGTCTTGCGGCACAGCGCGACCGGCCATACACGCCGGTTACCAAATAGTGATTTTTCAGCCGGATCGTCGTACCGTCTATCGCAGCCGGGACATCCCGGCACCACCGGCCCGCCGCACCGAGCCTCGCCCCGCGGGTACGGACCCCGACGGAACCAGGGGCGAGGGCGGGGAACCCACGTTCCCACAGAGGTTTTCGGAGCTCAACCGAGTTTCGAAGCCTCCGCAGGAAGCGGGAACGGCCGGCAACGACCGATCCCTTGGGGTGAAGTCCCGGCGAGCCGGGACCGGACGGCCTCTCAGTCCGAACCCGACAGCTCACCTCGCAGGCGCGTACGAGACGCGTACGAGAGGAAGACGACCCGATATGAGTGGACGCCATCGCAAGCAGACCAACACCGGTCGCACCGTCGCCAAGGTCGCTGTCTCCACCGCGATCATGGGTGGCGCGGGTGTGGCTCTCGCTGGACACGCCGCCGCGGCTCCCGATTCGGAGTGGGACCGCCTCGCACAGTGTGAATCCGGTGGTAACTGGGGCATCAACACCGGCAACGGCTACCAGGGCGGTTTGCAGTTCTCGCAGTCGACGTGGGCCGCTCACGGCGGCACGCAGTACGCCCCCTCCGCCAACCAGGCCAGCCGCGACCAGCAGATCGCGGTCGCCGAGAAGGTGCTCGCGACCCAGGGTTGGGGCGCGTGGCCTTCCTGCTCTTCCAGCCTCGGCCTGCACGGCAGCGCCACTCAGCGCGAGGTGCCGGCTTCTCCCGCTCAGTCCCCGCGCTGGCAGCCGGGTGCCGCCGAGAGCGAAGCCTCGACCCAGGCACCGGCCGATGGCAACCAGCAGGTGTTCTCCGCCGTCGACAAGGCCGTCACCGCCGCACAGGCGCAGGGCGTTCAGCTGCCGCAACCGGCGCTCGACGCGTACAACGCCTTCAAAGCCAGTGGCGCCAAACTCGATCCGTCGATCGTGAACTTCTACGAGGCGAACAAGGGCCTGCTGCCCAACTAGACCGCTCACATAGTTTCCCCTGCAGGGAAGGCCCGCATCTCGCGATGCGGGCCTTCCCTGCGTTTCCGGGGACATGGGGTGTGCATGCCGGCCGACGGCCTGTCTGCGACGCGAGCTCGACGATGTCCGCCCGGATAGGAAGCCCGGATACGAAAAAGACCCGCCTTCCGATTACAGGAACGCGGGCCTTCTTCGTGTTCGCGTCAGCGGTTGACCACCGTGTGCGGATGCACGTAGGGCAGGGTGTCAGCCGGCACCGGAAACTCGGTGTCCTCACCGTAGGGCGAGAGGCCACCGGAACGGGTCGACGACAATTCGGTAACCGCGTGGTCACCGTGGTCCACCTGGGGCCAGCCGTTGTCGACGTAGGGTTTCTTCGATTTGTTCACCACGGCCTCATTCTGGCATGTTCGCTCGCCGTAGTCTGGATTGGATGACCACGACCGATGCCCGAGCCTCCGACGACGGCGCCGGGACGCATTCCGGGGCCGACGCCGGACCCGCCGAGCTCGGCACACTCACCGACTGGCTGAGCTCCCGCAGCGACGACGATCTGGTCCGGCTGCTGGGTTTGCGCCCCGACCTCGCCGTGCCGTTGCCCGGTTCGATGACCGTACTGGCCGCCCGCGCGGAACAGCGGGCGTCGGTGCTGCGTGCGGCCGACGATCTGAACACACTCGAGTTCGCCGTGATCGAAACTCTCGCCGCGCACGACGCATTCGGCGGCGGCCGCCAGGAACGCCCGCTGCCGCGCCGGCGCCTGCACGAATTGCTCGCCGATCGGGTATCCGCCGCCGCCGTCGACGCCGCGCTCGCGCGCCTGATCGAGCGCGCGTTGGTGTGGGGCACCGACGAACTGTTCGTCGTGCCCGCCGCGCCGGAGGCCCTGCCGTGGCCGATGGGGGCCACCACGGAACTTCCCGACGCACTCACCGAGCCCGAGATCGAGACGGCGCTGCGCGAGATCGGCGGCGCCGAACGCGCTCTGCTCGACAAGCTCGCGACCACCGGCCCCCGCGGCCGCACCCGCGACGCCGCGCCCGGCACCGATCCGGAGCGGCCCATCCAGCGGCTACTGGCCCGCCGGCTGCTGATCTGGATCGACGACGAGACCGTCGAACTCCCTCCGGCCGTCGGCCAGGTGCTGCGGCGCGAACCGGTCACCGAGCCCCACGTGCTCACGCCCCCGCAGCCGCAGACCCGCGAGCACTCCGCCGCCGACGTGAACGCCGCGGCGGCCGGTGAGGTCGGCGAGTTGCTGCGCCACGCCGGCGACATCCTCGAGGTTGTCTCCCAGGTGCCGGCGCCGGTGCTGCGGGCGGGCGGCCTGGGGGTGCGAGAACTGCGGCGCATCGCCAAACAGACCGGACTCGACGAGGCGCGGGTAGGGCTGCTCGTGGAGGTGCTGGCCGCAGCCCGGCTGCTGGACAAGGGAATTCCCGAGCCGCCGCCGGACAACGACGCCGGTGAGGATTTCTGGGCCCCCACGATCGCCTCGGACGGCTGGGTGGAGGGCCCGGCGGCGCGCCGGTGGGCGGTGCTCGCGCACGCCTGGCTCGAGTTGGACCGCTTCCCGTGGATGATCGGCCTGCGCGATGTGAACGACAAGCCGCTGGCCGCCCTCTCGGCGGAGCTGCGCACCGCGCACGCGGTCCCCGATCGGCGTGCGATCCTGGCGGTGACCGCGGAGTTCCCGCCGGGTACGGCGATCACGGCCGCCGATGTGGCGCGGGTGCTGAGCTGGCGAATGCCGCGGCGGCGCAGGCATTTCCGCATCGAGGCGGTCGAGCGCACGCTGTCGGAAGCGGCGGCGCTGGGCGTGGTCGGCCGCGGCGCGCTCACCTCCGCGGGCCGGGCGCTGCTGCACGGCACCGTCGCCGACGCCGAGGCCGAAATGGACGCGGCCCTGCCCGAACCGGTCGATCACGTGCTGGTGCAAGCCGATCTGACCGTGGTCGCCCCGGGGCCGCTCGTGCCGGAACTGCGGGAGCGTATCGCCCTGGCCGCCGATATCGAATCGGCCGGCGCGGCAACCGTCTACCGCATCGGCGAAGGGTCGGTGCGGCGCGCGCTCGACGCCGGCATGACCGCCGCCGAACTGCATCAGCTGTTCACCGCCCATTCGCGCACCCCCGTCCCGCAATCGCTGACGTACCTGATCGACGACGTGGCACGCAGGCACGGGCGCTTGCGCGCCGGGATGGCGCAATCGTTCGTGCGCAGTGAGGATCCGGCGTTGCTGGCCGAGGTGCTGGCGGCACCCGTGGCCGGACAGCTGGCATTGCGAGCCGTCGCGCCGACGGTGGCGATCTCGCAGGCGCCGCTGGGTGAGGTGCTCGAGCAGCTGCGCGCGGCGGGGTTCAGTCCGGCCGGTGAGGATTCGTCGGGGGCGATCGTGGATCTGCGCCCGCGCGGGGCGCGGCTGTCAACCCGGCCGAACGAACGCCACGCCTGGCGGCCCACCCCGCCCAGTGCCGAACAACTGCGGCTGCTGGTGGGCGAACTGCGCGCCGGGGAGAAGGCCGCCCGCAGCCGGTCCGGGCAGCGGGTGCGCAGCGACGGCACCCGCACGAGTACCGCGGCCACACTGGCGCTGCTGCAACTGGCGGTGCGGGTGCGCCGCCCGGTGCATATCGGTTATGTCGACGCCCAGGGCGTGGCCACCCAGCGCATCGTGGAACCGGTGCGGGTGGCCGGTGGCCAGCTGGATGCCACCGATCCGGACACCGGCGCGATCCGGCACTTCACCTTGCACCGGATCGCGTCGGTGGCCCTGGTCGAGCCGTGAACCGCGGCTCGTAGCGGCCTCAGCTCTTGGGGTTGGCCAGACAGAACGTGGTCTTGGGCTCCGAGAGCGTCAGGAAGGTCGAATTCGAATCGCAGAGGAATTCGTCGTTCTGACCGTCGACCCGCTTGACGACCTTGACCGTCGCGTCCGCCGAGTCGCAGTCGGCGTAGGAGTATCCGGTCGTCTTGTCCTCGTGATAGCAGCTGCCCTGTTTGAGGTTGGGCGCCAGGCACAGGAATGCGGTGGTACCGCCGTTGAAGGTCTCCTCGTACGAGGAGTATTCGGCCCCGCAGTCCTGCTTCTTGTCGGAGGTCGATTTCACCGTGTAGACGGCCTTGGCCGAGGAGCAATCCACCGGCTCGGTCTTGGAATCTGCGGGCGATCCCTCCAGCACGTTGATGCAGTCACCGACCTTCGCGCGGGCGGTGTCGGATTTTGCCGCATCGGAAAACATCGAACAGCCGGTCACAGTCAGGGCGGCGACCGCCATGAGCGCCAGCACGAGACCCTTGAGCGGTCTCGGTCCTGCGAACTTCACCTACGAAAACCTTTCTCGCCGAGCCGTTCACCAATGGCGAACGTGGTGGGGAGGATACCCGCCCGCCCTGCCGGGCGGGTCCCGCCTCACATATGCAGCGAGTGCAGGCCGTACATACCCATCAGCGAATAGTTGACGATGCTGGGCAGCAGGTGGTTGAGAAGCAGGAGCCCGAAATAATTCACGATCCGATACACCTTTCGAATATCCGCGAGTGCAGCCGCACACGCGCGATCTGTAGTCGATATCCTCGCCCGAATCGTTACGCTCTGCAGCATGAAGCTCGAGCAGACAACCGCAGAGCTCTATGCCCTCGACCCCGCCGAATTCGTGGCCGCTCGCGACGAAGCGGCCCGCACCGCCCGCGCGAACGGCGATAAACAGCTGGCCACGGCGATATCGCGGCTGCGACGTCCGACCGTCGCGGCGTGGGCGGTGAATCTGCTGGCGCACAAGGCAACCCAGGAATTGGGGGCACTGCTGGATCTCGGCGAGGCGTTGCGCGAGGCGCAGCGCACCCTGTCCGCCGACCGGATGCGCACCCTCGCCGACCAACGCCGCAAAGCGGTGAACGCGTTGACGGACAAGGCCGCTCGCCTCGCCTCGGACGCGGGGAAGAAGCTCACCGAGCCGGTGTTGCGCGAGGTCGCGCAGACCCTCAATGCGGCACTGGCGGATCCGGAGGTCACCGATCAGGTCCGTGCCAGCGTGCTGACCGCCGCGGTCGACTACGCCGGTTTCGGCCCGGCCGGGCCCGCCTTGGCCGCCGTTCCCGACGAGCGGACGGAGGAACCGGCCGACACCGGCGCCGAGGAGGAGCTGGCTGCCACCCGGGAAGCGCTGGAAGCCGCTCGGGCGGAACGGGATTCGACGGCGGCCGACCTCGAACGGCAGCGCTCCGACGTGGCCGCGCTGGACGAGCGGATCACCGCGCTGCGCGACGAACTCGCGCAGGCCGAGGAATCCCGCCGATTCGCCGCCGCCGGGGTGACATCCGCCGAAGCGGCCTTGCGACGAGCCGATACGGAACTGGAGCGGGCGCAGCAGCGCGTGGACGAACTGGACTGAGAACCGCGAAAGAGGTTGCCGCCGAGCACCTTCGGCGGCATCAGCGGATCAGCCGCGCAGCGAACCCGGGTACAGGTACTCGTCCGGCGGCGGGGTGGTGGTGTCGAGCCAGGCGGCGAAGAATCCGCCGAGATCCGTCGTGGTCTTCGTTTGGATGAAGCTGCGGAATTCCGGCATGGAAGCGTTGCCGTACGCGTGAGACCGCACGAATTGCGCCACGGCGGGAAAGAACACGTCGTCACCGAGTTCGTGGCGCAAGGCGTGCAGGAACAGCGGTCCGCGCGAATACACCGTGGTGAATTCGTTTCCGGCGCCGGGATTCTGCAGCGGAATCTCCCAGTAGGCGGGCTTGTCGAGGGTTTTGGCGATCGTGCGGCGATAGAGGGCGTCGACATCCTTACCCTCTTTCCGTTCCGGCCACAGATAATCGGCGGTATAGCTGGCGAAGCATTCGTTGAGGCACACATCCGACCAGTTCCGCACCGACATCGAATCACCCCACCACTGGTGGGTGTTCTCGTGGACAACGGTGTTGAAATCGGTCCACGGCGCGTAGATGGGCCGGGTCTGGGTCTCCAGCGAGAAGTGCAGGTCGGTGTCGACGTAGATACCGCCGCCGCTTTCGAACGGATACGGGCCGTAGAGGGATTCGAGGAAATCGAGCACCTCCGGCAGCCGCTGCTCGAGTGCCCTGCCCTTGTCCGCACCCGGCGCGAAGGCGCTGATCAGCGGTGTGCCGTTCGCGCGGCGCTGTTCGAGGAAATCGAAGTGGTCGATCGCGACGGTGGTGAGATAGCCGATCGAGGGATGTTTCGAACTCCACGTCACGGTGCGCTTGTCGCCGGCGACGGTATCGCTGATTCGCAGGCCGTTCGAAACCGCTTGCCACTCTTGCGGAATCGTCACCTGCAAGTCGAAAGTCGCCTTGTCCAAGGGTGTGTCGTTGAGCGGGTACCAGGTGGTCGCCGAATGCGGCTCACCGGCGGCGAAGGCACCGCCGCTCGGTGAGATGGTCCAGCCGGAATCGGGGTCGTCGGATTCGTTACCCGCATAGTCGACCGTCACCGTGAACGGCAGCCCGGGCAGCACCGGCAGCGCCGGTGTGACGGTCAGTTCGTGTTCACCGCCGGTGGTGAAGCCCGCCGGCAGGTTGTTCACCGACACCTTGGACACCGCGGGCCCGGCGTAGTCGAGGTTGAACGCGCGCAGCGGCTGCGTCGACACCGCGTCGATCCGCGCCGTACCGGCGAGATGCCTGCTCGGCGGGTCGTAATCGATGGCGACGTCGTAGTGCTGCACGTCGTAGCCGCCGTTGCCGTCGTCGGGATAGTAGGGGTCGCCGAGGCCGGGCGATCCGGTGAACGGATCGGCGGCGGGCTGGGCCAGCGCCGGGATCGGTTGCACCTGAGCGGGGAGCACCAGCGCCACCCCGCACAACGCTCCCGCCGTGAGACACCGTGCCCAGGCATGCGACTTCATCGACCCTCCACCCCTTTCGCGGCACGGTGTGCCGACCATCAGCCGATGCTAGTCGGCCCCGCTGCGCGCCGGAACCGCCACACGCGTCACCCGCGCAGTTCCTCGGGCAGTTGCTGCGGATCCAGCAGCAGCCGTTGGGAATCGACGCGGCCCACTTTCTCGGCGAGGCCGAGATTGTCGGCCAGCAATTTCCACTCCACATCGCTGATCGAGGTCCGGGCGCGCTCGATCACGCCCAGGTCGCGGGTGCCCCAGGCGATCGGCATGGCGCTCACCGCTTGGCGCAGATCGCCGACCGACCGCGGCGCGCGATCGGCCCGCACGGTCACCGCCGGAACCTGCTCCCCCGCGTCGGTGTCGTGCCCCGGCAGGGCACGTACGACGCGGGTGATCAGCGCGTAGCGCGGCACGGCGCCGGGTTTGGCGAGGTTCACCAGCGCGAGCAGCGTGATCCCCTTCGGGTGCCGTCCCGACACCACGGCCGGGACCAGCTCGCCCTCGGCGTACAACTTCTCGATGCGCGAGCGGTACGGCGTCCACAGCGCCACGAACAGCGCGGTGATGGTCGCCAATGCGAAGGCCACCGCCAGGAGGAACGAATACGGGTGATTGAGCCAGATCAGCCCCGCGGTACCGAGGCCGAGCACGATGGCCGCGGTGAAGGCCAGGATCCGCAGCCGCCGGATATCGCGGACGACTTCGTTCACCGCCCGGGCATGTTCGCGGTCGACCGCGAATTCGAAGCGTCGCACGTGTCAAATCCTCACATCTGTCCGGCAGCGGTAACCCAGCGGCGCGCCCACCGTGGCCCGATCGGCTGCCCTACCCGATCGCCGGGCCCAGCAGATCGTCCGCATCGGTGATGCGATAGGCATACCCCTGTTCGGCAAGGAAACGCTGGCGGTGGGCCGCGTATTCGGCATCCAGCGTGTCACGTGCCACCACCGAGTAGAAATGCGCCTGACCACCGTCGGACTTCGGGCGCAGCAGCCGGCCCAGACGCTGGGCCTCCTCCTGACGGGAACCGAAGGTGCCCGAAACCTGCACGGCCACGGACGCTTCCGGCAGATCGATGGAGAAGTTCGCGACCTTGCTGACCACGAGGACCGGGATTTCACCGTTGCGGAACGCGTCGAACAGCGCCTCACGCTCCTTGGTTCGGGTCGAGCCCTGAATGACGGGCGCGTCGAGGTGTTCGCCGAGTTCGTCGAGCTGATCGAGATAGGCCCCGATCACCAGGCTGGGCGCGTCGCGGTGCCGGGCCAGGATGGATTCGACGACGGGAAGTTTGGTGCGCGCGGTGGAGCAGAGCTTGTAGCGTTCCTCCGGTTCCGCGGTGGCGTAGGTCATGCGTTCGGCTTCGGTGAGGGTGACCCGTACCTCGATGCAGTCGGCCGGCGCGATCCAGCCCTGGGCCTCGATGTCCTTCCACGGCGCGTCGTAGCGCTTCGGGCCGATCAGCGAGAACACGTCGCCCTCGCGGCCGTCCTCGCGCACCAGCGTCGCGGTGAGCCCGAGCCGGCGCCGCGACTGCAGGTCGGCGGTCATCCGGAACACCGGGGCGGGCAGCAGGTGGACCTCGTCGTAGATGACCAGGCCCCAGTCGCGGCTGTCGAACAGTTCCAGGTGCTTGTATTCGCCCTTGGTCTTGCGGGTGATCACCTGATAGGTCGCGATGGTGACCGGGCGGATCTCCTTGCGCTCGCCGGAGTACTCCCCGATCTCGTCCTCGGTCAGCGAGGTGCGGGCGAGCAGTTCTCGCTTCCACTGCCTACCCGCCACGGTGTTGGTGACCAGGATCAACGTCGTCGCCTGGGCCTTGGCCATCGCGGCGGCGCCCACCATGGTCTTGCCCGCCCCGCAGGGCAGCACCACCACACCGGAACCACCGGCCCAGAACGAGTCGGCGGCCAGCTCCTGATAGTCGCGCAGATGCCATTCGTGCGTGGCGAAGTCCAGATCGATGCGATGGGCCTCGCCGTCGACGTAGCCGGCGAGGTCCTCGGCGGGCCAGCCGATCTTCAACAGCATCTGTTTGATCCGCCCGCGCTCGGACGGGTGCACGACGACCGTGTCGTCGTCGATGCGGGCGCCGAGCATGGGCTGAATCTTTCTGTGCCGCAACACTTCTTCCAGCACCGCGCGATCCAGGCTCACCAGCATCAGGCCGTGGGCGGGATGTTTGACCAGCTGCAACCGCCCGTAGCGGGCCATGGTCTCGACCACGTCGACCAGCAGCGGCTGCGGCACCGCATAACGCGAATAGCTGACCAGCGCGTCGACGACCTGTTCGGCGTCGTGCCCCGCCGCCCGCGCGTTCCACAGCGCCAGCGGCGTGACCCGGTAGGTGTGCACGTGCTCGGGTGCGCGTTCGAGTTCGGCGAACGGCGCGATCGCCTGCCGGGCCGCATCGGCCTGCTCGTGGTCGACCTCGAGCAGCAGGGTCTTGTCGCTCTGCACGATGAGCGGTCCGTCCGTCACGGCACCTCCTCCAGATTCTCGGGCCGGCCCCCTGCGCCCCCTGCGCACGAGGAATACGTCCCACATTGTTGCCGGGACCCCCGACAAACCTTCATCAACCCTACGCGAGCTGGGCAGATGTTCGCTGTGAGCGCACTCGCAGCCGGACGCGTCAGAGCGCCGATCCGGACCCGCGCAGGGGCGGCCAGTCGGTGGCCGGCTCCGGCGGGTCGCCGGCCAGCCGCCCGGCGACCCAGGAATCCCTGCGCACGCCGCGTTGCACAGCCGCCCCGCGCAGCAGCCCTTCGTAGTGGAAGCCGGTCCGCCGCACCACCGCGGCGGAGGCGAGGTTGCCGACGAACGCCCGCCACTCGATCCGAGTGAGGCCGAGCCCCTCGGCGGCGAAAGCGAAATCACAGACCAGCCGGACGCTGCGGGTCATCAACCCGCGCCCGCGCACCGCGTCGCTGAGCCAGAAGCCGATCTCGGCGGCCCCGGGCTGCGGCCCGGCCTCGAGGCCGACCATGCCGGCCACCGGCCCCTGCGCTGCCGTGCGCACGGCCCAGACCGGACTGCGGGCCGCCCACCCGGGTGCGACGATATCGGTCAGGAATCCCACCGCGTCGGCCCGCCGATACGGCACCGGCACCGTCGTCCACTCCGGGATCGACGGCTGCCGGCAGCACGCGACGATCGCGTCGATATCGGCCTCGGCCGGGCGCGACAACCACACCGTCCCGTCGGTCAGTTCACAGTCCTCCACCGCTTCATGCTGGCACGCAACCCAGCGGTGGCCCAGCGGATTTCCGGCGACCGTAGAATCGGACCAATGGTTGCCGCGTTGCTCGCCGATTTGTTCGAATCTCATCGGGCGCATCTGCTCTCGGTGGGCTATCGGCTGACCGGCAGCGTGGCCGACGCCGAGGACGCGGTGCAGGAGAGCTGGCTGCGGCTGGCCACCACCCATCAGTCCGAGATAGAGGACCTGCGCGCCTGGCTGACGACCGTGGTCAGCCGGATCTGCCTGGATCGGCTGCGCAGCGCCGCTGTCCGACGGGAAAGCTATGTGGGACAATGGCTTCCGGAGCCGATCGTGACCCGCGTGACGCCCTCCAGCCTGCCGGATCCGCTGGAATCGGTGGTGCGCAAACAGGATTGCCGTTTCGCCGCGCTGGTGGTCCTCGACACCCTGACGCCGCCGCAGCGGGTGGCCTTCGTATTGCACGACGGGTTCTCGGTGCCGTTCGACGAGATCGCCGAACTGCTCGAGGTGACGCCCGAGGCGGCCCGCCAGCTCGCGGTCCGGGCCCGGAAATCCCTGGCCGCGGCCCCGGAACCGGTATCGGACACCGAACATCTGGCCGCCGTCCAGCGGCTGCTCGAGGCGCTGTATTCCGGCGATGTGGCGGCGGTCGTCGCGGCCCTGCATCCGGATTCGGTGTTCATCGGCGATACCGGCGGCACCGCGAAGACGGCGGCGCGGGCGATCGTCGGCGCGGACAAGATCGCGCGGTTCGTCCTCGGCCTCATCCGGATGTATCAGGTGGAACAGGCCGAACTCTCGCCCACCGGTTCCGATCGATTCGAATTCGTCGGCGTCAACGGCCAACTCGGGTTGCTGCTGCACGAGCGCGGCCCGCGCAACGGTGCGCCGGGATCACCCCCGCGCGTGGTCGGTTTCACCGTCCGCGACGGATTGGTCTGGGGCACTTACGATGTCGCCAATCCCGCGAAGCTCGGCGGCATTCGCCTGCCCCGGGATCCGGCGTAGCCGCCGGAACGCATCGAGCGTCCCGGCGGCTCGTGACTACGGAGTGGACGAACCGGTCCACATGTCCGGGGTGCTCGAACCGAGTCCCCAGTTGCCCGTGGACGATCCGGTACCCCAGTTCGGCGTCGAGGATCCCCAGCCCCAATCGTTGCTGAAGATGTTGTGCAGGGTGTCGTTGATGTATCCGAGGACCGTTCCCGCCGCCGGATGCAGCAGAAGGTCGAGATAGGAGGCCATACATCGCCCCTTTCGAGCCACCACCGAAGTGGTTGTGAGATAGAACACGGGGAGGCTAGCTGTCACCAGGAAACCGCACAACCATGCAGGTCAGAAGCCCGAATGAAATGTGAAACATAGCCTTTCGCTATCGCACCGCAACCGTAGCGAACGGGCGGCAAGCATCGCCCCGGTCCCCGGCCCGGGGTGTGCGCCGCGGGCACGACGGCGGTATCGCTACGTTGGGACCATGCCAGCCATCCCCACCGTCGCCCGCCTGCGCCCGTTCCGCGCCACGATCTTCGCGGAGATGACCGAGCTGGCCGTGCGCCACGACGCGATCAACCTCGGCCAGGGATTCCCCGATTCGGACGGCCCGGCCGCGATGCTGGAGGTGGCCCGCACCGCCATCGCCGACGGGCTGAACCAGTACCCACCCGGGCGCGGGATGCCCGTGCTGCGCCGGGCGATCGCGGCGGACCGGAAGCGCCGCTACGGGGTGGACTACGACGTCGAATCGCAGGTCGTGGTCACCGTCGGCGCCACCGAGGCGATCGCGGCGGCGGTGCTCGGCCTGGTGGAGGCCGACGAGGAGGTGGTGCTGATCGAGCCGTACTACGACTCCTACGCCGCGGTGGTCGCCCTGGCCGGCGCCACCCGCCGCACCGCGCGGCTGGTGCCGGACGGCAACGGATTCGTCCTCGACCTGGACAGCCTGCGCGCGGCGATCACGCCGAAAACCCGTATGCTGCTGCTGAATTCGCCACACAACCCGACCGGCGCGATCCTGTCCCGGGCCGACCTCGAGGCGATCGCGGAGCTGGCACGCGAGCACGACCTGATCGTGGTCTCCGACGAGGTGTACGAACATCTCGTCTACGACGGCAACACCCACATCAGCATCTCGACGCTGCCCGGCATGGTCGAACGCACGATCGTGATCTCCAGTGCGGCGAAGACTTTCAGCGTCACCGGCTGGAAGATCGGCTGGGCGTGCGGCCCGGCACCACTGATCGACGGGGTGCTGGCCGCCAAGCAGTTCATGAGCTTCGTCGGCGGCGGGCCGTTCCAGCCGGCGGTCGCCTACGCCCTCGAACACGAGCAGCAGTGGGTCGCCGATCTCCGTGACAGCCTGTCCGACAAGCGCATTCGGCTCTCGGAGGCACTGGCCGATGCCGGATTCCGGGTCAAGCGCAGCGATGCGACCTATTTCGTCTGCGCCGATATCAGCCCGTTGAGTTCGGCCGACGCACTGGTCTTCTGCCGGGAGCTGCCGCAGCGGCTCGGCGTCGTCGCGGTCCCGATCGAGGTGTTCGCCGACGACCGCGAATCGTGGAACCGCCTGGTGCGCTTCGCATTCTGCAAGCGGGACGACACACTCGACGAGGCGGTCCGCCGTCTGCACGCGGCCCACGTGTGATCGGCGCGGCGCACGATCGAGCGGTCACCTTCGCCCCGAGCCGCGAACGAAGGCGACCGCGAGACTGTCTCAGCCGCGGCGCCGGGCCACCGCGTCGGCGAGGCGGTCCAGCTGCGCCGCCGTGGTCTCCCAGTCCAGGCAGGCGTCGGTGATCGACTGGCCGTAGGTCAGATCGTCGGCGTGGCCGAGGGTGAGGTCCTGACGGCCGGCGACCAGGAAGCTCTCCATCATCACACCCACCACCGCGCGGTCACCCGCGGCGATGCGCTCGGCGATATCGGTGACCACGTCGACCTGCTTGTTGTGGTCCTTGTTGCTGTTGCCGTGGCTGGCGTCGACGACCACTCGCTGCGGCAGCCCGGCCTTCTCCAGGCGCAGGCAGGCCTCGGCGACGGAGGCGGCGTCGTAGTTCGTGCCGGCGCTCCCGCCGCGCAGGATCACGTGGCAGTCCGGGTTGCCGCTGGTGCGGATCAGCGCCGAGCGACCGTCGAGGTCGGTGCCGGGGAAGACGTGGCTGGCCCCGGCCGCGCGCACCCCGTCCACGGCCACCTGCACATCACCGTCGGTACCGTTCTTGATCCCCACCGGCATCGACAGCGCGCTGGAGAGCTGCCGGTGCACCTGGCTGGCCGCGGTGCGCGCGCCGATCGCACCGTAGGAGACCAGATCCGCGATGTACTGCGGCGTGATCGGATCGAGGAATTCGCAGGCCACCGGCAGGCCGAGACCGGTGATGTCGACCAGCAGCCGCCGCCCCAGTCCGAGACCGGTGTTGACGTCGAACGAACCGTCCAGATGCGGATCGTTGATGAGGCCCTTCCACCCGAGCGTGGTCCGCGGCTTCTCGAAGTAGACCCGCATCACGATGTGCAGGCGATCGGAGAGTTCGGCGCTCTTGGCAGCCAGACGGCGCGCGTAGTCGAGAGCGGCCTCGGGGTCGTGCACCGAACACGGACCGACGACGACCATCAGGCGGTCGTCGGCGCCGTCGAGGACTTTCACGGTGGCGGCGCGGCCGGCCCGCACGGTGTCGGCGAGCGCATCGTCGATCGGATGCTCGCGGCGAACCTCGGCGGGCGAGAGCAGGGGGCTGATACTCAGCGTGCGCTGATCGTCGAGGTCACTGTGTGAGGCATCGACGTCGGCTGCGGTGGTCATGATGGGTTCCTTTTCTCAGGCCGACCCACCGAACGAGATCCCGTGGAGCCGGTCTGCAATCCGGCTCGGGGTGGGAGAAGGTCAGCGCGGGTCACCGACCGACCCACCCGGGGCCGGCTTGGTAAACCAGAAATACGCGCGCTGCACGAGGGTGACTGTACCAGGGGCGCGGCGCGAGTGGATTCGGCCGGGTGGGCGGACGTGACGGTCCCCACAGACGCGGCGGACGCGACGGGGCCCGGCCGGGATCGAACGATCCTGCGCCGGGCCCGAATTCGCGTGCGGCGGTCAGAACATGCCGGGCTCGTAGGTGCCCGCCGGGGTGCCCGCGATGACGTTGAGCCGGTTGTAGGCGTTGATCAGCGCGATCAGCGAGATCAGGGCGCCGATCTGCTCGTCGTCGTAGTGCTTGCGCACCTGCTGCCAGGTCTCCTCGCTGATGCCCCGGTGGACATCGGCGAGGCGGGTGCCTTCCTCGGTCAGCGCGAGCGCGGCCCGCTCGGCGTCGGTGAACACGATCGCCTCTCGCCACGCGGCGACCAGGTTGAGCCGCACCGAGGTCTCGCCCGCGGCGGCCGCATCCTTGGAATGCATATCGGTGCAGAAGCCGCAGCCGTTGATCTGGCTGGCGCGCAGCTTGACCAGTTCCTGCGTCGCCTTGGGCAGCGGCGAGTTGTCCACGACCTGGCCGGCGTTACCGATCCGCTTGACGAACTTGGCGGCGATCTCGTTGCTGAACAGAGCGAAACGGGGTTCCATGACCATCCTTACCTTTCTTTCGTGGTGATAGAGCCCGCAGCCATCGGGTTCCGAATCACCTGGGAGCGGTGGGTTTGGCTTCATGGTCGTTGCCGAGGTTCA